>JBEKLS010000159.1:0-10350 GCA_050010075.1 Binatus sp. (SeqCode) | reverse complement strand
CTTAGAAGGCCGTTGCTCTTTCCACCTGAGCTACTGGCGCGTATCGGGGCGAGCCGATTTGAACGGCCGACCCCCTGCTCCCAAGGCAGGTGCGCTACCAAGCTGCGCTACGCCCCGAGCCTCTAGGAAGTAACACACGCGCGATGCCCTCTCAACCAATGTTGTCGCGGCTCGTCGATTTTGGTCGACAGTGAACTCATTAAGCAGAGCGCCGCGTACGCGATCCTGCGATCACCGTATCTGTACCTGCGCATGAGTCGAACTGAGTCCAGTGCAGTCAGGTTGCAGCAGCCGACTCGATGCATGCGCGAGATCCAAGCATCGAAGAATCGCATCGAGGATCGTGATCGCAAGTTGCAAAACATGTGAATTCGGCTGAAAAGACTCCGAATTCGAGACTTTCGGACTTGCGCCATCGCAGAAAGAGAAAAAAGTTCGACCTCAGTCTCCAGTATTCGTCGCAGGTTTTTCGGGGCACAAACTTTGCTTTACGTACAAGTACGCTGACAATCTCCTCCCCCGAGACAAACAGCGGTCTGTCCCCAAGCAAGGCCGGGCTACTTGCACCGTCGGCTCCCCACCACGGTCCCCACTCGTAGCCCGGCCGTTCTTTTTTGCCGTCCGACATGTTGGCTCGATTCGCGACGAGCCGTTCACCCTGGCGACGACCCGTACATTTTTTGTCTCGGAATTTCTGCTACGCTGAGCGAAACCGGACGGCGGCGCCCTGGCTGGAGAAGTTCATCGGTGCGCAGACGGGCTGGTCGGGGGTCATATCGATCGCTTGGGGCGGCATTTTTTCGGATTGATCGTCGCGGTACTCGCGGCTGCGATGACCGTCGGAATCAGCGGATGCTGGATGGCGGCGGCGCAGTTCGCGCCGATAGCGGCACAGGCCGCGGAGACCGTCAGTGAAGGAGCCGTCGGGCTGGCGTCTGGCGTCGGTTCGGCTGCGCATGCGCAGGAGATTGCCGCGAAGAAGGAAGCGGACGCGCGCGAGAGTGCGATGAACAGCGGCGACAACTGCAACCAGCTTGAAATCGAAGTTCCGGGCGTAATCGAATTGCGCAGGAGTGCCAGCGGCGCGCCTGAATATCGCGAGCTGCAGATCGCCGATTTCGTCGATCAGCGGCAATGGGCGGCGATAAAGGATTCCGAGACGACACCAGACGGTTGGCGGCCGGCGGTGAATTTTCTTCAAATGAATTTTTCGCCGCCGCTGGGCGCCGTGATTCCCGAGAACGCAAGCAGCTTCCTGGCGTATGCGCCTTCGCGATACGTCACCGCGGCCGACAGCGATCGGCTGACCGCGATGACCTCGAATTTCGGCAAACCGGTCGGCACCTTTACCTGGAACGGGCAGTACTACCATTACGTGGTGACGAGCACGCTGCCATGCTTTCCGCCACCGCCGCAGCGAATTGCCACAGATGCAGCCGACCAGTAAGGCTCCCGGGCGTCAGCCGTTCTGCGCGTAGCGGCGCGATGACGGGCGCGGCGCGGCGGGAATCCGGGACTTCGCGCGCTGGAGCATGTAACGCCTGACTGCGCGGCGCGCTTCATTACTGCTGGCGCAGATCTGATAGCAGCCGGCATTGATGAGATCGTCCGAATGATCGAGCGCTGCCGGCCCGCCTGCGATGATTGTCACGTGGGGCGCGATCTTGCGCAGCTCCTCCACTACCTCCAGCGTCGCCGGCACGCATTCGGTGGTCATGCACGAGATGAACACGAAGTCGGGCGTGAACCGTTTAACCAATTCGCAAATTTCGTCGGGTGATTTATTCTCGCCGGCGAAGCTGGCGACCACGCCCTCTTTGCGCAGCAGCTCGAGCAGCATCAGCAAACCCAGGAAGTGCAGCTCGCCGGGCGCCATCACGCCGAGCACTCTCACGCTTGGGGAAATCCGCGTTTTCACGAATCGGTTGCCAAGCTCGGCAATCAATTGATGGGTGGTGTCGATGATGAGTTGCTGGTTCGCGTCGCTGATATGGTTTTCCGCACGCTCCTCACCCATCAGCACCAGCGCCGGCGAAATCACGTCGTCAAAAGTTCGCTCTAGCCCGTTCTCGTCGCAATAGGCGACGGCGACATTGCGGGCTCCCTCCGGATTGAGTTCGAGCAGCATGCGGTAGAAGTCGTGGTAGTCGTCCAGCACGCGATCGGCGCCGAGCAGGATCGAAAGAAACCCGAGCGGCGGGATGAAGTCGCCTGCGACTTTGAGGCATGCGGTCAAAGGCGTCGATAGCAGCAAGCCGGGGATTCCCCACAGCCACGACCAGTACATTGCGGATATCAGCAGCGCGACCGGCGAGACGTCAATGCCGTGGCCGATGATGAATGGCTCGGCAAACTGCGCTGCGGCCTGATCGAGAATCACGAACGCGCCGAGTATCTCGAACGCTTTGCCCCATCCAGGAAACAACGCGAAGGCAACCAACGCCGGCAGCAGCGCCGAACTCATCGCGCCGACGTACGGAATGAATCGCAACAGGAACGCGACCAGGCCCCACAGCGGTGCGCTGGGCAGGCCGAGCAGCCACGCCACGGTGCCGGTCGCGATACCGTAGCCGAGGTTGATGGTCGTAAACAGCAGCAGGTAGCGGCCGACGGTGTAACCCGCCGTTTCTATCGCTTGTGCCGCGATCGGAATCCTCGCGCGCGCGGCGAGCCGGACAAATCGATCGCGTAAATCCTTGCGGCTGTAGAGCAGAAAGAAGAGCAGCATAATGATCAGCAAGGTGTTGACCATGCCGTCGACGATCGGAACTACCGGCTTCAGGCTGTCACTGAGAGGCGCAGGAACCGGCAGCGCCATCACGGCGCGCTGCTGCTGGCGCGGGGCGGGATTCGCCTTTTCGACTCGGCTCTCAACGTCCGAGACCGCTTCCTTGATATGCTGAAGCCACGGCGGCGAGTCTTTCTCGAGCGCCGCAAGTTTGTTTCCTATATTGTCTGAGTAGTCAGCTACCTGGTCGGCGACTGTAGTCAGTTCAATAGTCAGAAAGTAACCAAGCGATGATATGCCGCCGATTACCAGTAGTACTACCAGCGCGGCGCTGATGAGGCGCCCGAAGTAGCGCTCGAGGCGGGTCGCGACGGGACTGAAGATAACGGCCAGAATGGTCGCGATCGCCAACGGAAGCAGGACCGGCCGGGCGAAGTATAAGGCGGCGGTACCGATGATTGCGGCGCAAACCGGAACGGCGACCCACAGCATCTCAAACCGGTCTTCGCTCTCGCCGTAAGCCGGGTCTGTTTGCTTTTCGTTTTCCGCCACCGCTTTCTGGCCTGCGTCAAGTTTTAAGTCGCGAGTCATCGTTGTGATGCACATTCTAGGCCGTAGTGACGCTGCTTAGATATGCTGAGGACATCTGCTGCTCGCCGACACGGGTACCTGTGGAACTTTTTTCCGAGTTATTGAATCGTAAAAATTCCCGGCGGCAAGACCGATCAAAGAATTGCGCTGTTCATCGCGGTTTTTCAGCGACGGATTTCGGCACAGCGATTGCTCTCTATCCCACCATAGCTTGGAGGGTGCGCCGAAGTTCGCAACTACCTCACCCTGTTGATCTCGTTCCTCCCTGCGACTTCGGCGCAACTCTCCGATTAAAGGAACCGGAGGGCATTTATGAAAATCCTCACGAACATAACTTTGGCCGCCTGCGTCGGCATTTCCCTGGGCTGGATGTCGAGTTGCTCGACCGAGCGCACCGTCAGTGAGACGACCACCACGCGTGAAGTCGCCACCGAGCCACCGCCGACCATTGTCGAGCCAGCGCCGGCGGTCGTGACGACGACAGCACCGGTAGTAACTGAGCCCGCGGTAGTGACGCCGAACGCGACGACTGCCACAACTACTCAGTTCAACAACGGCACTGTGCAGAAGACCGTTACTCAGTACGGCTCCGCGTACCCGCCGGTAGTGACTACGCCGCCGCCGGTAGTAGTGACTACTGTTCCTCAATCCACCACGACTGAGACCACTACTACCGATGACAACGGCGACGTGCAGCGCCGCACGACTACGGTTGTAAGTCCGTACTCGGACTAAGGTGCAATCATGAACAAATCGACGATACAGGCGATCGGGCTGGCAGCGCTGCTGTGCGCATGCCCTCTGTTGGAGGCCTGCTCCGATACGAGCAGCCAAACGACCTACACGACAAGCAGTGCGCCTGGCGAGCCGCCGGAGACGACCAGCACGACGACGACCACCACGACCGACCAACCGGACAGCGTGGTCGGAGCGACGGCGAATGCGGCGGGAACGATAGTGGCAGCGCCCTTTCGAATCGTCGGCGATACTCTTGGCGTTATTTTCTAAAAGACCAATCACTTAATTTTGACGTGAAACCTGGGTTTCACGTTTTGCTTGGGCAGGGGCAACCCTGCCCTTTTAAATTTTCAGAAATTTCGGACTTGGCGTGGGCGAAATTTCGGCGCGCGGCTGAACCGTCCGGTCATCACAACTGACCGGACGGTCGATCCGCCTTTTGGCTATATGATCACTCGGCCGGCGACGAGCGATACTACGAACAGCACCAGGAAAACGACGAACAGGATTCGCGAGAACTGCGCGGCTGTGCCGGCGACACCGCCAAATCCAAGTGCCGCCGCGACCAAAGAGATGAGTAGGAAAACGAGTGCATAGTACAACATTAGTCAGTCCCTCCGCGTATTGATGCGAGACTTTCAGCAACTCCTATGCCATCGCAAAGCCGCGTAATGACTATTGAAATGGACACAAAAAGTATCCAGAAGAACGGACTGAGTAATATTTTCCAGGTGTGAAAACAGCCGACTGACTAATGCGATAAAGAAACTGTCGTCTGCGACGCAGGCGCTGCGGGTATCAGCGTACGCCTCAAGACTTCCGCCAGGACGACCGCTGCTACGCCGACCAGTCCCAGCACCTGCCACCACGGCATCCAATGGTGCAGCAGAAGGATCACGCTGGCCAACATCGCGAGCACACCGGCGCCGGCCAGCACAATCAGGGTCGATGCAATGTAGACACGGTCGACGAGCGCCTGCGCGGCGCCGAAGATGTTCGACTCGAGCAGGCGTGCTTCGGCGGCTACGATTCGCGCGAAGTCCGACAGGATTCGCAGCGCGAGATCTGACAAGTCCGCTTCGCGCGATGGTTGCAACGCTCTGATGTCAGATTCGTCCGACTTCATTTTCGTCCGGGCCGACGGCTTCATGGCCGCGCGAAAGCATGATGGCGCCTAACGCGAACAGCCCGAGGAACGCCACTTCGCTCGACTCCGATCCGAGGGCGAAGCCTAACGCACCGGCGACGCATGCGGTCTTGATCGGGTGTCGGCGAATTCCGCGGTCGGGCCGCAGCCGGGCGACGCTGTCTTCGACGCGTCCGTTGAGTTCATGCAGCGCGTCGCGCAGGTCTTCCTTCGCGTCGTCGAGCTCATTTTTTATTTCTGGTTCGTCTACCATTTTTATCCGTCCTGGAAACCAATGCCGGGATCAGGCGGTCTCCCAGTATCCCTTCCAGCGCCATCACGATGATTTGAAATGAGGTCCTGCTGCTCAGCCCTCCGCCTATAGCGAAGCCGCCGAGCATCGCGAGCGCGAATGATCGCTCGGGATATTCGGCGATCTTCTCGCGCAGCTCTTGGGCGTAGTCGGTTTCTTGCTTTGCCATGACCGTTACCGCGCGGTGACGCGATTGAGAATGCGCGCCGCGATGTAACCGATCGCGAATGCGCTCGCGATGGCGATCAGCGGCTCGTCGCGGACGAAATCCGTCAGCGCGGAATTAGCCGACGACACGTATTCCATGCCCATCTCGGCGAAGTCGTTGATTTTCTCGCGGCCCTCGTCGATCAGGCCGTCGACATCTGCTTTTGTGGTGCTCATTTTTGATGACAATCCTTGAGGAGCGACGTGCGTCCTCGTCTGAAGTTTTTTTTCAGGTCTCTATTAGCAAGTGGACTGCCACGGGATTGCTGTGATCCAGTCAGTAGAAGATTCTGACAAACGCGGAAAGTCGGTAAGAATTACCGACCCAGGCGTCGCGCACTTTGGGTCTTTTGA
Source organism: Binatus sp. (SeqCode) (assembly GCA_050010075.1). Taxonomy (GTDB): domain Bacteria; phylum Desulfobacterota; class Binatia; order Binatales; family Binataceae; genus Binatus. The sequence continues at coordinate 4,293 of JBEKLS010000159.1, read as the reverse complement.
GCGGAGTGCCCCGATAGGGCATAGTATTTTTAAGACTCAGGCCCGTTGCATGGATGTTGCATTTGCACGGGCAAGCAACCAGTTTTTTCGGCGGGGAGTCTATGGCTAACGAAATTCGTGTTTTGATCGCGGAAGACGACGTGAACACTCACGAGGAGTGGCGCGAGTCGCTGGCCGCTTGGGGCTTTCGCGGCGAGATCGCCGAGGACGGCGTGCGCGCGCTCGAGCTCATCAGCAGCTTCAACCCGCAAATCCTGCTGTCCGACCTCAGGATGCCGCGCAAGGGCGGCCTCGAGCTGTTGCGCGACATCCGCGAGCTCGGGATCAACCTGCCGACCATCATGATTTCGGGACAAGGCGAGATACCCGACGCGGTCGAGGCGCTCAAGTTGGGCGCGATCGACTACCTCCGCAAGCCTGTTGACCCCGCTCATCTTCAGCGAGTGCTCAACAACCTCGCCGACAACATCAACATCCGCGAGGAAAACTCGACCCTGCGCCGCCGCCTGGCCGAGGTGGGCGAGCTGGGGCCGCTGTTCGGGCGCTCGCTCGCGATGCGCAAGGTGATCACGGCCATCGAGCGGCTGGCGCAGTCGTCGGCGTCGGTGGTGATAACGGGCGAGAGCGGCACCGGCAAGGAGCTGGTGGCGCGCACGATTCATGAATTGTCGCCGCGCCGCGGCGCCGCGTATGTGCCGGTAAATTGCGCGGCGATCCCCGAGACGCTGATGGAGAGCGAGCTGTTCGGGCATGAGCGCGGCTCGTTCACCGGCGCCGACCGGCGCAAGGAAGGATGCTTCGAGGCGGCCAACGGCGGAACCCTGCTGCTCGACGAGTTGACCGAGATGAAGGTCGAGCTGCAGCCCAAGCTGCTGCGCGTGATCGAAGAGCAGCGCCTGCGCCGGGTGGGCGGGACGGCCGAGATACCGCTGGACGTGCGGGTGCTGGCGGCGTCGAATCGCGATATCGAGCAGGCGGTGCGCGACAGCAAACTGCGGGCGGACCTTTTCTACCGGCTCAACGTGTTCACGATCCAGCTACCGCCGCTGCGCGAGCGTATCGACGACCTGCCGCAGCTCGCGCAGATGTTCATCAACCATTACGCCGCGCAGAACAAGAAAGACGTGACCGGGATCGACGAGGAATGCATGAAGTCGCTGCAGGCGCATCCGTGGCCCGGCAACGTGCGCCAGTTGCGCAACGTTATCGAGCGGGCGCTGATCGTGTGCGAGGGCCGCACCATTCGCAAGTCCGACTTGCCCGACGACTTCCGCGCGGCGGGCGGCGGCGATGGCGGCTTCATCAAGATTCCGCTGGGCAGCTCGCTTGACGACGTCGAAAAGGAGATGATCTCGCGCACCATCGAGTTCACCGCGGGCAACAAAACCCGCGCCGCCGAAATTCTGGGAGTCAGCGCGAAAACCTTGTATAACAAGCTCGAACGCTTCGGCGCCGAACGTTCGTAGCTCGAAGCGTCCGGGAATTTTTAAATGCATCTGCGGGCAAGACTGGCACTGATGGCGCTGGTGTTGATGCTCGTTCCTACCGTGGCGTTGAGCGTCATCTCGCTCGATTCCCGAATCGACGGAATGGTCGAGAACATGTCGCGATCGACCGACTTCATGATCGCGCAGATCTTCGAGCAGGTGCGCCTGGCCCTGACGCAAGGCGGCAGCGACGTACCGACCGCGTTGCGCGGGAGCGATTCGCTGCGCAAGGTGCTCGACTCGACGGTTGCCTTCGGTCCCGCCGTGGTGGACGCGCAGATCGTCGGCGCCGATGGCACCGTGATCGTGGCGGCCAATGGCGATGGCGAGGGCAAGCCCGAGCTGACCTTGCCGTCGGTGTCCGAACTCGAGGACCAGGCCTCGCGATGGCTGCTGTTTACCTCACTGCCAAGCCTGCTGACGGCCAAGGTTTATGAAGCGCGGCGCCGGGTCGAGATCAACGGCCAGCCGGTTGCGACAATTTCGATCGGCGTTACGACGGCGCTGATCGCCGATCGCGCCCGGCATCTGCTGGTAGTGATCGTCGCCACCGCCGGGCTGGTAATCGCGGCGGCGATGCTCGCGATACTGCTTATCTCCAACCGTATTCTCGAACAGCTCGCCATTCTCACTCACGGGTTCGAGCAGTTGGCCGCCGGCAAGAGTCCGTCGGAGGTGACGGTGTCCGGCGGCACCGAACTGAGCACGCTGGCCGAGAAGTTCAACGAGCTGTCGCGGCAAGTCAGGGCGGATCGCTCGCGGCTGGACAGCGACAACACTCATCTGTTCGACGTTGTCCGCACAATCCAGGACGCCGTCGTCCTGCTCGACACCAACGGCGTGGTGCTGTTCGCGAACAAGGAAGCGCAGGAGCGGCTGGCGCCGAAGAACAGCTCGCTCGAGGGCGCACCGCTCGCATCGGCGCTCGATGCGGGCCATCCCTTGCTGACGCTCGTACAATCCACGGTCGCCGGTACCGAAGCGCGCGATGTACCGCTGACGCTGCCGGCGGGCGGCACTTATCTGGTCTCGTTCTTTCGCCTCGGCCGCGAGCGAGTACCGGCGGGCCTGTTGATCGTGCTGCGGGACCTGGCGCCGGTCATCGAGCTCGAAAGCGCGCTGGATTCGTCGAACCGGCTGGCGCGCCTGGGCACCTTGATTTCCGGCCTGGCCCATCAACTGCGCAGCCCTCTGAACGGAATGAACATGCGGCTCGAGCTGCTGCGCCATGAAACCGGCGAAACGGGTGCAAAGCATATCGACAAGTTGCGCCGCGAGGTGACGCGCCTGGACGAAGCGGTCGAGGCGCTGCTCCGGTTCATGCGGCCCGAGCAATTGAAGCTGAGCGATTTCGACGTGAACGAGCTGCTCAAAGAGCTTGGCGGACGCGTCAATAGCGAAAAGATCAAAGTCGAGTATGAACTGGATCCCGGGCTGCCCCTGGTGCGAGCCGATCGAGGATTGATTTTCGAGGCGCTTTCAAATTTGATTACCAACGCCGATCAGGCAATGGCTGACGGCGGAGTGTTGCGGCTGACGACCTGCTTGCGAGAGTCGTCGGTCGAACTGGCGATAGCGGACCGTGGACCCGGCATCACCAGCGAACACTTGGACCGAATTTTCGACTTATATTTCACAACCAAGTCCGGTGGCAGCGGGCTGGGCCTGCCCTTCGCGATGCGGGCGATCGAACTGAACGGCGGGAAGATAGCTATAGAATCGGAATTGGGACAAGGTACGACCTGCAAGGTAACGATTCCGATAGCCGCAAATGCACCTGCCAAATCAGCGGTTTCAAGCGCTGCGTAAGCGAGCCGGTCGTCCGATCGTCTGGCTGATTGTCGGCCTCTTTTCGTTGCCGCTGATTTATCTTGCCGGATGCGCGGACAACAGTTCGCCGGGCATCGGGGGCATCACTAATCTCTTCAGCGGCTCGACTCCCACTCCGACTCCAACTGCGACGCCGATTGCGACGCCAACTGCGGTTCCCACGACCTCGCCAACTCCGATCGCCAGGGAAACGACGAAACGTCCCAGCAGAAAAGCTGCCCGGCAGGCGCTCGCCGCTTCGGAGAACGCCGCCGCAGCCGCCAGGTCCGCTGCCAACGCATCGGCAGAGGCCGCGGTCGCCTCGAAGCAAGCAGCGACTGCATCGAAGCAGGCGGAGAGCGTCGCCAACCAGGTCGAAGGCACGGGTCCGACCACCGCCGACGTGAGCCTGGAAAATCCGGGCTCGACAGCCGCGATCACTCCCGCAACTCCCGAGGCTGCCACCTCAGTGGCGAGCCTCTCGACAAGATCGAAAAACGAGTCGATCGCACAAACCTGAGCGCTGACGATTCGCAGCGCGATATCCTCGCGCAGAGATTATTGCAGGAAGCCAAGAAGGCGCTGGCAGACCGCGATAGCGTTGCGGCTATAAGCCTAGCGACCAAAGCTTCAACCTTGCTCGCGCCGCTGCCTAAGCTCGCCGATTCAGCTGTACCGCCCGCACCGTAGCGAAGCCGGGCGATCGCCCGCGCCCGGAATCGTGAACAATTTACCCTGACGATTTCGCCCGAAGCCTTGCAGATCAAGCCTTTAGGCAGGTGGCCCTATACTTGCTCCCTTGTTTGGCGTCACGACAAAGGTCGTAAAACCAAACAACCAAGGAGCAAATCCAAATGAACCGCGATCAGGTGAAGGGCAAGTACAAACAGTTGGCCGGTGAAATCAAGCGCAAATGGGGACAGGTCACCGACGACGATCTGACGGAAGCCCAGGGCAACATGGAAAAGCTGGTCGGAAAAATCCAGGAGCGCTCGGG
>JBEKLS010000158.1:0-10189 GCA_050010075.1 Binatus sp. (SeqCode) | reverse complement strand
TGCCGCTCGTCTGCCGTCATCCCCGCCGAAATTGCAGGCGCCGCAACTGCTTCTGCTTCAGCCATAAGCCTTTCCTGGATCGCGCCGCCGCTTATGCGGCCGCGATTACCTTGTCCATCGCCTCGACCAGCTCGCGCACGTGAGCGACCGAACTGTCGAACGCTGTCTTCTCCGCAGCGGTGAGCTGGATTTCGACGACGCGCTCGACGCCGCCCGCGCCAATCACGACCGGCACTCCGGCGAACAGTCCCTTCACGCCATATTCGCCGTCGAGATACGCGGCGCATGGCAGCACCTGCTTGCGATCGAGCATGTACGCCTCGACCATTTTGTAAACGGCGGTGCCCGCCGCGTAGTACGACGAAGTCTTCATCAGCTCGACTATCTCGCCGCCACCGCCGCGCGTACGCTTCTCGATTTCCTCGAGCCGTTTCGCCGCGATGAGGCGCTCGATCGGCTGGCCGCCAACGGTCGTGTAGCTGCGAATCGGCACCATGTCGTCGCCATGCCCGCCCAGCACCATCGCGGAGACGCTCTCGGTCGAGACGCCGAGCTCCGACGCGAGGAAGGTGCGGTAGCGCGCCGAGTCGAGCACGCCGGCCTGTCCGACGATGCGGCCTTTTGCGAAACCGGTCACGCGCTTGAGCTGCGTGACCATCGCGTCGAGCGGATTGGTGACCGCGATCACGAAAGCGCCGGGCGCGTGTTTCTTGATTGCGCTGCCGACGTCGGTCATCACCTTGGCGTTTATTTTGAGCAGGTCGTCGCGGCTCATGCCGGGTTTGCGCGGCGAGCCCGAGGTGACGACGCAGCAATCGGCGCCTTCGATCTGCTTGATGTCGGTGGTGCCGGTGACGTTGACGTCGATGCCGAGGACCGGCGCCGATTCGAGCATGTCGAGCGCCTTGCCCTGCGGCAGGCCCTCGATAATGTCGTAGAGCACGATGTCGCCGAGTCCGCGCAGAAAGCATAGATGAGCGCAGGTCGCGCCGACATTACCCGCTCCGATGAACGCAATTTTCTTACGAGCCACGCTTTGCTCCTGCCGCAGGTCGTTTCCTTCCTGAAGCCTACCTTATATTCGCGTTTTTGTTAATGAGCAATACTTAAGTAACCGGCGCCCCAAACGTCAGCTACTCATTGTGCCGCGATGCCCCAACCGCCGAATAGATAGCAGCGTTTGCCAGCATTGTGAAGCAAACGGATCGGCCGTTTGCGGCTCTTTCAAGCGTGCATCAGCCAGCGCGAGAGCTCGCGAAACGTCGGGCGCTTGCCGTACATCAGGATTCCGGTTCGATAGATCCGTCCGCTGACGAACATCGCCGCGCAAATTGTTGCGATCAACAAAAACAGCGAGAGCGCGAGCTGCCATGCGGGCGGATCCTGCACTGCGAGCCGCTCGAACATCAGGATTGGCGAGCAGAACGGAATCATCGAAACCACAACTGCGATCCGCGAGTTCGACGCCGTCGCCACCGGCAGAATCATTGCGGACGCAGCGATCAGCGGCAGGATGACGACGAAGTTCCACTGCTGCGCCTCGTCGATCGAATTGAAGATCGCGCCGACGCCGGCGAAGATCGCGCTGTAGAGCAGGAAGCCCAGCGTATAGAAGATTACGAAATAGACGATCAGCGACGGACCCACGTCGAGCGCCGTCATCGCGGTGCGCAGGTACAGGCTGCGCGACGCGCCGAATCCCGCCATCGCAAGCCACGCGCCGATCTGCGTCAGGCCGACCGCGCCGGTGCCGATGATCTTGCCGGCCATCAGTTCCTGCGCGCTCGCCGCGCACATCAGGACTTCGGTAATGCGCGAGCCTTTTTCTTCCATGACCGATCGCATCACCATCACGCCGTACGACAGCAGCGAAAAAAGCATCACGAACAGCAGAATGAAAACGACCATGGCGCCGCGCAGCTCGTTGAACTGCGTCGCAGAATTTTTTGCACGAATCGGGGTCAACTCGACCGGTTGAAGTATCGCGGCGACTTCGGCGGCGCTCCTGCCATTCTGCACCATCCGCAGCGACGCGAATGCGTACGACATCGCGTCGCCGAGGCGCCGTTGCAGAACGAAATCGCCCATCCGGCGAGTCACGAACTCGACTCGCCGGGTCGCGATCGCGTTGGCGTCGATCCACACGTAGCCCTCGATTGCGCTGTCGGTGAGCCGCTTGTCGAGCTTGTCGCGCTGCGCCTGCGACAGGGGAGAAACGACGGACGCTTCGTAGCGCGTGCCGTGTTGACGGGCGAGTTCGCCGGTTACGAGTTCGGCCAGCGGCACGTTGTCGGACGCGATCACGACTCGGGCCGGACGTTGGCTGTCGTGCACGAGGTTGCGAGCGGTCGAGGTAGTGATCAGCGTGGGCAGGATCAAAAACATTCCCATCAGGAATGGAGTCACGAAGGTCGAGATGATGAACGAACGCGTCCGCACGCGCTCGAGGTATTCCCGCTTCGCGATGATCCAGACTTTGCCCAGCGAGAACTCAGTCATCTCGCCTCGCAATGCGCTCGATGAAAATCTGTTCGAGCGACGGGTCCATCACCTGGAATCTGATCACACGCAGCGCGCGCATCGCGGTCCGCAGCAGCTCCTGTGAGTCGGCGCCCGGCTTCAGGCGCAGCTCGGCGTGATTGCCGTAGTCGTTCAATGAATCGACGAGTGGACTGTCGGCAAGGCATGCTCCGTCGCCTTCGTAATCGATCTGCACGAAGCGCCGGCCGTTCCCAGCCTTGACCTCGCTCAGGCTGCCTTGCAGCACGGCCTTGCCGCGATTGATGAGACAGATCGAGTCGCACAGTTTTTCGACCTGGTCCATTCGATGGGTCGAGAACAGCAACGACTTTCCCGCCGTGCGCAATTCCATCAGCACGTCCTTCAGCTGCATCGTGTTGACGGGATCGAGCCCGGCGAACGGCTCATCCATCACGAGCAAGTCGGGGTCGTGCAGCAGCGCCGCGATGAACTGGATCTTCTGCTGCATCCCCTTCGACAGTTCCTCGACCCGGCGATCGACCCAGTCCGCAATACCGAGCCGCCTCGTCCACGCGTCGATTCGTTCCTTCGAGGTCGCGACCGAGAGGCCCGCGAGTTGCCCGAGGAAGACCAGGTTCGCGCCCACCGTCATCCTGCGATACAGGCCGCGTTCCTCCGGCAGATAACCGACTCGTCGCAGCGCGGTGCGGCGCAGCTGCTCGCCAAACAGGCGCACGCTTCCCGAGTCGGGCGAGGTGATCCCGATCATCATGCGGATGGTGCTGGTCTTGCCGGCGCCGTTGGGTCCGAGCAGACCGAAGATATGCGCGGGCGGAATTGCGAACGAGATGCCGTCAACGGCCGCATAGCCGCCGTACGACTTTCTGACGTCGAGCAGTTCGACCGCCGCCGTCACCCTGCTAGTGCGCCCACAACAGTTGCGGATTCGTCTCCCAGGGGTAGACGTGGACCATCCAGCCAAAAACTTGCGGAAAGAACCGGCCACCGACCAGGTCGCACGCTTCCTTGGTGGCGATCCAACCGTTGGGCCCGTACTTCGTCCAATCCGCCGTCTTCATGTTGACGCCTCTGGCCGGGATGCAAAAATTGACGTGCCGATGCCATCGCGCGACGCTCAGCGGCACCCGCTCATTCAGTTCATCGAGGGTGGCGCCCTTGCGATCGGTGTACATCGCGCCGATCAGCTTGTAGCCGCCGTCCGGAGTGCGCTGGTAGAGCAGCGAAGTAGGCTCGAGCGGGTTGAATGTAAACTCGGCCTTGAGCGCGTACCAGCTCCTGGTGAAATGAACGACCTTCTGTTGCTTGAATTCGGGATGAAACGGCTTGAAGCCGTCGGCCTCGGCGACGTGGTAGTCCTTATACTTCGCGAGCGCATGCTGAAGTTGACTCACCAGGGCTGCGGCGCGCGCGTTGTCGGCTTCGTTGGCGGGCCGCAGCGCGGTGAATGACATGTGCAACGCCATATTTTTCCCGCCCTCGCCCATGTGCGTGTCGGAATCCATTGCGTCGTCCGACATCGCCACCGTCGCGCCCTCTTTGCACATAGGGATTTCATTCACGTCCGCGGCGAAGGCCGGCAGTGACAGCGCAAGCGTCAGCACGAGCATGATGGCGATTTTTGCAGACGTGGTTGGTGGCGGCATTGCCAGTTATCCCCGCCTCCGAGTCTAAGCTTTGGAGCTAATGCAGCCAATAAGTAGCGCTCAGGTTGGGCTGACTGAAAATAGGAAGGTAGGCGACGTCATCGCGCGCGGTGGTGCAGTCGGGGATGGTCTTGTATCTTGGCCGAGGGAGAAATCGCGATGAAAGATTGGCGGCACATATCAGTTAGTCCAATTGCCGGAGCGCTGGGCGCTGAAGTCGGCGGAGTTCATCTCGGGGAGCTCGGCGATGAGACCTTCAACGAAGTCCGCGCTGCATTCATCGAGCACCAGGTGCTGTTCTTTCGCGACCAGGAGATTACGCGCGATCAACACAAGGCGTTCGCGCGCCGGTTCGGCACGTTGCAGATTCATCCCTACCTGCAGCCCTTGAAGGACGAAGGTCATCCCGAGTTCGTCGTGCTGCAGAGCGACGAAAAGCATCCCTACCTTGCGGAAGCGTGGCACAGCGACGTGACTTTCGTGGATACTCCTCCGCTCGGTTCCGTGCTGCGCTGCGCGGTGGCGCCGGAGTTCGGTGGCGACACGATGTGGGCCAGCATGTACGCCGCTTATGAGGCGCTGTCGGACAAGATGCAGCGGCTGCTATCGGAGCTGGTTGCGATTCACGATACGGCGCGCACCTTTTCGCGCGCCGACTACAAGACCGAGCACATCGGAGGCAAGCAGGCGCCGGAAATCCTCTCGGCGGAGCATCCCGTCGTTCGCACGCATCCGGAGAGCAGGCGCAAGGGACTGTTCGTCAATTCGACGTTCACCGCGTCGATCAAGGGAATGAAACCGGCTGAGAGCGCGGCGCTGCTGGGCTTCCTGTACCGGCATATGGAGTCGCCGGACTTTACCTGCCGCTTCCGATGGCGTCCTAACTCGGTTGCGATGTGGGATAATCGCTGCACGCAGCATCGAGTCGTCGCGGACAACAAGAAAGCCAATCGCAGAATGGAACGCGTGACGATCAACGGCGACAAGCCTTTCTAGATGAAGCCTCGCGATAACCGTCAGACCTTCGGGATCACGGGAATCACGGGCCAGGTGGGCAGCGTTGTCGCCAAGACCTTGCTGGCCGCCGGCCATGCGGTGCGGGCCCTCGTGCGCAGTGTCGAAAAAGGAGAGGTCTGGGCAAAGCAAGGATGCGATGTTGCCTTGACGGAAATGACTGACGCCAAGGCGCTCCAGGCCGCATTCGCCGGCACCCACGGCGTGTTCATTCTGCTTCCGCCAAACTTCGCACCGTCGAAAGGTTTTCCCGAAGCGGCGGCCGTTGTCTCTGCATTGAAGAAAGCAGTCGAAGCTGCGGCGCCCGGGAAGATTGTTTGCCTGTCGACAATCGGCGCGCAGGCGAGACAGCCGAATCTACTCACCCAACTACAAATGATGGAGCAAGCGCTGGGTCTCCTGCCGATGCCGGTCGCATTTCTTCGCGCCGCCTGGTTCATGGAAAATGCGGCATCGGATGTCGAGCCGGCCGTGAAGACGGGCGTGCTTCAGAGCTTTCTCCAGCCGCTGGATAAGCCGTTTCCGATGGTCGCCACCGCGGACATCGGCCGCGTTGCAGCCGAGTTGCTCCAGGAGAACTGGGGCGGGCGAAAAGTTATCGAGCTGGAGGGATCCAGGCGCATCACGCCGAACGACATCGCCGCGACCTTTTCAAAAGTGCTGGGCCGTGGCGTCACGATCGAGGCGATTCCGCGCGAGAAATGGGAAGCGTTGTTCAAAGCGCAAGGAGTGGCTGATCCTACGCCTCGCATGCGGATGCTGGACGGTTTCAACGAAGGTTGGATCGAGTTCGAGGGTGGCGAGACAGGATCACTTAAGGGCACGGTTCCGCTTGAAACGGTCCTGAGAGAACTCGTGGATCGGCGCGTACTCACACAGTTACTACCTTAGCTTCAGTTCCTTTGTCGCTTTCTTTTGTCAAACGTCGCTGCTTGATGGAAGATAAATAGTGGCGATGGAAAAGAAATCGGATCGGCTCGCTGCCATAGAAGACCTTGCGTATAGCCTGTGGGAGCAGCGGGGAAAGCCGGTGGGAACCGCTGAGGTCGATTGGCATGATGCGGAGCGGATGTTGCGTGAGCAACAATCGGCGCCGAATATTTTCACCTGCGGAATCCACGAATTCACTACTGGAAAGCATTACACCTCGGGCTGGACCTACTTCGTGCTGCCGTCGAGCGCGGTCGCCGATTTCGCCGAGCGTGCCGCGCGGCTGCTGCCTGCCGGGCAGAAGGAATTTCGCCCGCGGGACTTCAAGGACTCCGAAGCGGCGGCGTTCGAGGACTTTCTGCGGCTCATTCGGGAGTCGATCGATCATCACGAGAGCGCGGTGCTCGAGGCCGTCTCCAAGGGCAGCGATTGGGCCAGGGACTTGTACGAATCTTCGATGCGTATTGTCGCGCGCGGTTTTGGCGATGCTGGCGTGACCGACCAGAAGATTGTCGCAATCGCGCAAAGGTGCGGCCCGCCACTGTTCACGATTCAACGCGCGCTGCAAAACTTCGGCAGCAACGACGAGCTTCAGCTCGAAATCTCCGTGAATTCGACCGCAGCGCCGTTCGCCGCTCTGCAAATGTTGATGCACCTGCATACGATCGCCATCGCGCCCATTCTCGCACAGGCGTTTGATGTGCACGCCTCGAATCTGTTCCCCGATTCACCGAGACTCAATCCCGACGGCAGCGGCATCGGGATTCTCGCCAGCGGAAGATCATTCCTGGTTCAGGCCAGCGAAGTGGTCGGCAACTTCGCCGTGGCTGCGACAGAGATCGACACCAATTCGCACGGCCCGGGGCGAAAGGCCGAGATCTTCGAGGCGGTATTCGGCGACGTGCGTACGCAGGACGGGGGCGTCGACTTCCGTTACCCCGCGCATTCGTAGAACTCCGTGGCAAACAGAAAAGTTATTGTCGTCGGCGCCGGGATGGCCGGGCTGGCGGCGGCATTCCGTTTGCGGCAGGCAGGACTCGACGTGACAGTGCTCGAGTCGAGCGGCCATGTCGGCGGCCGGCTCATCACCGACACGCGCGACGGCTATATAATCGAGCGCGGTGCGCAATTGATCACCAGCACCTATCGTAACGCGCTCGGCCTGGTGAAGGAGTTGGGTCTCGAGGCGGAACTGCGACCGACGAGCCCATGGATGGCGATCGTCAAGGACGGCCGCCCGCGCCGCATGCCGTCGGGCGCGATGTTTCCGATCTATGCTCTGACGTCGGGGCTGGTAAGCCTGCCCGACCTCGCGCGCTTCGTCTGGCATACGACGAAACTGAAGTGGCCGCCGGTCGACAACTACGCGGCGTGGGCCGAGTACGACGATACGGACGCCGCGCGATGGTGTGCGCCGCGCCTTGGCCGCGCCACCGACTACCTGGTCGAGCCGTTGGTCGCGGGCGGCTTGCTCGAGTCTATCGAGGAGATCTCGCGCGCGGCGACGCTCGCGACACTGGCGTTGACCGACAACGGCCGCGGCAAGGAGATGACGCTCAATCGCGGGGTGGGCTCGTTTCCGGAAGCGCTCGCGGCGAACGTCAACGTCAAGCTCGAATCGCCGGTGCAGGCGGTCGAGGTTAACGACGACGGCGTCGCGGTGCAGCTATCGGGCGAGCAGTTGCGCGCCGACTATGTCGTGCTCGCGGCGACTGCGCCGATCGCGGCGCAGCTGTATCGCGGCGGCGATGAGGTCGAACGGCGGCTCATGACGACCCAGTACGCTCCCGCCGTGAAGATCGGTCTCGCGACTAGCCGTCATTGGCGAAATGAACCGACGCTGAAAGACGTGTGGGCCTTCATGGTCGCGCGCCCCGACCGCCAGCTCATCGTCTCGGCAACCGTCGAATCTGCCAAGAATTTCGGCTTCGTGCCGGATGGCGAGCTGCTCAACCTGATCGTCAGGGCCGACGCGGCGGGCGCGATGATGGATCTGTCCGACGACGAGATTGTCGCCAAGGTGCTGCCGGATATCGAGCGCTTCTTCCCCGGCGCGACTGCAACCAGGCGTTTCGCGCAAGTCGCGCGATGGCCCAATGCGCTGCCGAAATCCCCGGTTGGACGCAGTCGCGACCTGGCGGAATACAGAAGGACGCGGTCATCGTCGCGCCGCGTACTGCTGGCAGGCGACTACATGGGCCTGCCGCATTTCGAGTCGGCGATCGAGACGGGAACGTGGTGCGCCGAGGCGATCCTGAGCGCTGGCCCCAGGAACTAAAGCAAGGGCGCTGCCCCTGCACCCCGCCGAAACCCACACTGGGTTTCGGACTTCCTGTGAGACTTACACAAAGACAAGATGCGGCCGCGTGCGCGTGGCACGCGGCCGCTTGAGAGCTAGATATTGTCGACGATCGCTTTGCCGAACTCCGAGCATTTCAGCAACTTCGCGCCGGTCATCAGGCGCTCGAAATCGTAGGTCACTTCCTTCTTGGCGATGGTCTTCTCGAGGCCGCGGATGATTCCGTCGGCGACTTCCTGCCATCCCATGTGCTCGAACATCAGCACGCCCGACAGGATCACCGAGCCCGGGTTCACCTTGTCCTGATTGGCGTACTTCGGCGCGGTGCCGTGAGTCGCCTCGAAGATCGCATGGCCGGTCAGGTAGTTGATGTTGGCGCCGGGAGCGATTCCGATGCCGCCGACCTGCGCCGCGAGCGCGTCCGACAGGTAGTCGCCGTTGAGGTTCATCGTGGCGACGACGTCGAATTCATCGGGACGCGTCAGCACCTGCTGCAGCGTGATGTCCGCGATCGCGTCCTTGACCAGCAGTTCGCCGGCGGGCGGCTTGCCGTTGCAATCGTCCCATCCCACGGCCTTGCCCTTGTACTCGCGGCGCACGAGTTCGTAGCCCCAATCGCGGAACGCGCCCTCCGTGTATTTCATGATGTTGCCCTTGTGGACGAAGGTGACGCTCTTGCGATTGTGCCGAATCGCGTAGTCGAGCGCGGCGCGAATGAGCCGCTCGCTGCCTTCGCGCGACACTGGCTTGATGCCGATTCCCGACGTGTTGGGGAAGCGGATTTTCTTCACGCCCATTTCGTCCTGCAGGAATTTGATCAGCTTCTTCGCCTCGGGCGACTCCGCCGGCCATTCGATTCCCGCGTAGATGTCTTCGGTGTTCTCGCGGAAGATCACGACGTCGAGTTTTTCGGGATGCTTGACCGGGCTGGGCACGCCGGCGAAATAGCGCACCGGCCGCAAGCATACGTAGAGGTCGAGCAACTGGCGCAGCGCGACGTTGAGCGATCGGATGCCGCCGCCAATCGGAGTCGTGAGCGGACCCTTGATGCCGACCAGGAACTCGCGGAATGCCTCGACCGTTTCGTCGGGCAGCCAGTTCTTCCATTGGTTGAACGGCTTCTCGCCCGCGAAGACTTCCATCCATGCGATCTGCCGTTTGCCGCCGTAGATTTTCTTGACCGCGTTGTCGAAGACGTACTGCGACGCCTTCCAGATGTCGGGGCCGGTGCCGTCGCCTTCGATAAACGGGATGATCGGGCGGTCGGGAACTTTCAGAGTGTGATTGGCGCCAAGAGTAATCTTCTCGCCGTTGCTGGGAACCTTGATGTGCTCGTATGCCATCGGTGTCGCAATTCGCCTCGTGTTTGATTGATAGAGCGCGAGCGCGACGCGCGATTACATTTTTTCACGGCGTCCCGCAGCGCTCAAAGTATGCGGCTATCATATAGCAAAGGCTCCGCGATGCCAGTATCAGCAGAGCGGCTTACCAGGTCTCGACCTTCAGATCGGTGACCCGGCGGAACTCGGATAAGTTGCGCGTGACAAGGGTCGCTTTCTCATGAAGAGCATGCGCCGCGATCAGCAGGTCCATCGCACCGATCGACCGCCCGGACGTTTCAAGGCGAGCCCTAATCTCGCCGTATCTCACCGCCGCCTCAGCGGGCCAATCCAGCACCGTGACGTACGCCAGGAAAGCGAGCACGGCATCTTTCGACTTCTCAGGCTGAGCGGATTTCGAAACGCCGGTCCATAGTTCGGCCGCGACGATTGACGATACTGCGACATCTTCGCGATTCGTG
>JBEKLS010000157.1:0-10275 GCA_050010075.1 Binatus sp. (SeqCode) | reverse complement strand
TACTTGGTCAGCTCGGCCGAGCGCGGATCCATCACGAGGATCGGATTGTCGGTGCGCACGAAGGGGTTGTGAATCTCCTTGAGCACAGCAGTCGCCTGATCGCTCAGGCTGCCGATAACGACGCGGTCGGGGCGCATGAAATCCTCGATAGCGGAGCCTTCCTTCAGAAACTCGGGCACCGAGCAGACGTCGGCGCGATGCTTGGTGAATTTCCCGACGATTTCGCGCACGCGATCGTTGGTGCCAACCGGCACCGTGCTTTTGACCGCCACGATGTGATAGCCGGTGATCGCTTTGGCGATGTCTTCGGCGGCCTGGAAAATCGCGGTCAGATCGGCAGCGCCCGAGGAGCTCATAGGTGTGCCAACCGCAATGTACGAGACCATCGATTGGTTGATCGCTTCGCCGATATCGGTGGTGAACCGCAGGCGGCCCTCCTTCAGGTTGCGGCGAACCAATTCTTCGAGGCCCGGCTCGTAGATCGGAATCTTGCCCTCGCACAGCCGGGCGATTCGATCCTTGTCGATGTCCACGCAGATTACTTCGTTGCCGCTTTCGGCATAGCAAGTGCCGCTCACCAGTCCGACGTATCCGCTCCCCACGACTGCGATGTTCATCGATAGCCTCTAGAATTCTTCCTTGATTACGTAGATCGGCTTTCCCTGAGATTCGTGATAGGTACGCGCGAGCATTTCGCCCAACAGTCCTATACTCACAAACTGTACTCCGACGACTACTAACAATACCGCTAATAGTAACGCTGGACGATTACCCAGTTCGCGGCCGAGTAGTATTTTCTCAATCACCAGGATGAACGTCCACAGGCTGCCGAGACCGCCGAGGATGATCCCGATCAAACCGAACACCTGGATCGGCGCGGTCGAATAGACCGAAAGAAATTTCACCGTGGTCAGATCGAGCATCGTGCGCACGATGCGCCACAGTCCATACTTCGAAATGCCCGAGCGGCGCGCTCGAAAGCCGATTTCCACTTCCGCGATTCGCGCGCCCTGCTCCGCCGCGATCGCAGGTACGAATCGATGCATCTCGCCGTACAGCTGCAGGCTCTGCGCGAGGTCGCGGCGATAGGCCTTGTAGGTGCAGCCGTAGTCGTGAAGCTTGATGCCGGTGATCGCCGAAATCAGCGCATTTGCTGCCATTGAAGGGATTCGGCGCGTAAACCGCTCCGCCTGCCATCGCTCGGTGCGCCAGCCGCTGGCCAGGTCGTAGCCCTCGTCTATTTTGGCCAGCAACCGCGGAATGTCGGCGGGATCGTTTTGCCCGTCGCCGTCCATCGCGATTATCACATCGCCGGTCGCGTGCGAAAAACCGCAGACCAGCGCAGCCGTCTGTCCCGAGTTGCGCGCGAGCGCGATTGCCCGCACCTTCTGGTCCGTGGATTTGAGCTGGCGCAGCGCCTCGAGGCTGCCGTCGTCGCTGCCGTCGTCCACGAATATCAGTTCGTAATCACGGCCGAGACCCTGCATCACGCGGGTCAACTCCGCATGCAGGGGCGCGAGATTATCCCGCTCGTTGTAGAGCGGAATGACTACTGAGTAGTCCATCTCGAATGATGAGAGTCGATTAGATCGATAAACTCTCTATAGCGCTTGTCTATTTCTTCCCAGGTCAAATCCAGAAGCCGTTCGAGCGAGAAACGTTCGACCACGAACGACGCCATCACGCTGCCGTACACGACCGCGGTGCGCAGCGAAGATTCCGTCAGGCGTCCGTGACGCGCCAGGAATCCCATCATGCCGCCCGCGAACGTGTCGCCGGCGCCGGTGGGATCGACGACATCTTCGAGCGGATACGCGGGCACCGCGAACATGCCATCGTCGCTGAACTGCAGCACGCCGTACTCGCCGCGCTTGATCAAGACGGTAGCCGGACCCATCTTGAGGATCGCGCGCCCCGCTTTGACGAGGTTGTGCTCGCCGGTAAGTATGCGCGCCTCGTTGTCGCTGCAGAGCAGCACCTGGATTCGCTCGAGCACCTTGGCCAGGCCCGGGCGCGTGTTCTCGATCCAGTAGTCGTAAAGATCGGCCACGACTACTTTGGGACTCGGCACTTGATCGAGCACGTGCTCCTGCAGCGCGGGATCGTTGGGCGCGAGGTACAGGTAGTCGGCGCGGCATTGGTCGGGCAACAGTTCCGGCGTGAACCCTTCGAGCACGTTGAGCGACAGCTTGATCGTATCGCGCACGTTCAGATCTTCGTGATAGCGGCCATGCCAGCGCGTGGTCTGCCCCTCGCGTTTGACGATTCCGCGCACGTCGATATTCCGTTCGATGAACAACTGGAGATCCTCGGGCTTGTAGTCGGTCCCGACCACCGCGACGATGCTGACTGGAGAAAAAAATCGCGCCGCGATCGAAAAGTAGCTGGCGCCGCCGCCCATCACCTCTTCGACTTTGCCGTTAGGCGTTTCGACCGTGTCGTAGGCCAAGAAACCGACCACAACGATACTCATCTGTATTCCACCTTCACCGGGCCCAAGCTTTTTTCGATGGTCCTAAAGATACTTGCCTACCAGCGGACGCAAGTCGTCGATCAAGCGCTGCGGAATCGCCGCGCGATCGGTGATTATCGTGTTCTTGAGCGCATCCTGGCAGGCGCAAGTCCGCGGCCGACGCCCGAGCGTATGCGCCAACGCCGACACCGCACTCTGCGCCTTGTCCACGTTGAGTCTCATCACGCGCAGGATCTCGCCGATATCCACCGCCGCGACCGACTCGTGCCAGCAATCGTAGTCCGTCACCAGCACCAGCGCCGCGTAACACATCTCCGCTTCGCGCGCGAGCCGCGCTTCCTGCATCGCCGTCATGCTGATGACGCTGGCGCCGAAGCTGCGATACAGATTCGACTCGGCCCGCGTCGAAAATTGCGGACCCTCCATGCAGAGATAGGTGCCGCCGTCGTGAATCACCGCGTCGCCCGTGCGCGCGGCAGCCGCGAGGTCGCTCGCGAGATTTGCGCATACCGGATCGGCCAGCGAGACGTGCACGACGAGGCCGTCGCCGAAGAAAGTTTCGGGGCGTTTGAATGTTCGATCGATAAACTGATTTGGAACGACCAGCTCGCCCGGATGAATTTCCTCTTTCAGGCTGCCCGCCGTCGAAACCGAAACGAGATGGGTGACGCCAAGCTGCTTCATCCCGAAAACGTTGGCGCGAAAATTTATTTCCGACGGCAGAATTCGATGGCCGCGACCGTGACGCGCAAGGAAAACGACTTCGATGTCCCCGATTCGCCCCTGGTAGAACGGATCCGACGGCCGCCCGAATGGCGTCTCGAGCTCCATCAGCTCGACCTTCTCCAGCCCCTTCATCTGGTAGAAGCCGCTGCCGCCGATCACACCGAGTACGTTTTGTGACATTTTTTCTGCTGCTTTCAGGCCGGGTGATGCTGTTCGGCGTAGAGCTGACCGCATGCCGCCGCAATATCGAGCCCCCGGCTTTCGCGGATGGTAGCGGTCAAATTACCGTTCTTGAGGATCGCTTGAAAGGCCTCGACCGCCTCGCGCGAGCTGCTGCGCAGCGGCGAATCGGGCAGCGGATTAAAGAAAATCAGGTTCACCTTGCCGCGCAACGGCGCAATCAACTTCAGCAGCCGCCGCGCGTCCGCAAGAGAATCGTTCACTCCCGCGAGCATCACGTACTCGAAGGTGATGCGGCTGCGGCGTTTGATCGGCAGCTTGCGGCATGCGTCGAGCAACACTTCCAGCGGGTAGCGCTTGTTGATTGGCGCGAGGCGATCGCGGAGCTCGTTGGTCGTCGCATGCAACGACACCGCGAGATTAACCGGCGTCTCGTTCAGCAGCCGCTCCATCATCGGGACCAGGCCAACGGTCGAGACCGTAATCCGCCGCGGCGAGATACCCATCCCCCACCCCGACGTCATGATCGCGAGCGTGCGGACGAGCCGAGGATAGTTGGCCAGCGGCTCGCCCATCCCCATGAAAACATAATTCGTGAGCTCCTCACCGGCGACCAGCTCGCGTCGCGCCGCGAAGACCTGCGCGAGCATTTCGGAGCTGGTGAGGTTGCGATGCAGCCCCATGCGCGCCGTCGCGCAGAACTCACACGCCATCGCGCATCCAACCTGGCTCGACATGCAAAGCGTGACGCGCTTTTCGGTGGGAATGATCACCGACTCGATTTCTTCGGCGTCGTCGAGCTGGATGAGCAGCTTTCGCGTGCCGTCAGCCGAGCGCGAAACGAATGACGACACCGGATGTCCAATAGTGAAGTTGTGCTTGAGGTAATTGCGCAGCGCCGCCGGCAGATCGCGCATCTCATCGAAGGACTCGGCCCCGCGCGCATGCACCCAATGCAGAATCTGCCGCGCGCGATATGCACGCTCGCCCACGCTCGCGACAAGCTGCTCGACCTCGTCGAGCGTCAGATCGCGGAAGTCAGGGCCCGCGAGCGCCGGCTCTGCGGAAATTTGCCGATTCGCGTTCACGGGCAGTTATTGTAATAGAAACGCAGCCGTGAAAGCAGGACGGTACTTGGCTGCTACGACAAAATATCGCGGGCGGGGAAGAAGAAGGCGATTTCCTGCGCTGCCGTCTCGGGCGCGTCGGAGCCGTGCGTGGCATTCTGCTCGACGTCGATTCCGAAGTCCTTGCGAATGGTGCCGGCGTCGGCCTTTTTGGGATCGGTCGCGCCCATCAGCCCGCGCCATTTGCTGATTGCGCCTTCGCCCTGCAGCACCAGCACCACCACGGGCCCCGACGTCATGTATTCGCACAGGCCGCCGAAGAAGGGTCGCGCTTTGTGCACGTCGTAAAATTTCTCAGCGTCTGCGCGCGACAGATGAAGCTTGCGCAGCGCGACGATCGTCAGCCCCGCGGCCTCGATCCGTTTGAGGATATCGCCGGTGAGTCCGCGCCGCACGGCGTCGGGTTTGACGATTGCGAAGGTTCGTTCCATCGAATTAATTCTTGCCCTCGAGCACAGCTTTCATCGTCGAGCCGAGGTCAGCCGGGCTCATCGCGACCGTGATGCCCGCGGCCTTGAGCGCTGTGATTTTATCGGCCGCGGTGCCGCGTCCGCCCGAAATGATCGCGCCCGCATGGCCCATCCGCCGGCCCTTCGGCGCCGTCTGGCCCGCGATAAACGCGACCACCGGTTTCTTAAAGTTTTGCTTTATATATTCCGCGGCCTCTTCTTCGGCCGTTCCGCCGATTTCTCCAATCATTATGACGCCGCGCGTTTTCGGATCTTCGTTGAACAGCTTGAGCGCGTCGATATGTCCGGTGCCGACGATCGGATCGCCGCCGATTCCGATGCAACTCGACTGCCCGATGCCAAGCAGGGTCAGTTGATAGACCGCTTCGTAAGTCAGCGTGCCCGATCGCGAGACGACGCCGATATCGCCCGGCTTGTGGATGTACCCCGGCATGATGCCGATTTTGCATTCGCCCGGCGTGATGATTCCCGGGCAGTTGGGCCCGATGAGCCGCGACTTGCTCCCCGCCAGGTAGGCCTTCACCTTCACCATGTCGAGCACGGGCACGCCTTCGGTGATGCAGATGACCAGCTCGATGCCGGCTGCGATGGCCTCGAGCATCGCGTCGGCCGCGAATGCCGGCGGCACGTAGATCACCGTCGCGTTGCAGCCGGTCGCTTTGCGCGCCTGCTCGACGGTATCGAAAATCGGGATGCCCTCGAAGTCGGTACCGCCTTTGCCGGGCACGACGCCGCCGACCATCTTGGTGCCGTATTCTTTGCACGCGCGCGTGTGGAGCTGTCCGGTCGCGCCGGTGATTCCCTGCGTCAGCACGCGGGTGTTTTTATCAACGAGAATACTCATCTGAGAATCCTAAGCCCTGATTGCTTCGACGATGCGCTTGGCGGCGTCGGCCATATCGTTGCCGGTGATCACCTTGATGCCCGATTCGGCGAGAATCTTCTTGCCCTCGACAACGTTGGTGCCTTCCATCCGCACCACCAGCGGCACACTGAGTTTCACCTGCTTGGCCGCCTCGACGACGCCTTGAGCGAGCACGTCGCAGCGCATGATGCCGCCGAAGATGTTGATGAGCACGCCTTTGACGCGCTTGTCGGCGAGCAGGATGCGAAACGCCGCCGCAACTTTCTCGGTGCTGGCGCCGCCGCCGACGTCGAGGAAGTTCGCAGGCTCGGCGCCGTAAATCTTGACGATGTCCATCGTGGCCATGGCGAGACCCGCGCCGTTGACCATGCATCCGATGTTGCCGTCGAGATGCACGTAGCTGAGGTCAAACTTGGCGGCCTCGGTCTCGGCGGGATCTTCCTCGTTGGCGTCGCGCAGCTCGCGGATATCGGGATGGCGGAACAGCGCGTTGTCGTCGAACGACATTTTCGCGTCGAGGCAGATGACGCGATTGTCTTTCGTCACGACGAGCGGGTTGATCTCGATGAGCGACGCGTCCGTTTCGACGAACGCGCGGTAGAGCGCCATCAGCAGCGTCGTGAACTGGCCGACCTGCTTGTCCTTGAGGCCGAGAGCGAATGCGATTTTACGCGCTTGGAATCCGGCGACGCCGAGCAGCGGATCGATCGATTCGGTATAAAGCTTTTCGGGCGTCTTGGCGGCGACTTCCTCGATATCCATGCCGCCCTCGGTGCTCGAGATCACGGAAACCCTACCCGTCTTTCGATCGACCAGCATGCCGAGGTAAAGCTCGCGCGCGACCTCGCTCGCCTCCTCTATATAGACGCGGCGCACCACGCGGCCCTCGGGTCCCGTCTGATGCGTCACCAGCGGCTTGCCGAGCAACTTGGCGGCGAAATCGCGCACGTCGGGCGCAGCAGTCTGCAGCTTGACGCCGCCCGCCTTGCCGCGGCCGCCCGCATGGATCTGCGCCTTGACGACGGCCTTGGGCTGGCCGAGCGCCGTGAACGCCGCCGCCGCCTCGTCAGCCGTAGTCGCGAACTGGCCCTTGGGGACGGGAATGCCGAAGCGTCCGAGAATCTGTTTGGCTTGATATTCGTGGATGTTCATTCGCTTACCCTGGGCGCCAGCTTACTTCATAAACAGATCGCGGAGCCATTTGATCGACGTCTGCCGGCCGACCGCGCCGATTGCCGTCGTGAGCGGAATTTCCTTGGGGCAAACCTCGACGCAGTTCTGCGCGTTGCCGCAATCCGCGACGCCGCCCTCCGACATCATCGCCTCGAGCCGCGCCTCGTGATTCATCTTGCCGGTCTCGTGCTGGCTCATCAGGTAGACCTGGCCTATCACCGCCGCGCCCATGAACTTCGAATGCGCATTCACCTGCGGGCACGCTTCGAGACAGCATCCGCAGGTCATGCATCGCGAGAAAAGGTACGCGAACTCCTGCACGCTCGGCGCCATCCGCGGTCCAGGGCCGAGGTCGTAGGTGCCGTCGATCGGAATCCACGCGTGCGCCTTCTTCAGCGCGTCGAACATCTTCGATCGATCGACCCACAGGTCGCGAATGACCGGGAACTTCGACATCGGCTCGACCGTCACCGGCCCGCCCAGATCCTCAGCAAGTTGCGAGCATCCCTGGCGCACGCGGCCGTTGATCACCATCGTGCACGAGCCGCAAACTTCCTCGAGACAGTTGGCGTCGAAGACCACCGGCGCGACGCGCTTGCCCTGGCGCGTGACCGGGTTGCGCCGAATCTCCATCAGCATCGAGATGATATTGTGATTGCCCAAAAACGGTATCTCGAACTCCTCGTAATAGGGCTCGGAGTTCGGCGATTCCTGCCGCTTGATTCTCAAGACCTGGGTCTGTTCTGCCACTGCGATGCTCTCCTGCCGCGCCTACGCCGCCTTCGGCTCGCTGGCGGATTTGTCGACGTCGTAGCGCCGCGGCCGCGGCTTGATGAGGCTCACGTCAACCGGCTCCCAACTGAAGCGCGGGCCGTCGGACGACCATGCGGCCATCGTGGTCTTCATGAAATTCTCGTCATCACGTTCCGGGAAGTCGGGTTTGTAATGCGCGCCGCGCGATTCGTTGCGATTGAGCGCGCCGAGCGTGATCGGCCGCGAGAGCTCGAGCATGTTCCATAGCTGGCGGACGAACAGCACTTCCTGGTTTGCCCACTTGCCCGTGTCATTGAGCCCGATTCGGCCCCAGCGCTCCTTGAACTCGAGCAGCTTGTCGTCGGTCGCCTTGAGCTTGTCGTTGTAGCGCACGACGGTGACGTTCTCGGTCATGATGTCGCCGAGCTCGCGCCACAACGCGAACGCATTCTCCGGCCCGTTCATTTTGAAAATCTTGTCGAACGATTCGCGCTGCAACTTCAGCTCCTGGTCGAAAATCGTGGAGCTGACCGCGCTCTTCTTCGACTTCGCGTAGCCGATCATCGCCGGCTCCGCGATATTTCCGCCGTGCATGCATGACAGCAGCGAGTTCGCGCCCAGCCGGTTCGCGCCGTGGTATTGAAATTCGCACTCGCCCGCCGCGAACAGCCCCGGCACGTTGGTCTGCTGATGGTAATCGACCCACAGCCCGCCCATCGAGTAGTGCATCGCCGGGAAAATCTTCATCGGGACTTTGCGCGGGTCCTGGCCGGCAAACTTCTCGTAGATTTCGAGCACGCCCGCGACCTTGCGATTGAGCTCTTCGGGATCGAGATGGCTCACGTCGAGATAAACCTGCGGATTGCCGTCGACGCCGAGCTTCATCTCGAACACGACCTTGTGAATCGCGCGGGTCGCGATGTCGCGCGGCACCAGGTTGCCATACGCCGGGTACATCTCTTCGAGGAAGTACCACGGCTTGCTGTCGCGATAGGTCCACACGCGCCCGCCTTCGCCGCGAATCGATTCTGAGATGAGACGATTCTTGTCCTCACCCTGCATCGCAGTGGGATGTACCTGGATGAATTCGCCGTTGGCATAGGTCGAGCCGGCCTGATAGCACGCGCTGACCGCCGATCCCGTGTTCACCAGCGACTGCGTCGAGCGGCCGAACACGAGGCCGGGACCGCCGGTTGCGATCAGCGTCGCGTCGGCGGGAAACGCGCGCATCTCGAGCGAGCGCGTGTCGATCGCGACGATTCCGCGGCAATCGCCCGACTCATCCTGCACCAGGCTCAGCATCTCCCAGCCTTCGAACTTGCGCACCAGGCCGGCCGCCTCGTAGCGGCGGACCTGCTCGTCTAGGGCGTAGAGCAACTGCTGACCGGTGGTGGCGCCGGCGAACGCCGTGCGATGATGCTTGGTGCCGCCGAAGCGGCGGAAGTCGAGCAGGCCTTCGGGCGTGCGATTGAACATCACGCCCATCCGATCGAACAGGTAGATGATCGACGGCGCCGCCTCACACATCGCCTTGACGGGCGGCTGATGCGCCAGAAAGTCGCCGCCGTAAATCGTGTCGTCGAAATGAATCATCGGCGAGTCGCCCTCGCCTTTGGTGTTGACCGCGCCGTTGATTCCGCCCTGCGCGCACACCGAATGCGATCGCTTGACCGGCACGATCGAGAAGAGATCGACTTCCTCGCCCTGCTCAGCCAGCTTCATTGCCGCGGTCAAACCTGCCAGCCCGCCGCCTACGATTATGTGATGCCCTGGCATTGATTGTTCTCCTCAGGCCGGTGCGCGAAACGCGATCAAAATCGAGACGCTGACGATGGTCAGCACGACGAACAACGCTACGCACGCGCGGTTGACGAGCCTTTGCGCCTTGGGGCCGACCGCGATTCCCCAGGTGATCGTGAAAGTGAAAATGCCGTTGGTCAGGTGATAGACGCACGCGATCGTCCCGATCAGGTAAACGGCCAGAATGAGCGGATTCATCATGAAGTTGTGCATCCGCATGTAGTCGGTCTCAACGCCGGTCGCGTAGTAGTACGCGCGCGTGGAGAAAACGTGAAAGCCGATAAACAGGAACGCGAGAATGCCGCTGATGCGCTGCAAGGTGTACTGGTAGTTGCGTTCGTACGGGTAGTCGTTGGGCTGCGCGGTGGCTGTGATCACAATCCCGTAAATCGCGTGGTAGAGAATCGGAATCCAGAGCACCAGCGCTTCGACCGCGATCTGAAACGGGATGTTGCGGGTGAACTCGGTCTCCTTCCACCAGGTTCCGCCGCCCTTCAGCACGAAGGCGTTTTCGAACAGGTGAAAAAATAGGAAGCCGCCGATCGGAATGATGCCCGACAGCGAATGCAATCTGCGCAGCAGCCAATGCCGCTCGTCTGCCGTCATCCCCGCCGAAATTGCAGGCGCCGCAACTGCTTCTGCTTCAGCCATAAGCCTTTCCTGGATCGCGCCGCCGCTTATGCGGCCGCGATTACCTTGTCCATCGCC
>JBEKLS010000156.1:0-10304 GCA_050010075.1 Binatus sp. (SeqCode) | reverse complement strand
GTTTACGGCGGCACCCACGATCTGTTCGTTGACGAGTTCCCGCGCCTGGGGCTGTCGGTCGATTTCATCGACGGCGACGAGCCCGCCACCTGGCGCGAGGCGCTTCGTCCCAACACCAGGGCCATCTACCTCGAGGCGATGTCGAATCCGCTGCTGCAGGTGAGCGACTTGCAAGCGGCGGTGGATTTCGCCGCCGCCAACGGATTGCTCTCGATCATCGACAACACCTTCGCCAGCCCGATTAATTTTCGCCCGGCGGAAATCGGCTTCGACCTCTCAATCCACAGCGGCACCAAGTATCTCAACGGCCACACCGACATCGTCGCGGGCGCCGTGATCGGGCGCGCCGACCTGGTCGAGAGCATCACGCATACGCTGAACCATTTTGGCGGCAGCCTCGATCCGCACGCATGCTTCCTGCTCCATCGCGGGATGAAGACGCTTGCGGTGCGCGTGCGCCATCAGAACGAGAGCGCGCTCAAAGTGGCGCGATGGCTCGAACAGCATCGCGCGGTCGCGCGCGTGAACTATCCCGGCCTCGAGAGCCATTCGAATCACCTCCGCGCATGCGAGCTGTTCGACGGCTTCGGCGGCGTGCTGAGCTTCGAGCTCGAAGGCGGCCTCGACGCGGCTGGCTGCTTCATCGATCGCGTGACGATTCCGATCAGCGCGCCGAGTCTCGGCGGGGTCGAGACATTGATCACGCGGCCGTCAACCACGTCGCATTCGGGCATGTCGGCTGCCGATCGCGCGCGGGCGGGAATTGGCGACGGGCTGGTGCGGCTGTCGGTCGGGCTCGAATCGAGCGACGACCTGCTCGAGGATTTCGAGGCGGCGCTGAGCGGCTGACGGTTTCGCTGGCGGCCAACTCATTTCGGGACACTCTCCGCGACAACGCAAAAGTTCGAACACCGAAGCCAGCCTCGGGCCGCGATAGCAAATCGTTTGCCATGCTTGGTGAGGGCATCGGACTTGCTTGCTGTTGATTTGTGGACCCTCAGATCGATCCGTCCGCCCAGCGCGTCGGGACCGGGCCGCGGCGCTCAGATAATGGCACCGCTGCCGCGCTAACCGATCCCGTCGCAATCGAACCGTCGCGCGCTTCCGACCCGCCGATGACGCGCGTGATCGACGACGGCGACGATTTCGAGTTGCTGTCGCCGACGGCGCGCGCAGCCTCGCTGGTGATCATCGTTTTTCAACTTGGATACACGGCGCTCGGCCGCGTGGGGTATCCGCTGACGTTTGCGAGAACCGCTCCGCTGCACCTCGCGAGCATCGGCTTGGGGCTGATTGTGTTGATGGCGGCGATGTGGCCGCGTCCGATACGGAACTGGCGCGCGATGGCGCTGTTGGTCTGCACGGCAGTTATCGCGAGCACGGCCCGGATTGCGATGATCGACGGCAACAGTGACGCGCTGGTCGCGTCCATTGTGTTGTTTTTGTTTGCCACGGGCGCATTGCTTCCGTGGAATCCGCGCTGGCAGGCGGCGCTCGGAGCGAGCGGAGTGATTGCGATGTCAGGCTACTCGATGCACGCCGCCGCTCTGAATTCGAGACTGGCGCTCGACTGGACCTGGATCGTTACCGCAATGGTGTTAGCGCAGATAGCTGCGATCCATGGCGCCCGCTATCGCCGAAAGTTTGCCGAGCAAGTCGCGGCGCTGGCCGGGAACCAGCGTTTGCTCATTGGCGAGATTGCCCTGCGCGCGGAAGCCGCTGCGGCGCGTGAACGCGACCACTCCCAACTGCAGGCCAGCGAGGCAATGCTGCGCAAGGTGTTCGAAGCGTCGCCCGACAATATCGCAATCAACAGTCTGGTCGACGGACGTTTCATCGCCGTCAACGACGCTTACCGGGTCGCCGGTCACACCCGCGACGACGTGATGGGGGCCAACATTATCGCGCTTGGGATGTGGCGGCACGACGATCAGCTTGCCCGCTTTGTCGAGATCCTTCGACGCGATGGCATCGTCAGGAACATGGAAGTCGTGCAGCGCTGCAAAAATGGCGACGATGATGAGACCCATCTCATCTCGGCCTCGTCCACCGAAGTGAACGGCGAGCCGTGCGTGATTTCGATGGTCAGGGACATCACCGAGATCAAACGCGTCGAGACCAGCCTGCGCGCCAGCCACGCGGCGCTGCGCAAAATCTTCGACGCGACGCTGGACATTATCGTGGTGACCCGCCTCTCCGACGGCGCTTACATCGATTTCAATCAGCAGTTCGCGCAGCTCGGTTACCGGCAACAGGACCTCGACGATTCCAACCACGGCCAGCGCCGGCTCTGGGCCAACGAGCCACAGCATCAGGAGTTTCGCGCCCGGATCATGGCCGAGGGCATCGTGCGCAACCTCGAAGCGGACTTCCTCAAGCCCGACGGCAGCCTGATGCCGGCGACGCTGTCGGCGGTGCGCGTCGAACTCAAGGGCGAAGACTGCGTGGTCGCGATGATTCGCGATCTCACGCAGACCCGGGAAGCCTCGCGCAAGCTCGAGGAGAGCGAGGCCGCCCTGCGCGCCATCTTCGACGTGAGTCCCGACGCAATCTCCGTCGCTGCCGCGGACAACGGCAAGTACGTGGCGGTGAATGCGGAATTTGCGCGGCTCGGCGGCCGCACTCTCGAGCAGACGATTGGCAAGACCGATCTCGAGCTCGGCGTGTGGAGCAAACCGTCCGATCGCGACCGCTTGGGCGCCGCGCTGTTGGCCGAGGGCGAAGTCCGCAACATGGAGATCGAATTTCTGGCCGGTGACCATACCCCAATCCCGACTCTGATCTCGGCCGCGTTGCTCGAGTTTGGCCATCAGCCTTGCGTGGTCGCGTACATTCGCGACATCACGGCCCGAAAGCGGATCGAGCGCGACCTGCTGTCGGCGCGCGAGGACTTGTCGCGCCAGGTCAAGGCGCTCAGCGAAAGCGAGGCGACCTTCCGCAAACTGTTCGACGCCAACCTCGACAGCATGACGCTCGGCGGCGTCACTGGAATTTATCTCGACGTCAACCAGGAATTCATCAAGGCCACCGGCTACTCGCGGGAGGAGGCGGTCGGACATCATTTCGCCGATCTGAACTTGTGGATCCATCCGGACGAAATGATTCGCTTCGCCGATCAACTCACCCGGACCAACGAGGTCAGGAACCTCGAGGTGTCCTTCCGCATGAAGGACGGTTCGGAGCGGCCAGTGCTCCTGTCGGCAATCAACCTGGAACTCTATGGCCAGGTCTGCTGCCTCACGATCTGCCGCGATATCGCGGATATCAAGATGACGCAGCGCGAACTGGTCGCCGCGCGCGAGGCGGCGCTGGCGGCCTCGCGCGCCAAGTCGGAGTTCCTGTCGAGCATGTCGCACGAGATTCGCACCCCGATGAATTCGATCCTCGGGATGGCTGATCTGCTGATGGAAACCCCGCTCGGCGACGAACAGCGCAGATATCTGACCACCGTCATCAGCAACGGCCGCGCCCTGCTCGCCTTGATCAACAGCATCCTCGACCTCGCCAAGGTCGAGAGCGGGCGGCTCAACCTCGAGGCGGTCGAATTCGATCTCAAGGACAGTGTCGAGAAGGTGCTCGAGACGCTGGCGATTCGCGCGCATGAAAAAGGCCTCGAGCTGATGGTGCGGTTTGCGCCCGAGGTCCCCGATCTCGTGCTCGGCGATCCCTTGCGGCTCACCCAGATCATGATCAACCTGGTCGGCAACGCGATCAAATTCACTCAACACGGACAGGTGCTGGTGTCGGTCGAGCGCGACTCCGGCGCCCCCGTCGCGGGCGCGCTCAAATTCACCGTGACCGACACCGGAATCGGAATTCCCGCCGACCAGCGCCTCCTGTTGTTCCACGCCTTCAGCCAGGCCGACTCTTCGACCTCGCGCAAATATGGCGGCAGCGGGCTCGGACTGGCGATCGTCTCGCGGCTAGTCAAGCTGATGCACGGCACGGTCGAAGTGGCGAGCGAGCCGGGCAAGGGCAGCGCGTTTTCATTCACGGCGCAATTCGGCGCGGCCGCCAACGGGGCGCTCCAGCCGGCGCCGCGCGAGGACGCCCTCGGCGGTCTCCGTATTTTGCTGGTCGATGCCAACGACGACAGCCGCTCGATTCTCTCCGAACTGCTGACCGCGCAAGGGGCGCAGGTGACCCAGGAAGTGTCGGCGGCGAGCGCGCTCGCTCAACTCCGGGCCGACACTGCGCGCGAGGCTCGCTTCCAGGTCGTGTTGCTCGACGGCACGATGCCGGCGCGAGGCGCATTCGAAGTCGCGGAATGCCTGATGGGTGGCGGTCCGGGGCGGCCGCGGCTCGTGATGATGCTCGCGACCAACGACTTGACCGGCGAGGTCGCGACCCTGCGCGCGCTCGGAGTCGATAACTATATCGTCAAGCCGGTGCGGCGCGCCGAATTGTTCGCGGCGGTTGCGCGGGCGCGCGCCCCGATACAGATTGCCGCGCGCCGCGACAAGTTCGGACCGCCGGCAATCGCGCCGCCCCAGGCTCCTCCCGCGTTCCTCGATCGCCCGCTTAAGATTCTGATGGCCGACGATTCGAACGACAACCGCGCGCTGATCCGCGCCTACTTGAAAAAAACCCCCTACCATCTCGAAGAAGCCGAGGATGGACAGGAGGCGATCGACAAATTCGTCGCCGGCAAGTTCGACCTGGTCCTGATGGATATCCAGATGCCGATCGTGGACGGCTACGAAGCGACCTCCGCGATTCGAATCTGGGAAGTGGCGAACAGCCGCCCCCGCACGCCCATCGTGGCGCTGACCGCGTCGGCGCTGGAAGAAGCGGTGCATCGCACCAAGGCCGCGGGATGCGACGCGCACGTGACCAAGCCGGTCAAAAAATCGACGCTGCTCGACGCCATCCGCGACGCAGTGGAAATGAACGCAGTGGATGACGACGAGAACACGGTGGCCAATCTCAAGGAGGAAATATGCCGGACCGAGTAATAGTGGAAGTGGACGAGGATCTGAGCGACCTGATCCCGGGTTTTCTGACCAACAAGCGCGCCGACATCGACACGATTTTCGAGGCCGTAACCCGTCGCGACTACGCCGAGATCGCCCGCATCGCGCATCGGATCAAGGGCGAAGGCGGCAGCTACGGTTTCGACGCGATGACGGAGACGGGCCGCTCGCTCGAGCATGCCGCCGCGCTGCGCGACGATAGCGCCGTGACGACGCTCGCGCGCCAGTTGCTCAGCTACCTGGATCGCGTCGAGATAGTGTTCCAACCCTCTCGGGATTAGCGTTCGCTGCTACGCGGCCTTCGGTTTCTTCTGCACCGGCGGCGTAGTCTCGCTCATGCGGCGCGTCACTTCCTCGTCGCTCATGGTCCAGATGCGATCGTCGGGAGGATAATCCATCAGCGGCTTCGACGGATCGGGCCTGGGTTGCGCAATCGTGCCGCCCTTGGATTCGAACCGCGCGGGATGCTTGTACTTTTCGACTTCGTCCGCACTGATTCCCGCCAGCGCCTGCACCTCGGGATCGATCCACGCTTCGGCGTCGATCGATCCGCCTTCGGAGGTCGAGAACTCGAGCATGATTCCCTCCGGCGCGGCCAGGTAGATCGATTTGCAGAACCCGTGATCGAGCGGGCCCATCACCCAGTGTCCGTGCGCGCGGACGCGATCGCGAATCGCCATCAGGTCGGCGTAGGAATCGACGTTGAGCGCCAGATGCTGCATCGCGCCGGCCGCGACGTTCTGCGTAGTATGCCCGGCGTGCGAGACGCCCTTGATCGGCTGAATCTTCGCGACATCCGGATGCTGCACGAAGGCGATCGACGAGCTGTCGCTCAGCTTCATGAAGCCGTGAAAGGTGTTATCGACCCCATGCATCCAGTAGAGCGCGACCAACTCCATCCCGACCACCTGTGAGAAGTAGTCAATCTGCTTTTTAATGTCCTTTGTACAGATGGCGAGATGATGGACCCCATTAGCTAAACCCATAACGCCGACCTCCACGTGGAATACCTGTGTTGTGCCACAACGACGAGGCTCTGACCAGTACTCCGTCATCCTGAGCGCAGCGAAGGATCTCGCGCGTTAGCGCGTTGCCCGCAGGCGCGCCACTCCGTCATCCTGAGCGCAGCGAAGGATCTCGCGCGTTAGCGCGTCTGCCAACAGGCGCCGAACGCAGGAGCGTCCGTCGAGATTCTTCGCTACAGCAGCTTCCGCTCAGAATGACGTAATGAAAAGCTGCTACCCGATAATCTTATTCAGCGGGAACTCCACGATGCCCACTGCGCCCGCCTCGAGCAGCTTGGGAAACAACTCGCGCACCGTCTGCTCCGCGATTACCGTCTCGACCGCCAGCCATTCGACCCCCTTCAGCGCGGGACTCGGGTAGAGATGCGAGATGGTCGGCGCGGTGATCGACGGCAGCAGCGCGATCACTTTTTCGAGATTCTCTTTCGCCACGTTCATCTTGATCCCGACCCGATTCTCGGCGTCGAGCGCGCCCCGAATCAGGATGCCGAGCTGGCGAATCTTCGCCTGCTTCCACGGATCGGTCCACGACGCCGGATTGGCGACCAGCACCGGATTCGACACCAGCAATTCCTCGACGATGCGCAGTCCGTTGGCGCGCAGCGACGACCCGGTCTCGGTCACGTCGATGGCGGCGTCGATGATCCCTTCGGCGACCTTGGCCTCGGTCGCGCCCCATGAAAATTCAACTTCGGCTTTGACCTTGCGCTCGGCCAGAACTCGCGTGACGAACTGCACCAGCTCGGTCGCGATGCGCTTGCCCTGCAAGTCCTCGAGCCGCTTGACCGGCGAGTCGTTGCGCACGCATAGCACCCAGCGCGAGGGCGTCAGCGTCGCCTTGGCATAGATGAAGCTCTCGACCTGATGCAACGTCACGTTGTTCTCGACGATCCAGTCGCTGCCCGTGATGCCCGCGTCGAGCGAGCCGTCGGCGATATAGCGCGGCATCTCTTGCGGCCGCAGAATGCGGCAGCTCAGCGTCGCGTCGTCGGTGGTCGGAATATATGAGCGCGAGCCGACCGTGATGCGCCAGCCCGACTTGCGCATCAGCTCGAGCGTCTGCTCCTCGAGGCTGCCCTTGGGGATGCCGAATTTCAGAACTTGATCAGCCATGTCGTTTCAACCGGCCGGCTTCTTCGCCTGATGCCCGTAGCCGGGGCCGTACTTGGCGGGATCGACTTTGCGCTGCTCGACGATCTTCCACGCGCCGTCTTCGAGCTTGCGAAAAAAGCACGACTCGTAGCCTTCGTGGCACGCGGCCCCGTCGCCGCGCTGCTCGACTGCGACGACAATCGCGTCGGCGTCGCAGTCCACCCGAATCTCGTGCACGATCTGAAAATTTCCCGACTCCTCGCCCTTGCGCCACAGCTTGTTGCGCGATCGCGAGAAGTAGCACGCGCGTCCGGTCGCGACCGTCTCGTCGAAGGCCTCGCGGTTCATGTAGGCGACGGTCAGCACCCGATGGCTCAAATGATCGACTGCGATCGCGGCGACGATGCCGCCGTTTTTTTCGAAATCGATCGCCGCCGATGCTTCAGAGCCCGAATGTGCCTGCGTTGCCATTCCTTTTCCCAAAATCAATTGCGCACTAAAATAAATATAGCGCTTGTGAATCAAGCAGTATCGGTCAAACTCCGGTGCGATTCAATGCGATATGCCACGCGGACAAGAAATGCCTGTTTTAAAATAATGCCAATGCGAGTACATTACGGGCCGATGTCAGAGGACCGGTCGAGCCCCTCCGCTCGTTCACAATTGAAAATGATTCCAACCACCGTCCGCCGTTTGGCGAAACTTTCTGTCGTGGCGATTGTTCTCGCCATCTCGGCGATCGCGTGCCACATCCCCGGCAAGTCGATCGAGTCGAATTACAAAAACGTCGATCAGTTCAACTTCGACGTCGCGATGGGCCCCAAGAATTACCATATCGAGGGCTACCTGACCCGCAGCAGTGAGCAGGGACGCCGCCCCGGCCTGCTGGTCCTCAACGGCGGCGAAGGCAACGTCGATCGATGCGTCCAGATGAGCCAGGGAATCGCCGCGATGGGCATCCAGGTCGCCTGCGTGAGTATCCCCGGCTACGGCAATTCGTCGGGGCCGAGCCGCTTCGTCGGTCAGCCGTCGGTGCTGGCGTCGCGCAAGGCGCTCGACATGCTGGCGGGACGCAGTGACGTCGATGCGTCGCGGCTCGCGGTCTGGGGACTTGGGCATGGCGCAGTCGCCGCTGGCCTGCTGATGGATTACGACTCGCGCCCGCGCGCACTGATCCTCGAATCGGGATGCTACGATCCGCTGTCGCTGTGGCCCAACGCGCCGCTGCGCACCAAGCTGTCAATCCTGCGCGAAGTCTGGCCGAGCAAGCGCATTCTGAAAGAGCGCAGCGTGATCGCCAATCTGCCGGATAAGCTCGAATGCAGCGTGTTGATCATGCACGGGCAGCAGGACAATCGGATGCCGGTGGGACAGGCGGTTAAGCTCGCGGACGCGTTGCGGGCGCATGGCGTGAAAGTGCAGACCTGCTATTTCCCGCAGGCCTCGCACGACCTCGGCAAACGCGTCGAGCCCGAATTGCGCGCCTTCCTGCGCGACAACCTGCTGGAAACCACCAGCGCCGCCGCCTCGTAAGAAGCAGGGGTGACCCCTGCACCCAGTGAAATAGGATGCGGGACTTCGTCCCTGTTAGAACTTTTGGGGCGGAGGTAACGATGTTACGTGGGGCGCCTGTGCCGGATCTTACTTCGGGGCGGAGGTGCCGGATCCTACCTCGCCCGTTATTTTACGGGAGAGGAGGCCGGCGGGCGCAGCCGCCGGTAGGTGAGGGTTCTGCTATTCATGCAAACTGCCAGCACTGTCCCTCTCCTCTACCCAATCTCCCTCAGCGCCTCGATCACTTCCTCCGTGTGCCCGTTCACCTTCACCTTTGGGAACACCCGCCGCACGACGCCGGCCTTGTCGATGATGAACGTGGTGCGCTCGATGCCCATGAACTCGCGCCCATACAGCGATTTCGTCTTGTACACGCCGTATAGCTTGCACACCTTGTTGCCCGGATCGGCGAGCAGCGGAAAGTTCAGCTCGTGCTTGGCGATGAACTTGCCGTGCGAGTCGGTGGAGTCGGCGCTGATGCCCACGACTTTCGCGCCGAGCTTTTTGATCGGCGCGATATTGTCGCGAAAGCTGCACGCCTCGATCGTGCATCCGGGCGTCATGTCCTTGGGATAGAAATACAGCACCAGGCTGTTCGCGCCGATTAAATCCTTGAGCGCGACGCTCTTTCCGCCGGCGTCGAACAGCTCGAAGGGCGGCGCCTTCTTCCCTTCGAGCGCGGCGCTGGCGCTTTTGGATGTCGTAGTGGCGGATTTCTTTGGAGCCTTGGCGGCCGTCTTCCTGGATGTCGGCATTGGAATGATTTAGCCGCGCTCAGCCTTTGAGGCAACTTGGATGTTGCCGCGGCTCTAGTGGACCACTTTGAGGAATTCATGAAACCCCCGTTTTACAAGGGTTTCGGCGCCCCTAGTTGACGAGCCGCCAGTCACCCCTTAGACTTGGCGGGCTGACACTCCTCAATTGATCGTGCCCGCGTTCCTATGGCCGTTTACACCGAGCTAAGCAAACCGTTTCTCAAAGAGTTGTCGGACGACTACGGCCTCGGCCGTGTGGCCAGCGCCATCGGAATCCCCGAAGGCTCGGTCAACTCCAACTACGTGCTCGAAGCGGCCAAGGGCAAATTCCTGCTGCGGGTGGACGAGGTCAAGGGTGAGAACGAGCTCAAGCGCGAGATCGACCTGCTGTCGTTCCTGCGCAAGCATGCGTTCCCGTGCCCGCATCCGATGCAGGATCGGACCGGCCGCTTCTATCGCAACTTCAACAACCGCTGCGTGTCGCTGTTCAAGTACCAGGAAGGCAAGGTGCTGGTGCCGGCGCGCCTGAAACCGAGCCAGCTCGAAACTATCGGCCATGCGCTCGGCGACCTGCACGTGATCGGCAAGGCTTACAAAAAGGGAATCGACAACCGCTTCAGCTTCGAGCGAATCGCGGACCTGTACCTGACGGTGCGCAACCGCCTGCCGAACTACTTCCGCAAGATTTGCCGCACGCTCGACGACGAGGTCGAGTACCTGACGCGCTATCTCGAAGGCAAGCTGCCCAAGGGCGTGATCCACGGCGATATCTTTTCGGACAACCTGCTGTTCCGCGGCGAGAAGCTGACCGCGATGCTCGACTTCGACGCGGCCTGCCGTGGCAAATTTATTTTCGATATCGCGACCGCCGTCAACGCGCTGTGCTTCGTCGACGGCAGCTACTC
>JBEKLS010000155.1:0-10540 GCA_050010075.1 Binatus sp. (SeqCode) | reverse complement strand
TCGGCAGGTGTGTCGAGGCGGTAGCGTTTGCGCCTGCGCCATAGCGTCGAGACGTTGATGCCGAGTTTGCTCGCGGCGACTTCGAGCGTTGGGCTGTCAGCCATGACGCGGATGATATGCTCGCGCTCCACGTCGTCGAGGCTCGCGGACGGGGCGGTACTCTCATGCGATTCGGAGTGATGGCTGCCGAGCACCTCGGGCAGATACTCGGGCGTGATGACGTCGCTCGAGCACAGCACCACGGCGCGCTCGATCACGTTGCGCAACTCGCGGATGTTCCCCGGCCATCGATAATGCATCAGCGCCGCCGACGCTTCAGGCGAGAGGCGCAGACTCGGACGGCGGTTGTGGACGGTCGCCCCGGCCAGCATGCGCATTGCCAGCGGCAGAATGTCGGCGGGGCGCTGGCGCAGCGCGGGAACCTGCAGGGTTATCACGCCAAGCCGATAGTAGAGGTCCTCGCGGAAGCGGTGGTTCGCGACTTCCGCAACGAGGTCGTGATTTGACGCCGCGATGATCCGCGCGTCGACGCTGATTGCGTTTTCACTCCCCATCCGCTCGAAGCTCTGCTCCTTGATGAAGTGCAGGAGCTTGGTCTGAAGCGCCGCGGTGAGATCTGAAATCTCGTCGAGAAAAATCGATCCGCCGTGCGCCGCTTCGAGCCGGCCGGGCTTGTCCCTGAGCGCGCCGTTGAATGCGCCGCGCGCGTGTCCGAACAGCTCGCTCTCGAGCAGATGTTCGGAATGACAGGTACACACGACGGTCACGAATGGGCATTCGGCGCGCCGGCTCCATCGATGAATCTGATGCGCGAGCACGTCCTTGCCGGTGCCGCTCTCTCCCGTCAGCAGAATCGACGCGTCGCTCATGGCCGCGCGCCTGGCGGTCTCGACCAGTCGTTGCATCGAGGGGTCGTTGGATTCGAGCAGCGGGACGACATCGCCGGCTGCGCGCGGCATCAGACGACCCGGATCGTCATGCGCTTCGCTTACCACCAGCCCTTTGTCCATTTTTTCAGTTCCCGCGTTCGAACCCGACCACGTCGATGCGAACGTCTTCGCCGCGACTCAGGAGATCGGAATAGACGGTGCGCCCGAACGGCCAAAAGAAGCGAGCCGGATTGTTTCGAGCAACAAAAATCCGGCCGACGTGAGATTGCCGGGCGAGCTGGAGCATCTCGCCGACCACGTCGGACGATTCGAGCCAGATGATTTTCGCGCCGAGGTAGCTGGCGAGGATGGCGTCATCGACGAGCTTGCGAACCTGCGCCGTTGCGAAGCGGGCGCGCCGTGGATCGAGCAGGACGGCATAGAACTCGCCGCCGTTTTCCAGCGCCGCGCTATGGGCCTTGTGCAGCAGATCGGTGTTGCCGGCGCCTTCGGCGCTGAGACAAGCCATCACTGCGGTCTTCGGCGATTCAGCCGGAATTTGAAGCGGGACCTGTCGGTTATTAACAGCCTCGAGGCCGACCATCCGCAGGTTCGGCTGCGCGATCGAGTCGGCACGCAGATGGGATCGGAATGAAATTACGCTGCCCATATCGTACCAGTCAGCATCAAGTGTGCCGCGGCGAATTCCCAGCAATTAAGGCCTTTTTTGAGCATTTGAGACTCGCATTTCAATTCGCCGCATCGACCCATTTCAATTTGAAATGACGTTCTGACCGCGAACTTGGCCGAGCACATGGCCTCCTCTGAATTTGTCCCATGCCCTCTCCGTCAATCAGTAATAATATCCAACTGCTAGTTTTTGCTTGATTCGGCACGCTTGATGCGATCATCCTTAGGTAGGAAGCAACGTAGGGAACAACAGGTCACTTCAGTGCGTTGTAAACAAAGGCAGGTCTGCTTTCGATGATTCAAAGAAACAAGCGCAGGAGCTCGCAAAAGAACGTGGAAAAAATATCGCCGAAATCTTTTCGGGGTTCGGAAGGGCGACGAAAGCTAATTAACGCCCTCATTTTGCAGCCGCTCGTTCGCGACAAGGACCTCGCGACGGTTGTTGCGCGGCGGCTCAAGCTCGAGGAGATACCGGCAGGCAGGAATTTTATCGAGCAGGGCGCGAATGACACCGACCTTGTTTTGATTTTGAAGGGCAACGTGTCTGTTGCGATCGATGGACACGTCGTCGCCCGCAAAAGAGCCGGCCAGTATGTCGGCGAGATGGCAGTGGTCGATCCGCGCCGTCGCCGTTCGGCGTCGGTCACCACGATTTCGGATTCTGTTGTCGGCAGGATTGCCGAGGCCGACTTTTCAGCGCTCGCCGACAGGTATCCTCGACTGTGGCGCCGAATCGCGCTCGAGTTGGCAAGCCGGCTGCGCCAGGAAGGTCTCTCGAACAACCACAGGACGAAGACCGGACGAGCCGCATAACGCGGCAGTCAGAAGAGCTGCCGGGAATCTACGAAGCCGTAGTCTGCCGACCGCGGCTACGGCTTCGACGCCCGCTCCAATCGGTCAGACTGCGCAACATGCTGACAAAGCTGGATAGATGAGCGCGGATTCGGCTCTCGCGCTCGATCTCACTGACGGCATACTCAAAGTCTGGAAACGCGGGGCACGGTCCGCGATGGAAGGTCGCGACCCGCTTGGCATTCTCGGGTTCAGCCAGACGCCGGCCTAATCCATCCAGGGCTAGAACTGAGCCGCGCGAATCATTGATGCGAAAAATCCACTTGCATCGAACGCAAGTGTAGAGGTAAGGCTGCGGCCGGAGCGGGCCGGGCCTGTCGAGAGATTCAATCGCGAAATGATGGCAGGTTTCAGCCGCGCTGAAGGCCGGTTTGCGCCGCGTGCGCATGCGTCCATCGACGGCGGCCTGCGCCAGCGTGGTGTATGGATCGAACAAATGAAGTTCCATAACCAGGTAGATCAGCAAGACCTACGCCACATCGGCGCGACGGTGCGGCACGTTCGAGATCATCGTCCTGTACTGAGTCCTGTACTGAAAATGATCAGCTAGTAATTGCGTTTAGTGAGGTGCAAGTTCGCGCCACTTCCGAGTGAGGCTGATCCTGCCAAGCACGTCGGCGCGACCGGCATTT
Organism: Binatus sp. (SeqCode); assembly: GCA_050010075.1. GTDB lineage: Bacteria > Desulfobacterota > Binatia > Binatales > Binataceae > Binatus. The sequence goes on along the minus strand of JBEKLS010000155.1, from coordinate 7,497 downwards.
CAATTTGAAATGTCGCGGCATTCCAGCTTGAAAGAACTCGAGCGGCCTTATCGCTTCTTCAGGGCTTCGAGTTCGTCGAGCGTACGCGGCCAGTCTTCGTGCATCAGGCGCGAAAGCGCGCGATCGGCGAGCAGGCGGCCGCCGGTCTGGCATTTCGCGCAGTAGTTGGTCTCGTTGCTGGCGTAGCGGATGCGTTGGATCTTCGCGCCGCATCGCGGGCATGGCAGGCGGTAGCGCCCATGCACCGCCATCTCGGGGCGAAACGCGGTTACCTTTTCGGGGAATTCGCCCGCAGCTTCCGCGCGCAAGCGGTCGGTCCATTCGATCAGTGTCGCGCGAGTCGCGTCGTACAGCCGCTCGATTTCCGCATCAGTCAGCTTTTGCGTCATCGCGATCGGCGAGAGCTGCGCCCGATGCAGAATCTCGTCGGAGTAGGAGTTGCCGATACCGCTGAAAATGTGGGGGTCGGTGAGCGAGCGCTTGAGCGTGTGATTGGACGAGCGCAGCGCCGCCGAGAATGCGCCCAGGTCAGCGTCGAGCGGCTCGATCCCGCCGGCATCCAGCGACTCGAGCCCCGCGTCACCTTCGACCACGTGCATGGCAGCGCGACGCTGGGTGCCGGCCTCGGTAAGCCACAGCCATCCATTGTCGAATTCGAAGGCGACCAGGATGTTTCTACCGCCGAGTTTCGGTGCCGATGTTTTCCAATGCAGCCGGCCCGCGATTTTGAGATGCAACACGATCCAGAGTCCGCCTTCGAGGCCGATTGCGATCTGTTTGCCCAATCGCCGAACGTCGCGAACCGTCCTGCCGTGAGTGGCGCTAATCGGCGGAGTCGTCGAGCGCAGCAGGAACGGCGACTTCACCAACGCGCGGACCAGCTTATGGCCGACGACTCGCGCCTGGATGGCTTCGACATAAACGCTAACATCAGGCAATTCGGGCATCGCAGTTTTCCCGGCGGCGGACTCGTCACGAGCGGTGGCTGTGTTAGATTTAGCCTGAATCACGCCTGAAGGGGACGCGCCGATGAACTACTTTCTTGCGAAAAGCGAGCCCGGGACTTATTCGATCGACGACCTCGAGCGCGACCGCCGCACCGCGTGGGACGGCGTGACGAATCCGCAGGCGGTGCGCGCCATCCGCGAGATGCGGCCGGGCGACGTCGTGTTCATCTACCATAGCGGCGGAGTTTCGAGCATCGTCGGGATGGCGGCGGTGAAATCGCCGCCGCGCGACGATCTGAAAAGTCCCAAGTCCGCAGTGGTCGATCTTGAATTCGCGGGACGCCTTGATCCGCCGGTGACGTTGGCGGAGATCAAGCAGTCGGGGAAGTTCAACGACTGGGCGCTGGTGCGTCAAGGGCGCCTGTCGACGATGGCGGTGCCAGAAAAATTCGTAACCTGGATGCGCGTGCGCTACCCGAAGGCGAAGATCTAGAATCTCACTCAGTCACTTTCCTGAAAAAGAAAAACGGGGACGGCCTTTACGGCCGCCCCCGGTGTACACGAACTGAACTAAGCGCCCGCTACGGAGTGCTCTTGGCCGGCTTGTTCTTGTTGAAGGTCAAGGTCATCGCGACAACTCCAGCTGCCACGTTCAAGCCGTTCTGTCCCTCGATCGAGACCGGCTGCAGCGCGATCGAGCTGTTGAAGCCGCCGACCAGCACGTTGGCGCCCGCGCCGACTCCCACCGCCGCGCTCGCAGTCGCGCCGCCGTAGTGACCCGCAAGTGCACCCTGGCCGAGGTTGGTGGTCGGGGCGAGGACCGCCCACAGAATTACGCCCGACTGAAGATAACCGATATCAGCGCCAAACTTGGTAATCGAGCCGGTGTAGTACTCGGTGTATCCCGGCTGCAGCGCATAGGCGCACTGCAGTTTTCGCGATGAGCCGAAAATAAAACCCCATCCTGCCGCGACGTGACAAGTCAGGTATCCCGCGCGAACCGCCGCCTTTGAGTTCTGGGCTTGTGCCGACGGTGCGCCTGCGGCCAGTGCCACCGCCAAACCCAGTGCGACCACCATTCCTCGTACTTTCGAATTCATTTCTTTCCTCCGTCCATGCTCAGGATTTCCCATTCCCCCGGATCTGGTGGGGAAACCCTCTCGTTTGACTAACTGGTTGACCATGCAAGCTCTCACTTTGCTTCGTAAAATGCAATATGACCCGTCCGCGTGGGACGGCGCCTATTAATCACTTGACTATGATCTGCCAATGCAGCACCATCCTGCGGTCTTTGCGATGCATACCATGGAGAACCCGCAGGAGATCCGATAGATGAACCTCAAGAACATTCTCGCAAGTTTCACCGTCGCTTCGCTGATTGTCTGCACGCTCGGCTGGGCCGGCCCGGCGTCGGCGCAGACCTCGCAGAAGCAGCTCGATATCGCGGCCGCGCGCGCGCAGCGCAAGGCGACCGTTGGCGCCAACATGAATCTTACCGCCGACGAAGCGTCGAAGTTCTGGCCGGTTTACGACGCCTATGAAGCCAAGATGGATGCGGTCGAAGATCGCCACGTGCGGGAGCTCAAGGCGTTCGCCGCCAAGTACAATAACCTCACCGATGCCGACGCGGCGAAGAAGCTCAACGAGGTGATCGCAATCCAGCAGGCGCGCCTCGATATCCAGAAGGAATTCATCCCGCAGTTCCAGGCGGCGATTCCGCAGGTCAAGGTGACGCGCTTCTATCAGATCGACAACAAGATCCAGGCGCTGATCCAGTGCGACATCGCGCAGTTGGTGCCGCTGGCGCAGACGCCGGGCGAGTCTGCTCCGCAGTAGCCAATAACGACGAGACGACCAGCTCCGCCCGCGAGGAGCGCGCGGCCATCGTGGCAGCGGCGCGCCGCGGGCGGACTTATTTCTTGTGCAGGCGCGCGATCGCTTCGAGGATCAGCATGCGGGCGGCTTCGCGATCGACCCAATCCCCGATCTTCACCCACTTTCCCTTCTCGAGATCCTTGTAGTGGCGGAAGAAGTGATCGATCTGATCGAGCATGAGCTTTGGCAGGTCGGTGTAGTTCTCGATTCCGTCGAAATAGGGATTCAGCTCGTCGACCGGCACCGCGAGAATCTTCTCATCGATGCCGTTCTCGTCTTCCATCAGCAGCGCGCCGACCGGACGGCATCTGATGACCGCGGCGGGCGCGACCGGCACCTGCGACAGCGCGAGCACGTCGCACGGGTCGCCATCCTCGGAGAGCGTGTTGGGGATGAATCCATAGTTGGCGGGATAGTACATCGCGGTATGCAGAAAACGATTAACGAACAGCGCACCGGACGCTTTGTCGAGCTCGTATTTAACCGGGATGCCGCCCTGCGGAATCTCCACCAGCACGTTGATGTCGTCGGGCGGATTGCGGCCGGGCGGAATTTTGCTGACGTCCATAGCGATGCGCGCCTCCGGGGAATGAGTGAGTAGAGCATGCGATAGCGGTTGAGGCCATCGCCTTTGCTAGCGGGTTACTTTAAGGCCGAGTTTCTTGACGCGAGTGTTCAGCGTGCTCGGTCTGATCCCGAGCAACTCGGCGGCGCCGCCGGGCCCGTAGATTTTGCCGCCGCTGCGTTTCAAGGCGGCGACCATGTTGGCGCGCGCGCGACGGTTCATCTCCTTGTCCAGGATCACCTCGGACTCTTCGCGCGATCCGGATCGAGCGGACGATTCTTTTCCGGCGCCCGGAATCTCTAGCTGAAGCGACCCGAGGCGGGATGCGATCACCGCACGCTCGACGGCGTTCAACAGCTCGCGAACATTTCCGGGCCAGTCGTAACCCTGTAGTTGCTGTAGCTGGCTCGCCGTTAACCCCAGATCCGAGCGATTGAAGCGTCTGCAGGCCGCGTCGAGAAAATGACTCGCGAGCAGCGGAATGTCGTCCCTGCGCTCGCGCAACGGGGGCACCTCGATCGGAAAGACGCTCAGCCGGTAGTAGAGATCCTCCCGCAACCGTTCCGGGCCGACCAGGCTTTTGATGTCGCGATTGGTCGCGGCAATAATGCGGACGTTGACGTGACGAGTGCGGTCGCTGCCGACCGGCTCGAATTCGCCGTCCTGCAGCACTCGCAGCAGTTTGGGCTGCAGATCCTTCGGCAGCTCGCCGATCTCATCCAGAAAAAGAGTGCCGTGGTCCGCGAGCTGAAAACGACCGATGCGATCGGTCACGGCTCCGCTGAACGCACCCTTGTTGTGGCCGAAGAACTCGCTTTCGAACAGCTCGCGCGGAATCGCAGTGCAATTGATTTTAATCAACGGCCGTTCACGCCGGCTGCTGTTGTCATGGATGGCTCGAGCGACCAGTTCCTTGCCGGTTCCGGTCTCGCCAAGAACAAGCACGCTGGCATCGGTCGGCGCGACCATTTCGATCTGCTCGAGCACGCGGTGCATCGCGGCGCTCTTACCAAGAATCGAACCGTCGGTAACCTCTCTGACTTCCTCCTGCAGGTACGCGCTCTCGGGGTCGAAGCGCTGACGCAACTTGTCTATTTCATCAAAGGCGCGAGCGTTGGCGATTGCCACTGCCGCGGTATCGGCAAAGGCGCCGAGCCACCTGAGTCCCGCTTCATCTATGAGGGAGCGGCTGAAGATAGCGAGGACGCCCAGCAGCCGGCCGCGGAATATCAGAGGATATCCGGCGAAGCTTTGGATCCGTTCGCTCCGCGCCCACTTGGGCTTGTCGACACAGTTCTGCTCGTCCTGAACAGACTTAATCAGGATGGGCGTTCCGTCGGATTCGATTTGAGCGACTTTTGAAATACCCCAATGCAAATCACCGTCCAGGCGCGTCCAGTCTTCCTTGCGGACAGCCGAACTGATTGGCTGGCCGGCGCTTGCGATCAGATGCAGCCGAGAAATTTTTCCCGGCGGGCCCGGGTGTTCCAGGCAGCGTTCGCATAGCTCTCCAGGGTTCCGCCTGAGCCACACTCTGGCCAGGGCTGCTCCGCCTTCACCGGCCAGACCCTCGACGATGCGCTTCAGTACAACATCGAGTGAACGTTCCTGGCTTACCGCACGGGCCACTGCCTGCAATACTTCTGGTTTCATCTGCGCCACTCCAACCTGAGGCAAACGAACGGCCAGTTATTTTCGAAGCAACGAAACTTCGCTGTGCGGGACCGATTTCAGCGGAAATTCGTTCCGGCGGTCCACATTTGGTTGGCACCCCCCAACTGAAATCAAGCATTTAATTGTTTGTCACTCGTGGCACAACACATGCTGCAACTTGCTCTCTCTGAAAACCCAACGTTCGGCGGGCTGTGCCGCGGGAGACTGTGGGGGGTGCGATGGACCGTTTGGGACGTGAGAACGCCGCGATCTTCGAGGCCGACCGTTCCGCTATGGCTCGTGAACTGCACATACTCCGGCGTCAAATCGAGGAGTGCGCGATAGAAATGAAGATGGTGGCGGCCGAGGGGGTGTTCGATCGGTCACTCTCTCGAGCACTCATGCGGCGATCGCTGAAGTTGGGCCTGGTCGCGAGAGATTTGACCAACCTTCTCGGCTTGGTGGAACGAGCGGGGGTGCCCGCCGGGACCAGGCGACGCCCACCGAAGCCGGCACCGCCGCTTCAGCGCAGGAAAGGGAAATGACCGCGCTCCTTTGTTGCGTTGGCCGCGAGCGTGTCAGGCGTTTTACGGTCGGGTTCCACTCGACATGGGTCCCGCCTATCAGTTGCGTCTCCGCTGACTAGAGGTTATTAGTTCGGCGCTGGCCCGGTCGTGCGAACGGAGGGGGTATCCACCTCGATGCTGTGCTGCTGTCCGGTTTTGTCAGGGACATTCGTATGAATCTTGCCGCTGAGAAGAGTCACTCGGCTCGGCAGCGTTTGTCCGCTCACGACCATTGCATCCTCGATGGCGACGCCGGTGCCGCCGCCGAGCGTTATCGAGCTGCCGTCGGCAAAGCCCAAAGTCGCCGACGCGTCGGGCGCGGTAGTCACCTGATCATGAAGTTTGAGCGGCGTCCCCTGCTGCGCCGCAAGCGTGCCGCTCGCGCGTTGGATCTGCGCGCTCCCGGTCACTTGGGTCACGGTGCCGACGGAGTCATCGGCGCGCGCCTGCGAGCCGGCATTGAGCAACCCGAGGATTGCGCCGGCCATGAGCAATGCGATCGATCGTTTGGTGGTGCGTGGTCGGTGGCTGCTGAAGTGTATTTTTTTCATATGGATTTCCGTTCAGTTACGTAACCAAAAGAGTGGCAACGCGTATAGGATAGCACCAAACAAATTTGAACGCTTCTACGCTATAAAGCGCAACTTCTGCACCTCTGGCGTTATAGTGGTAAATTTGTCATTATTCTAGCGTTACGAATGACGGATATTACTAAGTAAAGGGGGCGATGCTCAAGTGAGTGCGATAAAGCACCTTTATACCAGACTCCTAGTGTCGTCCCGCGGCCAGACGATGGCCGAATACGTGATGATCGTGAGCGTCATCGCCGTGATCGTGTACGCGGGATACCAGACCTTCGGCACCACTCTCGGCACGCAGGTGAGTTCGATCAACCATCAGTTGTAGGCCAGCCACGTCCGAAAGTTGCAGGCCTGCCTGCGGCCCGCTCGCGATCTCCTTAGATACATACTCCCCCCGCTTCTGCCTCCTGCGGCACCGAATTATGCGATCCGAATCCGACGCACGTTGAAACTGCGCGCGCGCGCCGATAGCGTGATGGCGGGTACGCGCGATTGAGGGGAGGGTGGAACACTATTCTCGCAGCGCTGTTTGCTGTCGGCGCGCTCACACTGGCGGCGGGATGCACGACCACGACGGAGACCGATCAGACGCTGCCGCCGTACGCATCTATCTCGGACGCGGGACGCGATCCGGCGAGCATGGCCAAGCCTCCCCCGGATGATTCGGACAGCGTCATGAGCTCGATTGGAGACGCGATCGTATATCCGTTTCACCTCATCGGTGAAGCGTTCGAATCGAACAACAAGATCACGAATCCGTACTCGAACTAGATTTCCCGATCGTGCGCCTGTCCGATTGTGAACACCAGAACATTTACCAATCTCGAAACCCCGCGCCTGGTCCTGCGGCGGTTTCGCGAATCAGACCTCGCCAGCTTCATCGCATATCGAAACGACCGCGAGGTCGCGCGCTACCAGTCGTGGGATTCGATCTCGCGCGCTGAAGCGGAGCGATTCATCAAGCAGCAGAGTCATCAGCGGCCCGGTATCCCGGGCCGATGGTTTCAATTCGCGGCCGAGCTCAAAGCGGGCGGCGCGCTCGCCGGCGATTGTGCGCTGCTGGTGGTCAGATCGACGCAGCGAACCGGCGAAATCGGCTACACCTTCGCGCGCGAATTCCAGCACCTCGGCCTGGCGACCGAAGCCGCGCACGCCGTGCTGGATTTCGCGTTCGAGTCGCTCGAACTCACCCGCGTGGTCGCAACCACCGATTGCCGCAATGACCCGTCGGTCGCGCTGATGGAGCGGCTGGGCATGAAAAGGGAAGGACACCTCCTCCATCACGCGTTCTTCAAGGGCGAATGGTGCGA
>JBEKLS010000154.1:0-16266 GCA_050010075.1 Binatus sp. (SeqCode) | reverse complement strand
GGCAAGTACAAACAGTTGGCCGGTGAAATCAAGCGCAAATGGGGACAGGTCACCGACGACGATCTGACGGAAGCCCAGGGCAACATGGAAAAGCTGGTCGGAAAAATCCAGGAGCGCTCGGGCGATCAGCGCGAAGCGATCGAGAAGTGGCTGAAGTCACAGGGTGCGTAACAACTGTCGGACTTGGCGGCGCGAGCAGATGCGCTGATCGCTCGCGTCGCCGATGGAGATACTTATGAAGAACAAATACTCATTCAAACTAATCGTTCCGGCGATCCTGTTTGGGATGGTGTTGTCGGTTCCGGCTTTCGCGCAGGACGCTGGTGCGCCCGATCCTAACGCTCCGGCGAGCCAGCAGATGCACGAGGCCGGTCAGCAGATGGAGAATGCGGGTTCCGATACCGGCGCGGCCGCGAAGGACGCCTTTCACGGAACCGAGCGCGCGGTGAAAGACACCACTATCACCGCCGCGGTGAAGTCGGCCCTGGTGCGCGACAAGAATGTGAAAGCCTCCGGGATACATGTCGACACCATCGCCGGCGTCGTCACTCTGAAGGGTCATGTCGCTTCGCCTGAAATGGCTGAACACGCCGCGAAGGTGGCGGAACAGACCGACGGCGTCCGCAGCGTGAACAATCAGCTGATGGTGGTGAACACCTCGTCGAATACTTACTAGTCGAACCTACTCACGGTCGGAGTCGCTGCCGAACTCGCACGCAGATGCGGCGAGTTTGGCGGCGGCTCCTTCGTGCTCACGTGGTTCGTAGGAAAAAGTGCATCCTGTGTCCAATAACCTGGCGGCTTCGGTATGGAGTTCCGACATGAAGAAACTGCGGAAACCCCATCCAATCGTGCAGGTTGCCCGAACCGCGGCTACCGAGCTCAACGACTTGCTCAACGCGATTGGTCTGCGCATCTCGCTTCTGCGGCATCAGCTCGAGGCGTCCGCCGCTGAAGCCGAGATAGTTCGACTGGCAACGCTGGTTGAGAAGGCCTCGCAGCGAGTCCAGCGTCTCGAGGAATATGCGCGCGCCGAGGAGCTGGTCGCCTCAATGCGGCCCGGTCGCGCCACCAAGCGCCTCAATCGGCCCGAGTTCGGCAGCCCCGGGTTCCTTTCCGAGCAGAGACCACGAACGACACTTTTTATCACTGGCGGATCGGCAGTCGAGAGCCCGATTAAGGAAAGCCTCGAACGGAGCGGACACACTGTGGTTGTGGCCGAATCCTCGGCGGATGGTTTAAAGCTCATTCAGTCCAATGATCATTTCGATCACATCGTATGCGACTCGGCATTTCTCTCCGACACCGGCTTCACCGCAGAGCTGTCGCGCGCCGCGTCCACCTCGCGTGTATACATACTGCACGGCCGTTCTGATCGCGTTGCCGAGTTGGACTGATTAATCATTAGTCAGTTCCGGATTAATTGAGTTTCAGAGTAAGTAATTCACGATTACCCACTTTAACCACTGTTTGCTAATGCGGTATCGCGATCATGCTTACCTTTTCCATGGCTTGTTTCTTGCTCCTTCTTGATGGTCGGCCGAGCCGCGCCGTGAAGCGGCTATGTTCCCCGAACCAAGGAGGTTCATGTGATGAAGACTTCAACCAGGATCGCAATTTTCGCCGCCGGTCTCGCCGTCCTGCCATTCTTGGGCGGATGCGGCTCGTCCACGGATCAGGTCAAAGAGACCACCGCCTCGACCACGACCTACGTACCGGCACCGCCGCAGCAGGTTGTCGTTCAGCCGCCGCCAGTCGTAGCGCTGCCGCCGACAACAGTGACGACTACTGAAGAAAAGAGCGCATCGGACTACGCCAACAGTGGCGACAATGCGACCGAGGAAAGCTCGAGCGCTTATCACAGCGAGTCTTCGACCGTAACGCCGATGGCGACGGTTCCGACGGTGCCGCCGCAGGAAGAGACCACCACGACATATCAGAAGAAGACTTACCAGGAAAACAACTAGCTATTCACTGAGTAATGGGCACGGAGCGACAACGTGTTTCTCCGTGCCCAAATGGCTAATCGCATGAAGATCAAGGAAGCCGGATTCGTCGGACTGATGCTGGTATGCGCTATAGCTGCCGGCTCGCTGTTCGTCCCTTACGCGCGCGCACAGCAGGACATGCCTCCTCCTCCAGCGGTGATGACTACCGATCGGTCGGTGACCGTCGAGAACGACAAGGTGCAGACTTCAGCCGATCATCATTACAATTCCCCCGCGGAACGCGCTAACGACGACTTGCTGATCACCGAAGTGAAAAGCTCACTCGCCGAACAGGGCATCTCAAATGGATATCCAGTCGCGGTCGATTGCGACCACGGCACTATCCAGTTAAGTGGAGTGGTCGCATCAGCCGCTGACGCACAGCGTGCGCAATTCATCGCCATGAACACCAACGGTGTGGTCGGCGTCAAAAACAAGCTGACTTGGCGATAATCGCTATCGTCGCAGCAGAGGGATCACTTCTCTGCCGAATTGCTCGTACTGCGCGACGCGGTCGGCAGGCGCCGAGATGACATCCACGTTCACGTCGCGAATTCCCGCCTTGACGAACTCGTTGATGCGCGCGGCAACGTCGGCAGGCTTGCCCACTGCCGCATAGCGCTTCGCCGGCTCGCGAAAATCCATCGCATAGCGTTTGCTCAGATGCGTCGCCGCGACGTCCAGCGCGGCTTCGTAGCTCGGCCCGAGCGTCACGAACAGATGTAGCGCCGTGCCGAAGTGCTCGAGCTTGCGTCCCGCCTTCTCCGCCTCGCGCGCGATGAACTCGAGTCCGTCGCCGACCCGCTTGGGTGTCACGACGTACGGCATCCATCCGTCGCCCAATCGCGCCGCCCGCGTGAGCGCGGCTTCGGCGCGTCCTCCGACCCAGATGGGCGGCCCGCCCGGAGTGCGCGGTTTCGGCAGCATCGTGATTTTCCCGAAGCTGAAATATTTGCCGTGATACTCGACCGGTTCGCCCGTCCACAGCCGTTTGATTATCTCGATCGCTTCGTTCGAGCGGCCACCGCGCTGCTTGAGCGGAACGCCGCAGGCCTCGTACTCGCGCGGAAATTCGCCACCGACGCCGATGCCGAAAATGAAATGTCCCGCGCCCATCAGACGGTCCACCGTCGCGACCATTTTCGCGACCGTCGTCGGATGACGGAGCGGCAACAGGTAGATGCTGGTGCCGAACGTCAGGTTCGGTTTCAGCGCCGACAGGTAGGTGAGCTGGGTTAGAGAATCGTCGACCGGTCCGGTGAACGCGACATGATCCCCGGTCCAGATTGCGTCGTAGCCCCACTCCGGCAGCGTGTTGACGGTCTTCAGCGCATGCTCGCGATCGGCCCCCGTCGTCATCGCGCCAAACCTGATTTTCGAATTCAGCGGCAGCACGTCGGTCATGTTCACACCTCCGCACGCATTCTCAAACCGAACGAAGCGAGCCGCCGTCGATGCGGATCAACGAACCCGTCACGTAGGCCGCCAACGGACTCGCGAGGAACGCCGCGACCGCGCCGAATTCGGCAGCCGTGCCGACTCGCCCGACCGGAATCGTCTGCGCAGTTCGCTGAATTGCTTCCTCGATGGAAATTTTCTGCCGTTCCGCCGCTATGCGACTCATTTGCACCGTGCGATCGGTCGCGATCACGCCCGGCAGCAGAGTGTTCACCGTTATTCCATCGCGCGCCGTCTCGGTCGCCAGCGTCTTGGCCCATCCGACGATCGCGCTGCGCAGAGTATTCGACACGCCGATGGCGGCGAGCGGCTCGACCACGCTGATCGATGCCACGTTGAGGATTCGCCCCCACTTTCGCGCGCGCATGTCGCCGAGCAACAGATCCGTCAGTCGAAAGAACGGCAGCACCATCGCGTGGAACTGCTCCTCCCAGACTTTGGCCGAGACGCCGGCTACGCCCGACGGCGGTGGACCGCCGGAATTGTTGAGCAGAATGTCGATCGCGCCGAGCTGTTTGCGCGCGGCGTTGGCCGCATCCTCGACGCTCGGCCAGTTCGCCAGATCCGCCGCGAATCCTACAGCCTTGCCGCCGCGCGACGTGATCTCGGAGACCGCGCGATCGAGCGCCTCCTGTCCACGCGCCACCAGCGCCACGGCGACCCCTTCCGCGGCGAGTGCGTCGGCGACGCCGCGCCCGAGTCCCTTGCTGCCGCCCAGAATCAGCGCCGTTTTTTCCTTGAGTTGAAGATCCATTTTTCACTTCACCGATCTTTGATCGCTATGCGTCTCGCTTGTTCGCGCCGGGCAGGTAGTCGTCGAGCGGCACGCCGAAACTGTTGAGCGCCCACGACACCAGGTTGTACTGCCCGATCGTGAAAACCGCATCCATCATCTGTTCGGTGCTGTAGCGTTCGGACAACTGCTTCCAAGTTTCCTCCGACACGACGGACTTCTCGCGCAGATCGTCGGCGGCCTGGACCAGCGCGGCTTCGTGTTTATCCCATCCCGCCTTCGGACCCTTGCTGATGCGATCGATCTCGTCGTCGGTGAGCCCCGCGGCCTTGCCGATTCGCACATGCTGCTCCCATTCGTACGCGGCCTGGTTCAGCCAGCCGATGCGCAGGATCAGAATCTCGCGGTCGCGCGCCGGCAGCGATTGCCCACCCAGGATGTAGCCCGCAAAACGCGACCAGCTTCGCGCGAGCTTCGGATTGTTCATCAGCACCCTGAAAATGTTGACGACCTCGCCGTTGACCTTGTTGCGCTCGCCCATCTCGCGGTCTTCGGCGCTCAAGGTCGAAAAGTCGCGGAACGGTATTCTTTGTTTTCTCGAAGTCATGGATGCACCTCCTGCCTTGCGCGATCAGCTTTAATCCACAATCGCGATTTTCTCCACCCGCGCGATTTCGTCATCGCCAAACGCTACGCGCTATTTCCGCCACCAGCCGCAGTTTCGCTTCCTGCGTCGCTTCCGAAATCGGATTGCCTTCCCACACCGTGCCGAAACCGCATTGCGTCGACAGCGCCATTTGCTCGCGCGGAAAATATTTGCCCGCCTCGTCGATCCGCTTGAGGATTTCCGCCGGCGACTCCAACTCGGCGCGCTTGGTCGAAATCAAACCGAGCACCACGCTCCTATCCTTAGGAATCTCGCGCAGCGGCTCGAAGGAACCGGAACGCCAATCGTCGTACTCGAGCAGGAAGCGCGCGAAGTTGCGCGCGCGCTGAAAGACTGGCGTCGCCACCGACTCGTAGCCGCCCTCGCCCACGTAGTAGCCCTTGTTGTTGCCGCGGCACAGATGCAGCGCGAAGCTGACGCCGCTGACCTCGGCCACCGAGTTGATGATGTCGATTCCCTCCGTCAGCAGCCGCTCCGGATCCATCCCGCGCTCGGCGAAGTCCTCGCGCCGCCGTTCCGGATCGCACAGCATCCCGAGTTCCGGCGCGTCTATCTGGATATACTCGCAACCGAGCGCGGCCAGCTCGCGCGCTTCATCGCGCACGATATCAGCAGCGTCACGAAACAGGTCGAACGGATCGGGATATGCCTTGCGCGAGTATTCGGGCGACCATCGCAGCGTCATCATCAACGGACTCGGCAGCGTCACCTTCAGCGGCTTCGTCGCCCGCCCGCGCGCGTACGCAAACTCCTCGTTAGTGAGCGAGCGCAGGCGATGAATCCGATCGACCACCGCGTATTGCACCTGGATGTTGGTCTGCTCGGCTTCCTGATTCTTCTCATGCGGCCGGCGCCAGACGCGCGTGAACGCGGGAATCGGCTTGACGCCGGAAATCACGTCGGTCAGCGGCGCGATGAAATGCGTGCGCCGCATCTCGCCGTCGGTCACGACGTCGACGCCGCATCGTTCCTGCAACGCGATCATTTCATCAACGGCGCGATCTTCGACGCGCTTGAACGCCAACGTGCCGAGGTTCCCCGCCTCCCAGCGTTTGCGCGCGTCCTTCAGATAGCCCGGCCGCAGCATCGAACCGATCACTTCCGCGCGATATTCGATTGTCATCAAGGTGCTCCTGGAATCGTTGTAGCGAATCTCGCACCGTTTGGCATAATGCCCTTCGGCGATGGAATCTTTTGACGTTGTGATCATTGGCGCCGGCGCCGCGGGCCTGATGTGCGCGATGACGGCCGGCAGCCGCGGGCGGCGAGTGCTGGTTCTCGAACATAGCGATCAGCCGGGCGCCAAGATTCTCATCTCGGGCGGAGGCCGCTGCAATTTCACCAACCTCGAAGTGACTCCCGAGCGCTTTCTTTCCGCCAATCCGCACTTCTGCAAGTCCGCGCTCAGCCGCTACTCGCAGAATGATTTCATCGCACTCGTGGAACGCCATCGCATCCGCTATCACGAGAAAACGCTCGGCCAGCTTTTCTGCGACGGCTCGGCGCGCGAGGTCCTCGCGATGCTGCTGGCGGAATGCGAGACCGCCCGCGTCGACCTGCGCACCGGCCACAGCGTCGGCGAAATAACTCGCAGCTACCGCTTCCGCGTCGAGACCGACAAGGGCAGCTTCGTCGCGCCAAGCGTCGTGCTCGCGACCGGCGGCCTCTCGATTCCGAAGATGGGCGCGACGGGATTCGCATATGATGTAGTGCGCCGCTTCGATCTCGCCGTCATCGAGCCACGGCCCGGGCTGGTGCCGTTGAAGGTCGCGGGCGAGACGCTCGAGCTCTGCCGGACGCTGGCCGGCGTGTCGGTGGACGCGATCGCCTCGTGCGGCCGCGACAGTTTTCGCGAGAATATTCTGTTCACGCATCGCGGCCTGTCGGGTCCCGCGATTTTGCAGATTTCATCGTACTGGCACGACGGCGACTCGCTGTCGCTCAACCTCGCTCCCTCATTAGACATGGAAAGCTTCCTCGCCGACCGAAAGCGCACGCGACCGAAAGCTGAGCTGAAGACCGTGCTGGCCAAAGTGCTGCCGGCGCGTCTCGCGCATGCGTTCGCAAGCGCGGCGTCATCCAACGTGACAATTGCAAACGTCCCCGATCGCGATCTCGCCGAACTGGCGCAGCGACTCAGACGATGGGAACTGAAGCCGACCGGCTCCGAAGGATGGGCCAAAGCCGAGGTCACAGCAGCCGGCATCGACACCGCCGCGCTGTCCTCAAAAACGATGGAGGCGCGCGAGGTGCCCGGTCTGTTTGCGATTGGCGAAGCGGTGGACGTTACCGGCTGGCTCGGCGGTTACAACTTCCAGTGGGCATGGTCGAGCGGATGGTGCGCGGGCAACGCGGTCTGACCGCGCCGCGTCACCGCGGGTTATCTCCGCAGTCCGCTCAGGCGGCTTTGCGCGCGCTCGGCGTCAGGTGCACCGGCAGATGCTTGAGCCCGTTGATGAAGTTCGATCGCAGCCGCTTGACCGGCCCCGTGCGCTCGACCGACGCGACCCGCTTCACCAGTTCCTCGAACAGGATGCTCATCTCTAGGCGCGCCAGGCTCGCGCCGAGGCAGAAGTGCGGCCCGCCGCCGCCGAACGCCACGTGCTGATTCGGCGTGCGCCGGATGTCGAAGGTGAACGGGTCGGGAAAAATCTCCTCGTCGCGATTCGCCGAGATGTACCAGATGCTGACCTTGTCGCCCGCCTTGATTTTCTGTCCTCGTATCTCCGTGTCGCGTGTGACGTTGCGCCGGAAGAACATCACCGGCGACGCCCAGCGCAGGATTTCCTCCGTCGCCGACGGCATCAGCGCGGGATTCTCCACCAGCATCACGAACTGCTCGGGATTTTCTATCAGCGCATTCATCCCGTGCGACATCGCGTTGCGCGTCGTCTCGTTGCCGGCCACCGCGAGCAGCAGGAAGAACACGTTGAAGTCCATCTCCGACAGCTTGTCGCCCTCGAGGTCTGCGTTGAGCAGCGCCGTCACGATATCGTCGCGCGGCTCCTCGCGCCGCTGCTTGGCGAGCTCGTTGGAGTACATGTACATCTCGATCGCCGCCTGCTGGACCTTGTCCATGCTGACCGCGTACTCGGGATCCTTGCTGCCGATCATCCGGTTGCTCCATTCGAAGAGCTTGTGCCGATCCTCGAACGGCACACCAAGCATCTCGGCGATCACCTGCAGCGGGAGCTCGGCCGCCACGTCTGTCACGAAATCGCAGTCGCGTTTTTCGAGCGCGGGGTCGAGAATTTTCGTTACCATCTCACGGATGTGCGTGGTGAGCGCGTTGATCATGCGCGGCGTGAATCCGCGATTCACCAGCGATCGGTAGCGCGTGTGATCGGGCGCGTCCATCGTGAGCATCATGCGCCCCTGCGCCGAAATATCCGCCGCAGCCTCCGCGTCCTCGAGCGCGACCACGCCGCCGCGCGACTGCTCCGACGAGTAGGTGACGCCGTCGCGCCCCACCTCGACCACGTCGTCGTAGCGCGTGAGCACCCAGAAGCCCGGACCGTTCGGCTCGGGATGTCGGTAGACGGGCGCGTGGTGCCGCAGATGCGTGAACCACTCGTGCGGAACCTTGTCCTCGAAAACGAGCGGGTCGAGCAAATTGATCTCGCCAGAGTTCACGGCGGATTCCTCCTGGAACGAAATGCCGCTAGATAGAATGCGCTTTAATCTACCAACACCTGCGCCGGAGCCGTCAACCTCAATTGTTGCGCGACTGCGACTATTTCCAGATATGAAGGGTTGCTTGAAAGTGCGCGCGCCGCAGTCGCCCCGGGCACACGTGCAGCTAATCCGCTGCATTTTGTCATTCCCATTCCAGCGCTAGTTAATCTAACATCAGCAGGGGACCAGCACGTCGAACGCGCGAACAGTCCGGAGGTCTTGATGGATTCAGCGGATGCGAAAATTGCCGGCAGCGGCACCACGACTGCCGCGCACACTGCCGAGCCATTGACCCTCAGGATCAAGCTTCTCTACGGCGCCCCAAGTTTCGCCGGCGCCGCGATGGTCATCCCGATCTTCATCCACATGCCGAAGTTCTATGCCGACGTCGTGCTGGTGCCGCTCGGCTACCTTGCGATGGCGATTGCGATCGCCCGCTCGCTCGACGCGCTGAGCGATCCGCTGATGGGCTGGATCTCCGATCACACCCACACGCGTCTTGGCCGCCGCCGTCCTTATATGTTGATAGGCGCTCCGCTGTGCGGCGTAGCGTTCTTCTGCCTGCTGAATCCGCCGGCTTCGCTGACCGGCGGCCGCGCCGCAATCTGGTTCGGAACATTCTTCATCCTTTACTTTATATTTCACACCGTCTACGTCCTGCCGCATTACGCGCTCGGCCCCGAGCTCACGCAGAACTATCACGAGCGCTCGATCCTGTTCGCATGGCGCGAGTCGTTCACCATCCTCGGCACGATCGTCGCCGCCGCTGCGCCGGGCATCATGATGAAGGTGTGGCATCTGACCGACCGCCAGGTTTTTTTCCGCCTCGGCATCTTCTTCGGCATCACGCTCACGGTGCTCTACGCTTTGCTCGTGCTGACCGTGAAGGAACGCCCCGATTTCGTCACCCGCGAGTCGAACCCACTGGTGCCCGGCGTCAGGCGCGCTCTGCGCAACCGCCCGTTCGGGATTCTGCTCGGAAGCTACGTCGTCGGCAGTATCAGCGGCGCGATTCCGGCCACGATGATGCCGTTCTTCAACGCCTACGTGATCCGCCCGGCCAATCCCACGTTCTGGCTCTCGATGCTGCTGCTCGGCTACTTCGCCTTCGGATTCATCTCGCTGCCCTTCTGGGTCGCGATCGCGCGCCGGGTCGGCAAGCTCAACGCGTACCTCGCGAGTTTCTTCCTTGGCATCACCGGCGGCAGCGCGATGTTCCTGCTCGGGCCGGGCGACACCTGGATGCTGCTGGTACTGATTTGCTGGGCCGGCATCGGCTTCGGCGCCGGCCTGTTCCTCACGCCTTCGATGCAGGCCGACGTCATCGACTACGACGAGCTCTACACCGGCAAGCGGCGCGAGGCGCAGTACACCGCATTCTGGTCGATGCTCCCGAAGTTCGTCGCGATTCCGAGCGCCGCGGTACCCATCGCGATTCTCGCCTCGCTCGGCTACATCCCGAACGCCGTGCAGGCGCCGCGCGTCGTCTTCGCAATCCGTGCGATCTTCGCGCTGGGCCCCGCTATCTGCTCTGCTCTTTCATTCCTGATAGCGCGCCGCTTCCCGATCACCGAAACGATCCTCAACCAGATCCTCGACGGCGTTAAGCTGCACGAACGCGGCGAGGTCGCCGTCGATCCGTTGACGGGCGCTATAGTGCTGCCGCCCACACCGGGCCACGACGAAGACGTCGGCTGGTTCCTCGACTACTTCTCCGGCGGCGAGCTGAAGCGCTATCTCGCCAAAGGCGCGTCGCAGCCGGTGCGCGACGTCCTCACGATGGCGGCGGTGTCGATCGCAGTGACGATCCTCTCGGCGATCTACGTACTGGAGCGCCTCAGCTCGCTCAGCACTGATCCGGGCGCGATGATGTCGCTGATAGTGGTGGCAGGCGAAATCCCGGCCGACGCAATCCGCTCGCACCTCGGCCAAATAACAGAATCAATCGCCGAAGCCCCGGAACGCGCCGCCATCTAGCGCTCTGTCTCCTCGGCCTGACGTCTTGAATCGCCTCCCCTAAGTGGGGGGAGGCCGACGCTCGTCTCCGAGCGGCGGGTGGAGGACCTCATTGTCTGAAATTCTGCGACGCACCAGAAAGCCGCGCACCAGTCATCCGCGCAGCAGAATCGTCCTCCACCCTAACCCTCCTCCCACTGAGGAGTCGGGAACCACACAATCCCCTGCACCCACGCGTCAGCACGGCAGTGTCGCCAGACGCAGCTAGTTGATAAAAATATTATGTGACGCGCGCCGCCTCGCGCGCGCAACTTCGGAGGACTTGTCGATGCCGTCAATCCCCGTACTCTCCGCCAGCGATTCTCACGCCGAAGTCGTCGCATGCCTCGAGCGTGACGGCGCCGTGGTTGTCACCGGCGCGATCGATCGCGCCGCGCGCGATTCGCTGATGCGCGAGCTGGCGCCTCATATGGAAGTGGTGGACCCCGACGCCAGCATCAACAAAATTTACGAGGCGGACGGCGGCGCTTCCAACTTCTATCCCGGCAAAACCCGGCGCGTGACCGCGCTGGTCGCGCGCTCGCAAACTTTCCGCACCTTCGTCACGCATCCTCTGATGCTCTCGGCGTGCGATGCCATCCTCAAACCCAACTGCCTCCATTACCAGGTGCATGCGACCGCTGCGCTCGAAATCGGCCCCGGCGCGACCGTGCAGATGCTCCATCGCGAAGAAGACCCGTATCAATTTTTCAAGGTGCCGCGACCGCGCATGATCCTGGCGAGCATGTGGGCGATAAGCGACTTCACCGCAGCTAACGGCGGAACCAATATCGTGCCGGGAAGCCATCTGTGGCCTGCCGGTCGTAAGGCGCTCCCCGAGGAAGTCGTCGCCGCCGCGATGCCCGCCGGCTCGGTCCTGCTCTGGATGGGCGGCACGCTCCATGGCGCGGGCGCGAATCGCAGCGACGAATGGCGCTATGGCGTCTTCCTCTCGTATTCGCTCGGATGGCTGCGGCAGGAGGAGAATCAGTACATCGACGTGCCCCACGACGTCGCCCGCACGCTCGACAAGCAGGTGCGCGACCTCGTCGGCTACAAGATGCATCTCGGACTCGGCTACGCCGACGTGCAGCTGCAAGGCGCTCGCGGCGAGAAGCGCTGATGCCCAAGATTCCGTATCGCGTCCATCCCGAAACCGCGGTGCTGAC
Organism: Binatus sp. (SeqCode); assembly: GCA_050010075.1. Lineage (GTDB taxonomy): Bacteria > Desulfobacterota > Binatia > Binatales > Binataceae > Binatus. Next base: position 4,581 of record JBEKLS010000154.1, on the reverse strand, counting down.
GCGCGGCTTCGACCCGGAGCTGTCGGTTGGCTCGGCGCGGCCGCCGGTCTATCGCAGTTCGACTTTCGTTTTTCCAAGTCCGGAAGCGGCCGAACGCGCATTTGGAATCGTGCTCGGAAAAATCCGCCCGCTCGACGACGATCGTCCCGACCTCATCTATGCGCGCCTGAATCATCCCAACGCCGAAATCCTCGAGGAGCAGCTCGTGCCGCTCGAGCGCGGCGCCCAGTCCGCCGCCATATTCAACTCCGGCATGGCCGCGATTTTCACCGTGATGCTCACCTTCATGGAGCGCGGTGGATCGCTTATCTATACGCAGCCGCTGTACGGCGGCAGCCAGCACCTGATCCACCAGGTGATAGAGCCGCTCGGCTTCAACGCCCGCGCAGTACCGGCCGGTGACACGCAGGCGCTGACCGACGCGATCGAGCAGGCCAGCAGTCTGAGCCTCGTGCTGATCGAAACGCCCGCCAATCCCACGCTCGTCATGACCGATATCGCGCAAGCATCCGCCGCAATTCGCCGCCGACCCAAGCGCGCGCTGCTCGCAATCGACAACACCCTGCTCGGCCCGACGTTTCAGCATCCGCTGATTCACGGCGCCGACCTCGCGATTTATTCGGCGACCAAGTTCCTCGGCGGATTCAGCGACCTACTCGCGGGCGCGGTGCTAGCCACCGATCCTGAATTGATCCAGACGCTGACCGGGATGCGCGCGCTGCTCGGCAACATCCTGCAAGCCGACGAATGCTGGATTCTCGATTCGCGCCTGTCGACTGTCGCACTGCGGATGAATCGCCAGAGCAAGAACGCACAACGCATCGCCGAGCAGTTGGCGAAGCATCCGCGCGTCAAGCGCGTCATCTACCCTTCGCTGTTCACGGACCCCGCGCAGATAAAAATTCGCGACGCACAGACCGACTATCCAGGATCGTTGCTGTCGTTGGAGATAGAAGGCGGCAAGACCGGCGCCTTCGAATTTCTACGCGGTCTGAAGATAGCCAAGAACGCCGTCAGCCTCGGCGGCGTCGAAAGCCTGGTTTGTCATCCAATGACGACGACACACAGCGAGCTGTCGCCCGCCGAATTCACCGCCGCCGGTATCACCGAGTCGCTGGTGCGCATCTCGGTAGGCACCGAGCATTGGCGCGACCTGCTCGAAGAATTCACCCGCGCGCTGGGCTAAACCCACAGCCAGGCGCCTAAGAAGATCCGTCGCACTTGGTTGCGCCTCGCGGCACCGAGGTTACTTTGACCGCGACTTGCGCGGTGCCGTCGTGAATCATGCCGAGTCTGCGCGCCGCTTGTTTGGATAGATCGACCTTGCGGCCGGGCGGCACAGGTCCGCAATCGTTGACGCGAACTTTTACCGAACGTCCATTGTCGAGATTGGTCACGACGGCATGCGAGCCGAGAGGTATTTGCTTAGACGCCGCCGTCAATTTGCGTGAGTCGAAGCGCTCGCCGGTTGCAGTTCGATGTCCCTGCACTCCGGGTCCATACCACGACGCCTCGCCTACCACAGTTGCCCGCGAGACCGGCGAGGCCTTGGTGCTCGCTTGCTGGGTGGATTCGCCAACACGGTCTGTCGACTGTGCTCGCGAATCGACCGAAGTCATGAAAGCGAGCGCCACTGCCAGGAGAAACGGAATCGCTGATTTCGCCGCGCTCATCGAAAAACCTCCGCCATCGGAGCCTGAGCGATTCGGAACTCGCGGTCCGTTCAGGTACGAATCTCCGGCATGCGGCCGGTGTGGTTGCTGATGCCGGCGCGCAGGCAGTCCGCATCGATGCCCAATGCTTCGCAGACGCTCACGTACGCAAACGGCCCTTCGCCGTCGTCCGAGCTGAGCCATTCGGCCGCCTCGACAAACTCCTCTCTCCCGCGCGCGGCCGCGTCGCCGTCGCGATGTTGCAGGTAGCATCGAATGGCGTCCTCGAGCACTGCGAACAGCAGCTTGCGCTCGCCTTCGGAGGGCAGCTTTCTGCGCCGGCTTTCGGCGTACTGAACCGGCAGGAGTCCGATGCTCTGGAATATGTTTGGCAGGTCGTCATGCGCTGCGTAGGTGCTTGCTTCCATGATTTTTTCTCCACTTCCCAACTCGTCTCTCGAGTCTCATCAGTGGAGAGCAAGACCTTTGCCAAGCAGATCGCAGGGAAAATGCCGCAATTTGATGGCATTTTTACCTGCCATCGATGAACTCTGAAAATTTTTCACGAACGAAGCGTGGTAAAGGCCACACCGCGTTAGGGTCGGCCGTCAGCTCAACTTCATTCCGGTGGCGGCTTCGAGTTCGGCTATCGCTTGCGGCCCGCTTTCCACCTTGATGGTGGTCATGCCCATCGCGCGCGCCGGTTTTAGATTGCCGCCGAGGTCGTCGAGATAGACGCACGCGTCGGGAGTCACGGCGAGCTTCTCGCACATCATCAGGTAGATGCGCGGGTCGGGTTTGCGGATGCCAATCTTCGACGACTCGATCACAGCGTCGAACAGTTCCATGATCTCGCGCGAGTAGATCGAGCGCGCCGAGGCGGTCGCACCCGACGCGTCGGACGGCATGTTGTTGGTGATGCAGCCGGTCTTGAACCTGGTCTTGATCCGTCGCAGCGCTTCGATCATCTCGGGGCGAAAGTCGCCCGCCAACAGCGCGACCACGTCGCGGCCCGGAATCTCGTGGCCGAGCGACCTCGCTTCCGCTGCGAAGGCCGCGTCGAAGCCGGCGAAGTCGATGGCCGAGCGCTCGAACATCGCCCACGCGTTGTTCTCATGGTTGGTGGAATTGATCTTGCGGATGACGCCGACCGGAATGCCCTTGTCGCGTTCATAACGCTCGAAGGCCTCGAACGGCGAGGTGGTGAAGACGCCGCCGAAGTCCCATATCACTGCCTCGATCACTTCATCCCCCGCCGCGCGGTTGCATTATGCACGACTCCGATCCACCAGGCGGACCATCATTAGTGACATATTTGGTTATCGCAAGCACAAAACGCCCGTCTGCCACGCATTCTGTTGGAAATTAAGGCACCGCTCCATCCCTCGATTGAGAGAACCCTCAGCAACTTGCTTGAGATTTCGATCCGGTGTAAGGGGCGCGTTCCTTGCAATACCCAAAAGGTTGATTCCGAGAAAGTCTCTGCATGACCTTTCCGAAATCGTAACCCATATTCGGAGGACAGGATATTGAGCGGAAGCTCGGCACGTTTACAGGCTATCGAGGCCGTCACCAACTACCAGCCACCCATAACGCCCGTGAAATATGCGGGCGTTTCGGCCAGCGAGTTGTTCGGCTCGAACACTTTCAACAAGGCGGAGATGAAAGCTCGGCTCCCAAAGCCGGTTTACAAATCACTGCTCAAGACTATTGATACCGGCTCCCATCTCGATCCCGCCATGGCCGATGTCGTCGCACTCGCGATGAAAGAATGGGCCATCTCGAAGGGGGCCACCCATTACGCGCACGTCTTCTATCCGCTGACCGGCATCACGGCCGAGAAGCACGACAGCTTTCTCTCACCAGACGGCGAAGGCGGTGCGATCGCCGAGTTCTCGGGCAAGAACCTGACCCAGGGTGAGCCCGACGCGTCGAGCTTTCCCAACGGCGGAATCCGCAGCACGCATGAAGCGCGCGGCTACACGATGTGGGACATCTCGAGTCCCGCCTACATCCTCGACAACCCCAACGGCACGACGCTCTGCATCCCGACCGCCTTCGTCTCGTGGACCGGCGAAGCGCTCGACATGAAGACGCCGCTGCTGCGATCGATGGCTGCGCTGAACACGCAAGCGCAGCGAATTCTGAAACTGTTCGGGCACAAGAATCCAGCGCACGTGGTCTCCTTCGCCGGCGCCGAGCAGGAGTATTTCCTCATCGACCGCCATTTCTATTTCTCACGGCCCGATCTGCTCGGATGTGGACGAACGCTGTTCGGAGCATTGTCGCCCAAGGGCCAGGAGTTCGAGGACCATTACTTCGGTTGGCTCCCCGAGCGCGTGCTCGCCTTCATGCTCGAGTCCGAGCGCGAGCTGTTCAAGCTCGGCATCCCGGCCAAGACGCGGCATCAGGAAGTGGCGCCCGGGCAGTTCGAACTCGCACCAATGTTCGAGAACGGGAACCTCGCGGCTGACCATCAGCAGTTGACGATGTCGCTGATGAAGAAGGTGGCCGAAAAGTACGGCATGGTTTGCCTGCTGCACGAAAAGCCCTTCGCCGGCGTCAACGGATCCGGCAAGCACGTCAACTTCTCGATCGGCAATGCGACCCAGGGCAACCTGCTCGACCCGGGCGACAATCCGCACGACAACGCGCAGTTCCTGATCTTCTGCGCGGCCGTCATCCGCTCGGTCCATCGATGGGGCGGCCTGCTGCGCGCCTTCGTCGCGACTGCCTCGAATGACCATCGGCTCGGCGCCAACGAAGCGCCGCCGGCGATCATCTCGGTCTTCCTGGGCGAACAGCTGCAGGACATCTTCGACCAGGTCACCAAAGGCGGCGCGAAGAGCTCGAAGGGGGGAGAGTCGCTGAAGGTCGGCGTCGATTCGTTGCCGGTCATTCCGAAGGACGCTGGCGACCGCAATCGCAC
>JBEKLS010000153.1:0-10640 GCA_050010075.1 Binatus sp. (SeqCode) | reverse complement strand
CACGAGCGTCACCTCTCCCAGCGGCGTGGTAAGTCAGGTCAATGCCAGCCTCGAGCCGGGCGGCGCCCTGACCGGAATGCTGCTGTCGCAGGGTCTGACTTATGGCCTGGCGGCCGGCAACAGTAACTACCAGTTGCAGGGTTACTTCCAATATCTCGAGAACCACAACCTCGGAAAGATCCTGGCGCAGCCTCATCTGTTGGCTAACTCCGGTGAAGAAGCAAAGTTCCTGTCGGGCGGCGAAATTCCAATCGTCGTCGCACAGGCGTTGAACACCTCGATCGTGTTCAAGCAGTTTGGTACTTCGGTCGAGTTTGTCCCGACTGTCGTGGGCCGCAACGATATCGAGCTGCTGGTCAAGCCTGAAGTGTCGGAGCCCGATTTCGCCGAAGGTGTGAGCCTCTTCGGCTTCACGGTCCCGGCCTTCGTCACCCGGCGTGCGGAAACGATGGTGCAGCTCAAGGACAACCAGACGCTGATCATTGCGGGACTCATCCTGCACGAAAAGAAGACCCAGGTTCAGAAAGTGCCTTATCTGGGCGACGTCCCGTACCTTGGCGGACTGTTCCGCAACACCAGCTATTCGAATACCGAAACGGACCTGGTTATGAGCGTAACGCCGCAAATCGTGCGTCCACTGCCGGATGGCGCGTCCGTTTACAATCCGACCGCGGTGCCTGAGATGACGACTCAAGAGATCGAAACCCGTCGTCTGGCGCAGCCCGATGCCTCGCGGCCGAGATTTTAGGTCACGGAGGACAAGACATAAGGAAGGATTTAGTGCATGATATGACGCAACATAGCGATAGCAGGGAGAAGATGGAGTGTCAGCGCTTGGTAAAAAAAGTGACGGACGGCATGGCGGCCTGAGAGTCCAATTAGTAGGCGAAGGCGAAGAGCATCGGTCCGAGGTTAGAGATGCTCTCGCCGCCTTGGGCGACCCGGTGCTGAATATTGAGGAGCTTGAGCCTAACCCCGACGCTATTCCTGACGCCGCCTTCGACGTCACGATGGTGGTCTTCAATGGCAATGACGAGCTCTCGCTGAGCTATCTCAACTCGCAGGCGGGTCAGGACCCGCATCCCGCTCTCTTCGCCCTGTTGCACGATCGTTCTCCGGACCTGATGAAGCGGGTGCTTCGGGCCGGAGCTGACGAGTTGTTGTTCCTGCCGCTCGACCCCGGAGACGCAACCCGCGCACTTCTGAAGATAAGCGAAACCCGGCGACGCGAAGAAGTTCACAGCAACACCGCCGGCGGCATGATCGTTTCGCTGGTGAGCCTCATCGGCGGCACCGGCGTGACGAGCCTCGCCGCGAACCTGGCGCTGGCGCTACGTTATGCATTCGACAAGCGGGTCGCGGTGATCGATCTCGACCTGCAGACCGGCGGCCTGGCGGTGTTCCTGAATCTCGAGCCCGAGCGCACGATCATGGCGATGGCCGAAGGAACGCGCAAGCTCGACTCGATTCAACTCGAATCAGCACTGAGCAAGCACGCGTCGGGCATCTACCTGCTCGCGGCGCCGAAGCGAATCGAGGATAGCGAACTAGTCAGCGACGCGACCGTCGGCGCGACTCTCGATCTGATGCGGCAGTTGTTCGATTTCGTGATCGTGGATTGCGGCACGCATATCGACGCGAACACGGTTGCGGCCTGGGAACGTTCGAGCCATCTGTTCTACGTACTCGACCAATCGATCGGCGCGGCTCGCTGCGCGTGGCGATTCGTTGACCTGGTGGGACGGCTGGGGCTGCCGGGTATCGAACCCAACTTCATCCTGAGCCGTTACGTGCCGAACCATCCGATAACCGAAGATCAATTGAGCCATACGCTGGCGAAGTCGATTCACTCGCGGATTCCGCGGGATGAAAAAATCCTCGAGCGCGTACAACTCAGCGCGCAGGACTTGTGGCAGGTGGCGCCGAACTCGCCGCTCGCCAAGAGCATCGAAGATCTGGCGCGGCGACTCGAAGTGGGCAAGCAAACCACGGATAGCGATTCTCCAAATTCACTGGTCTCGCGCCTGTTGAACGTTATCGGCGCGCGCAGTTGAGGTACCCGAATGAAGCTGGTTGAGAGAATTTCGCAACAGAACGCCGCGACGCCCGCACCGTTCCAACGCTCGCTCATGAGCGGCGGCCCGAAGCGTGCGGTCAAAGATGCGCAGGCCGAAGGCTTTCAGCAACTGAAGCTGGCCGTCCACAACCGGCTGTTCGAGACGCTGGACGTCACGCGGCTCGAGAGCCTTGAGCCCGTGCTGGCGGCGCAGAAAGTGACCGAGGCCATCTCCACCATCCTCGACGATGAAGGCCGGCTGCTCACCGATACCGACAAGAATCACCTGATCGAAGAGATCAAGAACGAGCTGCTGGGACTCGGACCGCTCGAGCCGCTGCTGTGGGACGATGAAATCACCGATATCCTGGTCAACGGCCACAACCAGGTGTACGTCGAAAAGCGAGGCAAGCTGCACGCGACCGACGTCAAGTTCCAGGACGATCAGCACTTGATGCTGATCATCGATCGAATTGTGTCGCAGGTCGGACGCCGGGTCGACGAGGCGTCGCCGATGGTCGACGCGCGCTTGCCCGACGGTTCGCGTATCAACGCGATCATACCGCCGCTCGCGCTCGACGGACCGTCGCTCTCGATTCGTCGATTCGGCCGCAAGCGCTACAACATCGACGACCTGGTCGAGAAGAAGACGCTGGTGCCCGAGGTCGTCGATTTCCTGCGAACGATCGTGCGCGCCCGCCTCAACATCCTCGTGTGCGGCGGCACCGGCTCGGGCAAAACGACCATGCTTAACTGCATGTCGCTGTTCATCCCGGCCGACGAACGAATCGTGACGATCGAGGATTCGGCCGAATTGATGCTCCAGCAGCCGCATGTCGTCCGGCTCGAAACGCGGCCGGCCAACGTCGAAGGCAAAGGCGAAGTCAGCCAGCGCGATCTGGTGAAGAACACGCTGCGTATGCGCCCCGACCGCATAATCGTCGGCGAGGTCCGCGGCGGCGAAGTATTCGATATGTTGCAGGCGATGTCGACCGGCCATGACGGCTCCATCGCCACCATCCACGCCAACACTCCGCGCGACAGCATGGGACGCCTCGAGATGATGATGCTGCTGTCGGGCGTGCAGATTCCGCAGCGCGCGATGCGCCAGCAGATAGCGTCGGCGCTCAACATCATCGTTCACGTCTCGCGTCTGTCCGACGGTTCGCGCAAAGTTCTGCGTATCTCGGAGATCAGCGGAATGGAAGGCGAGATGGTGATGATGCAGGACCTGTTCGAATTCAAGCGCACCGGAATTGGACCTGGCGGCGAGGTGCTCGGCCAGTTTGTCGCCACCGGAATCAGGTCGACCTACTCGCAGCGGTTGGAAGCCGCCGGTTACAAGCTCGACGCCAAACTTTTCCGCAACACGACCATCGGATAAAGGATATGGATTTTATACTGGCAAGCGGCATATTCGCGCTCGTCTTCGTCGGCGTGCTGATCTTCACCAGCAGCCGCGGATCGGAAGTCGAGCAACAGCGCGAGGTGGCACGGCGGCTGACGCGTCCCGCTGACGATATCGAGATCGACGTCATGCGCAAGGGTCGGCCCGACGAAGCGCCGCTGCTGGGCTTCCTCTACGACCTGAACTTCCTGCGCAAACTCGAAGAGATGATGTGGCAGGCCGGCATGTACATGCGGGTCGCCGACATGCTGCTGGTGATCGTGTTGATGTTCGCGGCCGGCTTGTTCGGCGGCAACATCTTCTTCCACGACATCTGGTTCGCGCTCGGCGCCGGATTGGTGATGAGCGTGCTGCCGCTCGGATACATCCAGTTTCGCAAGAAGCGGCGCCTCAAGGCCTTTGCGAACCAGCTGCCGTTCGCGCTCGACCTGATCAAATCGTCGCTCGAAGCGGGACACTCGCTCCAGCGCGCGCTGCAAGTTCTGGTCGGCGAGTTCGCCGATCCGCTGGGCGGCGAATTCCGCACGGTGCTCGAGCAGAACCGAATCGGACTGCCGCTGCCGCGCGCACTTGAAGATATGCTCAAGCGGGTTCCGGAGGACGACCTTCGCCTGCTGGTCATCGCCGTGCGCGTACAAACGGAAGTCGGTTCGAGCCTGGCGCAGATTGTCGGCCGGCTATCCGAAATCGTTCGAATCCGTCAACGCTTGCGGTTGCAAATCAAGGCGCTGACGGCGCAATCGCGCATGGGCGGAATGGTCGTCGGCTGCCTGCCGATCGTCGTGCTGGCTATCTTCAGCTTGATCCAGCCGACCTATACTGACCAGTTGTTCTACGATCCGACCGGTCAAAAGATTCTGAAATTCGCGATTGGAGCGGACGTGCTCGCGCTTATAACGATTCGGCGACTACTGCGGGTGAACTACTAATATGAGCCCATTCATGATCGGCATAGCCGTCTTCTTCCTGGCTGGCGCGGCCGGCGTGGCCTTGTACCTGGCCATTTCGCCGCCGAACCGGGCGGTTGATGAACGATTCGCGGATCTGGCGGTCCAGATGCGCGCCTCGCAGGGCGCACTTTCCGGCGACCTGCAGGACGACAACGTGCTGCGCATGCTGTTCCGATGGGCCGCCAAGCGCGTTCCGGCACCGAACCTGGATACGCCTAACGGAGAGAAGCTGCAGGCGACCCTCGCGCAGGCGGGATTCCTCAAATCCAGCGCGGCGCAAACCTACCAAGTCTACCGCGTGCTGCTGGCTATCGGAGGCGGCGTCCTGGGTCTGATTTTCGGAGCCTTTTTTCACAGCTCCGCGATGACCCCGTTGCTTTACGCCATCGCGGGCATCGGCATCGGAATCTTCGTCCCCAGCTATTACCTCGGACGACGCGCGCGAATACGCCAGCAAGCAATCGCGCGGCAACTCTCGGACGTACTCGATCTGCTGGTCGTATGCGTCGAGGCTGGTATGGGACTGTTCGAGGCGATTCGAATCGTCGGCGCGGAGTGCGAAAAGCACGGGCAGGAAATCGGCCAGGAGCTCAACCTGGTCGCGACCGATATTTCCGCCGGCGCGACCCTCGGACAGGCGCTGCGTGGACTGGCCGACCGGACTTCGGTTGAAGATATCAAGCCGTTGGCGGCGACCCTGATTCAGAGCGAACAATTGGGCGCGCAGATCGGACCTGCGTTGCGTTCCAGTTCGGATGCGTTGCGCATGCGTCGCCGGCTGCATGCCGAGGAAGACGCGCAGAAGGCATCGATCAAGATTCTGTTCCCGCTGGTGATCTTCGTATTGCCCGCGATGATCTCGGTAATCATCGGACCGGCAATGATCACGGTCCTCCACACGCTTTCATCGGGAAGCGGAGGCTGATTCCCGCCGCCTGATGCAGGTATCCTGATAGTCGCAGAAAGCCCCGGACTCAGCGCACAACGCTGGGTCCGGGGCTTTTGTTTTGGAAAGGGATCGCGCTGTTAAAGACTGAGGCGCTTCATCAACCGGTAGAGCGTCGTCCGGTCCACTCCGAGCGTGGCGGCGGCTTCGACTCTGTTGCCGCCTGCGGTGGCGAGTGCAGCCTTGATTCGCGCCGCCGCCGCGCGATCGAGGGTCGTTTGCAGCGTGCCCTCTTCCTGCGCGTTCGCATGCTGATCGCGAGTCGAATCTTCCGTCGCCGCAGTCGCATCGCCGGTCGCGGATGCAGCAGATGCCGCGCTTGGCGTCGATGCCGAAGCCGCGTGGGCCGCATGAGAAACTCCCGCAACCAGATCCTCGTCGGCAGCGTCCTCGTCAAAAGCGAACGCGTCGGGCGTCAACGTCTCCTGCCCGCTCATCACGACCGCTCGCTCGATTACGTTCTCGAGCTCGCGCACGTTGCCCGGCCACGAATAGTGCAGCAGCGCCTCTTCGGCCTGCGATGAGAGCATGAGCGGACGGCCGGCGTCGGTCGAATGAAAAGCGAGAAAATGATTCGCCAACGGAAGGATGTCTTCGCGGCGATCTCGGAGCGGTGCGATCTTGAGCGGAATGACGCTCAGGCGAAAATACAAGTCAGCACGGAAGCGGCCGGCCGCAACCTCGCTGCGCAGCTTGCGATTGGTCGCGGTGACTATGCGGACATCAACCTTGCGCGGCTTCGATCCGCCGACGCGCAGCACCTCGCCGTCTTCGAGCACGCGCAGCAACTTGGCCTGGAAGTCCGAGCCCGCCTCTCCGATCTCGTCGAGAAACAAGGTGCCGCCGGTGGCGCGCTCGAAGCATCCCGCGCGGTCACGGATGGCGCCGGTGAACGAACCCTTCTCATGGCCGAACAGCTCGCTCTCGACCACGCCGTCCGCCAGCGCCTTGCAGTTGATCGCGAGGAACGGACCGTCGGCGCGATTGCTCCAGTAGTGAAGCATCCGGGCCACAAGCTCCTTGCCGGTGCCGGTCTCACCTTCGACCAGCGTCGTCGTGCGCGACGGCGCGACGCGCCTGATCATCGCCACGAGCTGACGGCTTTTGGGTGCTTCCGCGATGAAGCCGGCGGCGCGGCTGGCGACGTCGAGTTGCTCGCGCAGTTTGCGGTTCTCGCGTTGCAACGCGTTCATCTCGACCGCGCGGGTGACGACTGCGTTCAGCTCGTCGTTGTCGAACGGCTTGGTCACGTAGTCGAAGGCGCCGCCGCGCAGCGCCTCTTTGGCCGACTCGGTCGCCGGCAACGGCACCGACATTACGACCGCTACGTCCGGCTGCTTGCTCTGCACCTTCTTCAGTAAGTCCATCCCATCCATCCCCGGCATCCTCATGTCTGCGACGATCACGTCTGCGCCATTATGCTCGAGCACCTTCAAGGCGGCCTCGACTGTTGGACACGTTTCGCATTCGTAACCGGCCTGTGAAAGTACCGTCGCGGCGCCCCGCGCTACGTGGAACTCATTGTCCACGATGAGCACTCGCGCCTTGTTATGTACGTTGCGCTCCTGCACGCCACTACCTAAAGACGACGTTTGCCCAAAGATGACAAACGCAGCTTAGTGTAGCATTCTCGCCCTCGCCTCCCAGACTGTCAATAAGGGGTAAAAAGCAAACGAATTAAAGGCTTTTTAACGTTGCGAGAGTGAAACGTCGCCGCAAGTCGCCAAAGCGCTACTGATCTCGAAAAGAAGGAGAAGTGCGCAGACGCTACAATCTAATTGAGCGGCCCGTAGGTGCCACCCGACCAGGAAGAGTGCGAGCGGGGACAAAGTTTCACGTTTTCCGCGCGTTTGACTGAGCGATTCTCGCCGCTAATTCGCTGAAGCGTTTCGCGCGGTGAGCGGCACCGGGAGCAACCCGGGCGGTGACGCCAGGTAGCCGAGGGCGGGCTCGTTCTGGTAGTCGAGCGCGTCGCGCTCCTGGCGGGCGTTGTCGCGAGCTTCGCAGTTCTGTTGATCAGTTCCCTGGCAAGTCGTGGTCGCGTCAGCCGTTTGAGAGCATCCGTAGATAGCGGTGGCGGCCGCCAGTATTGCGACGGCCAAAAGGAGTCGTCTAATCGCGCTGTCGACCATCGTTCCGCCGATAACTTAGCAGATTCTTGGATCGCATCGATACGACGGGGATGCATACGTCCAAAATATTCCGATCAGGTCATTTCTTCGGCTCCTTGCCGGTGCCCTCGAGCTTGACGCTTCGTTCGAAGGTCGGCTCGAGGTTGTCGATGATCATCAGCGTGCCCGAGTACTTCATCGCCGCGGTCGGCGCGAAGGTGACTCCCACTTCACAACTGCCAGCCTTGACGCCCTTAGATTTCGGCCCGAGGTCATCGTCGTCGCAGGCCTGCGTGATGCTGAAGGGGCTGGTCACGCCGTTCTCCATCTCGATCAGAATCGGCAGCGGCACTTTCTTCTTTTTAACTTTGCCTGCGTTGATGACCTTCACGTCTTTGGTCTTGTTCGAGCCTACTTCGACATCGCCGAAGTCCAGCCGCTTGGGCGAGACCTTGAGCTTGCCGACGACCGGCGTCGGCGTTGCAGTTGGAGTCGCCGTGCGCGTCGCGGTCGGAGTTGCCGTCGCGGTCGGAGTCGGCGACGCGAGCGAAGCGATCACGTTGAAGCCTTCCGACGCGTTCGACGGGTTGTACTGCGCGGTGCCGGCGAAGCTCGCGCTCAGCGTCACGCTCCCCGCGCCGCTGGCAGTAACCTGGCACGATGCGTTGCCGTTGGAGTCGGTGGCCGCCGAACAATTCGCTCCCCCCAGCGAAAATTGCACTTCCTGACCCGCGAGCGCACCGACGGGCGTAGCGGACACGTCAGTGAGATTCGCCGACAGATTCACCGTCTGACCCGTCGTGCCGGCGGTTGGACTTCGGTTGAGCGTCAGGAACGTCACGTCGGTTCCAGCGCCCCACGTAACTACCGAATTGTTTGACGTCACCGGCGAACCGCTAACGGTGGCGCTGGCGACCAGCGTATCGACCCCCTCATGTGAGCCCGTGTAACTGAATGAAGCCACACCGCCAGTAGTGTTGGCTTGCACCGCTTGCGGGTTGGCGCCCGTTACGGTCAGCAGAACAGGCGTCCCATCCGGTACGGTCTTGTAATTAAAGGTTGCCGTGAAGTTCTGCGTACTGCCCTGTGGCGGGTTGGGCGATATACCGATCGGCGCCAGATACAACGACGGCGATGGATTGGCCGCAGCGTACGTGCACGCGCCGCTGGTGTCCGTGATTCTGAAAACTGCGACACCGCGCGCCGCGTAGACGCATCCGTCAGGCCCGATAATCATGTTGTAGGCCTGTCCGTTGTTAGTCACCGTAGTGGCGCTCTGCGTGACACTGTCGCCAGTCACGTCGAACGTCCCGATCCCGCCCGGCGTGTTGTCGATTCCATTGAAGCTCGAGATAAGGAACTGCGCGGCGCTGCTCGAAGGGCTGCCTTGCGCGATGAGTCCCAGACCGTAAGATGAAAAACCGCCAAGCGTGCTCACGGTCGGCGTCGTTGGACCGTTGGTCCCGCTGACAACCGCGATCTCACCGCCGCCTCCGGAAGTTGTAATATAAATCGATCCGCCCGGTGCGAATGCTTCAGTGCCATTCGGACTGCCGGGCAGCGTCGCGTACAGCGAAACGCTCGGCGAGCCGCTCGGATCGGAGATGCGCCAGAGCGAGGCGTTGTTGAGCCCCGCCCCCGAGCAGTTGTCGTCGGCGAAGAGATCGCCGCTCAGCGGATCGACCGAAATCAGCGCGGGGCACGTGAGCCCTGACGCGACGGTTCCCGAGATGGCGCCGGTGGACTGATTGATCGTCACCACCTCGCCGTTCATGTAGTTGCCGCCGGTTTCATTCACGCCGCCGTACAGGTTTCCCTTGCTGTCGATCGCCAACTCATCCAAGGTCGGAATTGCGGTCTGAGTCAGCAACGTACTCGAATCAGCCACCCCGCCACCCGGTGGAAACTTGTAGATGTCGCCGGTTGGTTGATCTACCGCGAAGAGATTACCGCTCGCATCAAACGCGAGGCCGAAGGCCCCCGGACATCCGCTGACGCATACTCCGCTGACGCAGAAATTCTCCGCGGTGAAGCCGGTCGCGTACGGCTGCGCAATATACCCGGGCGCCGCGACGAAGGTGTTCGAGCATCCGGGCTCAGGCGCGTCGCTGAAACTGACGGTGCCGGTCGCCGGGAACGGCAGGTTGCCGTCGGTCACATCGACGGCCGAGTACGTAATGGTTTCGTTGTTCGAATCCACCGCGCTGAAGTCGATCTTGCCGCTGGCATCGGTGAGAGGCGGATTCGGTCCGCTGATCACCGAGTTACCGCCGGTCTGCGAGATCTGGATCAGCTTGCCGGGGGTCGGGCGCCCCAGAGAGTCCTGTAGCGTAACCGTGATGTCCGCCGGCGTCTTGCCATCGGCCGTCACCTGCGACGGTCCCGCGATGAGGCTCGCTCCGGCGGCGGGAGGCACTATAAAATCGACGGTCTGTGGCGTAGCCAGCGTAACGCCGTCGGTCTGATCAGTGGCGGTGAAGGTAACGTTCTCGAGCGTCTCGTCCGTCACCTGAAAAGTCACCGAACCATTAGAAGCGGTCGAAACCCCGCTCGCGGGCGTGATTTGAGCATTGCTGCCGGAGTTGTGAGAAAGCTTTACCGTCTTGCCGCCCACGCTGTTTCCGTTTGCGTCGAGCAACTGTACGGTGACGTATCCGACAGTCTTACCGTCATCGTAAATTCCATTTGGAACGGCGCCATCTACCGGTGTCTTGATAGAGAGATCCTCGGTCGAGAGCGACGCACTGGGCGTTCCGACGCTTCGGCCGGCAAGCAGCAGGTCCAGTGCACTTCCGTTGGGCGATCCCAGGCCGACGTGGAAAAAATCGCTTCCGAGCGCCGCGGCATCATGGAAGCCGCCGGCCTCGGCCAGGGGATATATCTTGGGATTCAGGAATCCCAGGTTAGTGCCCTGCGCCTGGTTCAGGAGGGCGACAAAAGCTGCCCACATTGGCGCAGCGACGCTGGTGCCGCCGTAGAGCGAGCCGGTCGGGCAACCACCCGCGTCCGCCTCACAGATTTCGGTCCCCATAAAAGGATCCGCGTTGACCACCACGTCCGGGATGGATCGATTGCCCATGCTGTTGAGGCTGCTCTGATAACTCGGGGTTGTGAAAAACTTGCTGATGCCGAAGCCGCCAGATCCGGCCGGCGGAATGGTGCTGTCATC
>JBEKLS010000152.1:0-10678 GCA_050010075.1 Binatus sp. (SeqCode) | reverse complement strand
AGACCCGCCAGCTTGACCGCCGGCCCGCGAATCGTCAGCGTCGCCTGCTTGGGCTCGACCCGGTATTTGAAATCGCTGTCCTTGACCTCGACGTCCACCGCGCGAAACTCGCGGTCGGTAATGGCCTCGACCACGTTGATCTTCGCATCGACATGACCGGTGGAAAGTCCGAGCGTCGGATCGGGCGGCACGATATTAACCGAACCGTCGGTATCCGAGGTGAGTCCCTTAAGGTCGAACGGCTCCGTGTTGACCGCCGTCAGCGGATCGACAAACCTGCTGGGCCCCACGATAGTGACGTTTGGCGGCGTGATGTCGACCGACGAGATCGTGTAGCCGGGCGCGACTTCATTCTGGACCGCCAGATGCACCGGCACGTCGCGGGTAACCATCCGATCCAGGTCGAGCGACAATACATCGGGCGAGATGCTGGTGACGGCGGTGTTTCGACCGACGTTGAACATCGTGGGCTCTATCTTGAACTCGGACGGTCCCGTCGCCACTTCGCGCAGATCGGGGGCGAGTGTAAGCCGCCCGGGATCCAGCAACGACAGCAGCGTGCGCGGTCCGGTGACCTCGATTTTCACTTCGGTCGGCGGATGATTCACGATCACCATTCCCTGCGGCAACGAGCGATAGCTGATCGGCACGGTGAGCTGTTCGACCGAACCGCGCTCACCCGCGTTGACGAATATCCAGAGTCCGATCGCGAGCGCCACCGCGAAGATTCGCAGGCCAATATCGCTGCCGCGCAGACGCCGCGCGCTGCTTGCCGCGAACATATATTGGAAGTCGCCCAGCTTCATCGTGCGTCGTCTCGTCGCTCTTCCCGCTCCCCCGCTGCTAACCCGGTAATTTCCGCAGCGTGGACAAAACCTCGGCCGGTTCGAGTCCTCGGCTCAGTACGCCGCCGCGCGCGAGCGAAATCTGTCCGCTCTCCTCGGACACGACCAGCACCACCGCGTCGCTATCTTCGCTCATCCCGATCGCAGCGCGATGACGCGTGCCGAGCGACAGGCTGACGTTGGGATTCTGTGACAACGGCAACAAGCAGGCGGCGGCCAGTATCCGATCGCCGTTGATTATAACGGCGCCGTCGTGAAGCGGAGAGCCGTTCATGAAAATTGTTTCGAGCAGCTCCGGCGAGACCTTGCTGTCGAGGATTCTGCCGCTCTCGACAAACTCGCCCAGTCCGTCGTCCTGCTCGAGCACGATCAGCGCGCCAACTCTGCGGGCCGCCAACCACGCCGACGCAGTCGCAATTTCCTCCGCGGCCGTGACCACCGCCGCGCCGCGGCCGAGGAAAGATTGCGCACCGACCCGGGTCAACGCGCGGCGAATATCCGCCTGGAAGATCACCACCAGGATGACGAACAACGAACCGAGGAAGTTGTTCAATAGCCAGTTGAGCGTGAACAGTCCGAGCACCTGCGACGCCACGAACGCGCCGCCAACGATCACCATCCCCACCACCATCTGCATCGTGCGCGTGCCGCGAATCAGCAACGCGATCCGGTAGATCACGTATGCCACGATCAGGACATCGACAAAGTCCTGCCACCGCGGCTGCGGTATCATTGGTATGTAGCTATGCATTGTGCCTGAACCGCTGATCCCGTCCCGCCATCGCGGCGGCCATTCGCACTACGGCGACAGCCGCGCCTGCGTCATGCACCCGTACAATCGACGCGCCCGCAGCCACTGCCAGCGCATTCACCGCCGCCGTGCCGAATTCCAAATCCCGCTCGCCAGCCACACCGGCCGCTCCGGCGGCGATTCGCGCCACGAAGGTCTTGCGCGACGCTCCTACTAATACGGGATAGCCGAGCGCACAGAGGTCGGGCAAGGCGGCCAGCAATTGCAGATTATGCTGGGCAGTCTTGGCGAATCCCAGCCCCGGATCGATGATGATTCGTGAGCGCACGACTCCGGCCTCCACGGCAAATCGCGCGCGTGCGGCGAGGTACTCGACGACTTCGCGCACCACGTCGCGATAGCGCGCGAACGCGATATGATTCATGGGGCCGCCGCGCATATGCATCAGCACCACCGCGCACTTCGTGCGCGCCGCCAGCGGCGCCATCTCGGGGTCGTGCTCGAGCGCGCTAATGTCGTTGATTATTGCCGCCCCCGACTCGAGCGCGACGCGCGCGACTTCCGCCCGCCGTGTGTCGATCGAAATCGGCACGCGCAGCCGCTTTCCCAGCCGCTCGATCACCGGCGTTACCCGTGCAAGTTCCTCCTCGACTGAAACTTCTACCGCACCGACCGGACGCGTTGACTCTCCACCCACGTCGATAACGTCGGCGCCCGCGCCTTCCATAGCTAGCGCATGCTCGACGGCGCGGTCCGGGTCCAGGTATCTGCCGCCGTCGGAAAAGGAGTCGGGCGTCACGTTGAGCACACCCATGACGGCGGGGAACTTGATTACGCGACCGTCGGCCAGCTTGAGATTTGAAAACGACAATCGGTGCGACGGCCTGTGACCGGCGCGATCGCTGAATAATTTGGACTTGGCTTGAATCGGCGAGCGTCGCATCGCATCGGCCCCACTTCCCCCCTCACCTCTCGCCCGCACGACAACTGACGCGCGCCCGCGCGTGAAAAAATCAAGTCGACCAGTCGCGGCAGGTCAAAACCGCGGGCCCGCGAAACAACTACACGAGAACAGGCTTCGGCGGGAGTCCTGGCACCGGGCTTTCGTCCTCGACCCGCTTTTCCTTGCCCGTGTCAGGGCCGGGCCGCGGCGGAGGATCGTTGCGCACCGCGGCCGGCGACGGCGGCAATGGACGCCCTTCGCGGAACGCCGTGACCATCGCCTCGACTTCGCTGCCTTCGAGCACTTCCTTCTCGAGCAGCCGCGACGCGATAGCGTGAAGCAACGGCAGATGATCCGACAGCAGCTGGCGCGCCTTCTGATACGAGTCGTCGATTATCTTGCGCACTTCGCGATCGATCTCGAGCGCGGTCTGCTCCGAGTAATCCTTATGATGCGCGATATCGCGTCCCAAAAAGATCTGCTCCTCGCGCCGCCCGAAGGTCATCGGGCCGAGCTCCTTGCTCATGCCCCATTCGCAGACCATCTTGCGCGCGAGCTCGGTCGCCTTTTCGATATCATTGCCGGCGCCGGTCGTCATCTGGCCGAACACGATCTCTTCAGCCGTGCGTCCGCCGAACATCACCGCCAGCCGCGTCACCAGGTAGTCGCGCGGATAGGTGTACCTGTCGTCGAGCGGCAATTGCTGCGTGACGCCAAGCGCCATCCCGCGCGGAATAATCGTAACTTTGTGGACCGGATCGGCACCGGGCTGCAGCATCGCAACCAGCGCATGCCCACCCTCGTGGTACGCGATAATTTTGCGCTCCGAGCCCGACATCACCATCGAGCGCCGCTCCGCGCCCATCATCACTTTGTCCTTGGCCAGCTCGAAGTCCGACATCTCGACCTTGTCCTTGTTGCGGCGCGCCGCCAGCAGCGCAGCCTCGTTGACAAGGTTCTCCAAATCGGCGCCCGCAAAGCCCGGCGTCGAGCGCGCCAGCTTGGTGCCGTCGACATCGTCCGACAGCGGCACCTTGCGCGTATGAACTTTCAGAATTCCTTCGCGGCCCTTCACGTCGGGCAGCGGCACCACCACGCGCCGGTCGAAACGGCCGGGCCGCAGCAGCGCGGGATCGAGCACGTCGGGACGATTGGTCGCGGCGACGAGAATTACGCCCTCGTTGGCCTCGAAGCCGTCCATCTCGACCAGCAACTGGTTGAGCGTCTGCTCGCGCTCATCATGACCGCCGCCCAGGCCGGCCCCGCGATGGCGTCCCACGGCGTCGATCTCATCTATAAAGATGATGCACGGTGCATGCTTCTTGCCCTGCACGAACAGATCGCGCACGCGAGACGCGCCCACGCCGACAAACATCTCGACGAAGTCCGATCCGGATATCGAAAAGAACGGCACCCCCGCCTCGCCCGCGATCGCGCGCGCAAGCAGCGTCTTGCCGGTTCCCGGCGGGCCGACCAGCAGCACGCCCTTGGGGATTCGGCCGCCGAGGCGCGTGAACCGCTTCGGGTCGCGCAAAAATTGAATTATTTCTTCGAGCTCGTCCTTCGCCTCATCTATACCCGCGACGTCGGCGAACGTGACCTTGTGCGTATTCTCGGTCAGCAGCTTGGCGCGGCTCTTGCCGAACGACATCGCCTTGCCGCCGCCAATCTGCATCTGGCGCATGAAGAAAATCCACAGCGCCGCGAGCACCAGCACCGGGAACCATTGCACCAGCGCGACCATCCACCAGGGGTCGCCCTCGGCCGGCTTGGCCGCAATCTTGACGCCCTTGTCGCGCAGCGTCTTGACCAGGTCGGGATCGTCCGGGGCGTAGGTCTTGAAATGGTCGCCCGTGGTCGAGTCGCCCTTAATCAGGTTGCCCTGGATAGTCGCTTCCGCAACCTGGCCTTTATCAACCTGGTTGAGGAAGTCTGAGAAAATTATTTCGGGTTCTTTGGGTTGTTGTCTGCTGAAGATATTGAACAGCAGCAGGAACATCAGTCCCAGCACTAGCCATAGCGCAATACTGCGAGAAAACTGGTTCATGCTATAAAAAAGGTATCACGCAGGTTGATCCGCACGCAACGTGCTAAGTGTTAAGCGGTGCTTTCCGACGCCTCAACGCGCAGTACCGTCTCGGTCGCCTTGTTGACCAGCGCGCAGTCCCCGCGCACAAATCCGGGAATCCAGGCAATCTCGCCGCCGACGGTAATCAGCGGAAAATGCGCGCGCCGGGCTCGCGGCAGCTTGCGATCAACGAACACGTCATGGACCTTGCGCGTGCCGCGCATCCCGATCGGGCGAATTCGGTCACCCTGTACAAAGTTGCGCGCGACCAGGCCCGCATCAGTGACTTTCGCCGCATCGAACATCGCGACCAGCAGATTCTCCGGCATCGACGCGTCCGCAGCCGTGATTGTCGCAGCCTCGAATCTGAAGCCCGCTGCCATTGTGACTCCGTCAGCACAAATCGGAACCGAGAATCCGGCGTCAGCTTCTCGCACTCGCGCATTCAACAACCGAAACAGATTGTACTCGCGCTCAGCGCGCCAACCGCGTGGAAGATCGATCGAGTCGCTCGGGCCGCCCTCGAGTATAAGGAGGCGCACGGCCTCGACATGCGCGCGCGAAATTCCGCGCAAAGATCCCATGCGCTCGGCAAGACACAGCCGAATCGCGGCCGCCTGCACCGCGCGATTGATCGCGGCAAACCCCGAGACGTCAAGCGCGCCGCCGTGGACGCGCATCGCGTTCAGCTCGCGCGACGCAAGCGCGCTGACGAGCTCGTCGAGCGAGCGCATCTCGCCCGCAACCTCCGTCAGCCGCGCGCCGAGGCCGGGCGCATACTCGCGCTCGAGCATCGGCATCAACTCAGCGCGAATCCGGTTACGCAAAATGTCGCGCGACGCATTCGAGGAATCCTCGACGAACGCAATCGGGCGCGCATCGAGGTAGTCGCGAATCTCGGCGCGCGAAATCGACAGCATCGGCCGAAGCAGTTTCCCGGGCCCGCGCTCAGCCATAGCAGCCAGCCCCGCCGCTCCGGCGCCGCGCAGCAGCCGGATCAAAACAGTCTCCGCCTGATCGTCGCGATGGTGTCCCAGCGCGACGAAGTCCGCTCCAACACGCTCGGCGGCGCGGATAAGAAACTCGCGTCGAACCTCGCGCGCCCGCTCCTCGAGATTCGCATTCGCAGCAAGCCCCTCGGCACGCTCGGCGATCAACTCGATTCCAAGCCGCGCGCACATAGCACGCACGAATTCTTCGTCGCGATCAGACTCGTCACCACGAATCCGATGGTTCAAATGCGCCGCCGTAAGCTTCAACTGGAAACGCTCGCGCAACTCGAGCAATGCGCAAGTAAGCGCGACCGAATCCGCTCCGCCGGACAGCCCGATCAGTAAAGATGATCCAGGCCGCACCTGAGCCCGCGAAAGCGCGCGCTCGATCGCGTCGACGATCTTGTTATCAGCCTCGCGAATCATCACGAATGAGATTATTCCCGCCCGAGATACGCATCAACGCGCAGTCGAGGGAAGGTTTTACGGGTCAGGTTTGCTCAAATCGATCACAAAGTGCGCTTTGTTTTCACTGGCGGTTAACAATCGTCGCGAAGAGGTTGACGCAATCAGGGTCGGACTCTATCTCTTGGTAGCGATGCGCCCGAATCGCAAAATCACGATTCGCTCGCTGTTCCTCGGCGCTGCCATTCTGTTCGCTTCGACGCAGACTGCGGTCGCCAAGCCCGGCGCGAAGACGCAAGGGCTCTGGGTGGGCAACGAGCAATACTTCACCGAGTTCCAGGGGAAAGCGCTCGATAAGACCGGCGCACCCAAATCCAATTTCACCTTCGGCAGCACTGAATACGGCGGTCCGCGCTCGATGACATTCGATCAGAATAACGATTTGTGGCTCACTTTCGGCGTCATCGACGGCAACATCGATCCAGTCCTCGAAGTCTCATACCGCGACTTCGCCAAGCTTATGGCCCACCAGGCCGTGAAACCCAAAGTCCTCATCTATGAGATGGGCAATACCGGACTTCCGTTTGAGGTCCCTTACTCCATCGCCTTCGACCAGTCCGGCAATCTTTGGGTTAGCGATCAGTATGGACCGGCGATCGTAGAGCTCACCTCCAGCCAGATAAAGACGAGCGGCTCACCATCGCCAACCGTCAGGATTGCCGCCGATTTCATTCCCAACGTGATCCGCTTCGACGCGTCCAACAATCTCTGGGCGGTGCAGTACCAGCAGCCGCCTAACCCAACGTACCCGATCCAGATGGGCAGATACGCTCCGGCAGATCGCGCGGCGAGCGGACCGGCGACTCCGAGCCTGCTGCTGGACGTGCCCGATCAGCTCTACCCTGTCGACATTGCCTTCGACAGCGCCGGAAACCTGTGGATTGCGGGGTCAAGCACCAACGGCGAGGAGATCCAGATGTTCCCGGCTGCGGACCTCACTGGTTCGGGAGAAATCTCTCCGGCGCCGGCGGTGACGATTGCGCCTTCCACGTTCGACTCCCTTCCGGGCTCGCAATGCGTCGGCGGCATCGATTTCGACCATTCCGGCAGTTTGTGGGTGTCGGACGAAGGTGGTTGCCAATCAAGCACGCAGATTGACAGTTTCACCCCGAGCCAGTTGAGCGTCGGCGGAGACCTCACGCCGTCAATAGTAATCGAACAAAATACGCACAGGACGAATATTTTCATACCAGGCCCGATAAGGTTCGGCCCGGCGCTGAAGTGAAGCGAGTTGGCGGGCTTCTGTGCTGTGATCGCAGAACCCTCACCGCCGGCCGCGATACGGCCAGCCGCCTCTCCCGTGAAAGGAACGGGCGAGGTAAGAGTCGGACCGCTCCGCCCCAACCCCTTCTAACAGGGACGAAGTCCCGCATCTTTCTGAATACTGGGTGCAGGGGTCACCCCTGCTGAAGGAAGTGTGAAACCCACCGCGGGTTTCACATTTGATTAAGTGATCTACCCTTCCCCAATCACCGACTCATCTGATCCAACAAGTGCAATATCACTCCAATCCCCGGAATATTAACTTCGAGCTCTTCGCCCAGTGTGCGAATCACTCGCACGCGCCGCAATGCGTCTTCGTCGTATAGCGCTTCGAGCTGTCCGCGCACTTGCTCGACTCTGACCGGCGCTACCAGGTCCTCGCGCTCCCACGACGCCAGCTCGCGTTCGCTCACGCCGCTTATCGAGCAGAAGACGCTGCGGCTCATCAGTACCACTTCGCCGCGAGTCGAGCTTCTCGATCGGGTCCGCCGCCGCGCCATCGCATTCAACTCCTGCTTACTTCGACGCCATCAGTTCCGCCCGCGGATCGGCAACCCCGCGCGCCTTGAGGCTATCTGCCAGGTCCTGCATCAGCGCGCGTTCCTTTGTATTCAAGTCGGTGGGCGCCAGCACCTTCAGCTCATAGAGCAGGTCGCCGGCCGGCTCCTTGCCGCGCGCCGGCAGCCCGCGTCCGCGCAGGCGCATCACGCGCCCCGTCTGGCTGCCGGCCGGAATCTTGAGCGACACGCGCCCGTCAATTGTAGGCGCGGTGATTTCGGCGCCGAGCGCCGCCTCGTAATCCCACACCGGCAGATTGACGCGCAGGTCGCGGCCCGTCAGCGCAAACACCGGATTCGGCTCGATTCGTATCGTCAGGAAGAGGTCGCCATTCTGATCGGGCCGCGGCGCGCGGCCGCCCTGCCCCTTCAGGCGCAACTGCGAGCCGTCGGTCATGCCGGCCGGGATTGTCACTTCGAGCGTGCGCCGCGCCTCGACCACGCCGGCGCCGCCGCAGGTCGGACATTGCTCGGCCGAGCGAATCACCCGCGCCTTGCCCTGCTTCTCCTCGCGCGAGATCACCCCGCTACCGCCGCAGGTGGCGCATTCGTCCTCGGCGACGAGGTCGAGCCGGCGCTTGGCCCCTTTGACCGCATCGGCGAGCGTGATTCCCACTTCGGCGCGAAGGTCGGGCGCGCGCTGCGGCTCGGTGCCGAAATCGAAGGTGGAAAATCCGCGTGACGCGCCGCCGCGGCTGCGTCCGCCAGCGCGTCTTCCGCCGCCACCGCCGAAAAACTGCGAAAAGAAGTCGCTGAAGTCGCCGCCACCGCCGAAATCTGCGCCGCCGCTGCCCGCGGCCCGCCCGCCGGCTCCGGCCGCCGATTGCTGCTGTGCGTAGCGGCGCATCATCTCTTCCTGCGACACGCCATGCTCCCAGTCGGCGCCCAGCTCGTCGTACTTCTTGCGCTTCTCGGGGTCGCTGATTACCTGGTAGGCCTCGTTGATCTCCTTGAATTTGGCCTCGGCGTCCTTGTTATTGGGATTGACGTCGGGATGGAATTTGCGGGCGAGCTTGCGATAGGCACTCTTGATATCCGCCTCGCTCGCTTTGCGCTCAACGCCGAGAACTTTATAGTAGTCGCGAAATTCCATCCAGTATACTCAGTTACGAACGTCCCGATACTCAGTTATGCGTTCAATTTGCTAATACGTCATTAGCCAATCAAATATCCGATCGCGCTTCCGGCGAAGCCGCAGGCGCCGACGCTTCTGTCAGCGACGCCATCCGCGCCTCGAGCGAACGCAGTTCCGCGTCAAGCGCGGCCTGGCGGCGCCAGATGAACAGCACGTACAGGAAAATCACCCCGAAGATGATGCTGTACGCGGCGAACAGGTATCCCAAATGTTCCATCAATTCAATTCCATCATTTGATATCCGATGCGGCTGCGGTCGCGAACGCAATCCTGACCGCCAGCGCACCCATCCGGCTGCGCGTCCGCAATTGCATGAAACGCAGCATCAGCAGCCATGCCCAGAAGGCCGTGAACGCCGCCAGGCATACCAGCAGCGTCGCGACCATCCGCGGATCCTCAAGCCCATGACCGCCCTGCTTCATCACCAGCACGGCAGGATGAATCGTACGCCAAAGCCGCACGGACGCAATGACTATAGGCACGTCCAGCGCGGCAACGAGTCCAAGCACAGCGGCGAAACGCGCGACCTGGGGAGTGTCGTCGGCGCTCGCGCGCAGCATCAGGTAGCCGCCGTACATCAGCCACAGAATGAAGGTGGTGGTTAGTCGCGAGTCCCACGTCCACCACGTGCCCCAAATCGGCTTGGCCCAAATCGAGCCGGCGACAATCATCAGCGTGCAGAAGACCATCCCGGTTTCGGCAGCGGCGTAGCCGAGGTCGTCCCACAGTTGATCGCCGAGCCACAGGTAGAAAATTCCCGCGATCGCGACCAGTCCGAAGGAGGCGAAAGCAACCCATGCGAGCGGAACGTGAAAATAAAATATCAGCTGCGCGATACCCTGCTCCGCTTCCGGCGGTACGTAGTCGAATACCATGAACAAGGCTGTGACCATCAGCGCCAGCGTCGCGAATCCAAGTCCGTTGCGAATTGCGGAGTTATTCATCGCTACTCACTACCTATAGTCAGTTCTCACCCACCACATGCTCGAACAGCAGGTAACCAGCGATGACGAACAGCACATCGAAGGCGATCATTATCCTGAGCCAGTCGCCCATCGAGGCAAGCGGCGCACCTGCCAAGGCGGCTGCGCTCGCCTTGACGCCGGCAATCAGCGCGGGCACGAAAATTGGCACCGCGAGAATCGGCAGCAGCATGTCGCCGCCGCGTGTGCGCCCCGTGATCGCAGACAGCAGCGTCGCCAGCGCGGAAAATCCGATCGCGCCGAGCGCCAGGATCGGCGCAAGGCGTGCGGTCGACGCGTCGAAGTCGAGATTAAAGAACAGCACCATCAGGATGACCGCGCCGACTTCGGCAACCGCCATGAAGATCAACGCGGCGGCGAGCTTGGCCGCGTAAAGCATCGCGGGATCGAGCGGGCTCAGCAGGAGGCCGCGAATCGCGCCATTGTCGCGCTCGGCGAGCAGCGCGCGGTTCGCGCCGAGCATCCCGGAGAAAACCAGCGCGACCCACAGCGCGCCCGCGGCCACGTCGACGCTGCGCACGCGTCCGGCGTCGAGAGCAAACACCAGCACGACCAGCACCAGCATCGACAGCGCGAGCAGCGCCAGCGTGCTCTCGCCGCTGCGCAGCTCGAGGCGGAGGTCCTTGCGGAGCACGGCGGTAAATCCCGACACGTTTTATCGGCCCAACAGCGAGCG
>JBEKLS010000151.1:0-10701 GCA_050010075.1 Binatus sp. (SeqCode) | reverse complement strand
GCCAGCTTCACCGAGTCGGCCTTCAGTGCATAGCTCGCTTTGAGCGGGCTGATGGACTCGACTCGTCCTTCGAGATTCGCGTGGGCGGAGCCGAACGTGAAACTCGTCGGCTCGACGACTTCGATTCCGTCGGCGATCTGAACCGTGCCGTTCAAGTCGCTGACGCCGCCGGACCACGACGGCAGTTTCGCGGCAACTTGTTTCAGCGTCACGGTTCCGGCCATCGGCGCGTTGCCACCGCCCACCTTCAAGATGCCGTGAACTTCGCCCATACCCGCAAGCCCATACCGGGACGCGCCACTTATCATCGGGCTCAGATTGGCGAGGTTGAAGCTGTTCGAATCGATTTGCATGCTCAAAGGTTGCGCGCCGCCGCCCGAGAATTTGCTCGTCGTCAACTCCAGGTCGGACAGCTTCGCACTCGCGCTCGTTATCGCGAGATGGTTGCCCCAAGTGGCGTTCGCGTTCACCGTCATCGCGGTGCCGGCCGGCTTGTCGAGAATCGGCGCGTACACCACACGGTTCGCAGTCAGGTCGGTCGTCGCCGCGATGGTAAGCGTTCCGATAGTGCCGCCGAGGTTTCCGGTGACATCTGCGGCGTTGGTAATCGAGAGCGCCGGCGGGATATTCGATCCGATATCAGCGAGCGGGCGGAGAGTGTCGAGCAGGATCGAATCGAGCTTCATTTTCACGTCAACCGGAATCGCCTGCCCGTCCAGCACACCCTGATTGAGCAACGGTCCGAGCTTGCCTGATGCCTCGACGTTTTGCGTGTCGCCCGGAAACGCAAACTTCGCCTCGACGTCGAACGCCGCCGCCGCGTTGAAATTAGTGACATCCAGGTCCAGGTGATTGACGCGAATCGGCGAGGCCTTCTCGGTCCGATCGCTGAAGGAGACTTCGCCATCCTCGATGTCGAGCGCCGTTATCGACAACTCGCCCAGCGACGATCGCTTGTGCGCGTGCGTGCTCGGCGCTTTTGCCGCCTCGTTAGGGTTGGAGCCAAGCGAGTTAATGTTGAGGTCGCCGTTCGGGTTCATGATGATCCGGAAGTCGGGTTTGACCAGGTGGAGTTTCGAGACCCTGGCCCTGCCTCCGAGCAGCGGGATGAACTCGACATCCGCCGACACTTCGCTAGCCGCCAGAAACGGCTTCGCCGAAAATGCCGGATCGTCGGCAATCGTGAGCCCGCTGATCTCGACCGACACGCCCCATCCCATCTGCGCCTGTATTTTTCCGACCTCGACATGGCGGCCGAGCCCGTCGCTCACGCGCGCCAGTATGCGCGATTCGTTACTGGCGAGGATCGAACTCAAATTGAAGTATGCGTAAACCGTCAGCGCAGCCGCGACTAGCACGATCGCGCCAGCCACGATGCCGGAGATGAGTACTAACCTGCGCAACGTCGTCTACCGACGGCCCGCGATCGTGCCGTCAGAACTGCTTACTGGCTTTTCGGCGAGACCAGGTAGAATCGCGTCCCGCAAATCGTCAGTTGATCGCCGGAAATTTTATATCCGCGACTCTCGGCAGCTGAATTCAATCGCGCGCGATCGGCGACGACCATGTCGATTCCGCTCAGACCCTCGCCGCGGCCGTCGGTGGCCTCGACGAATCGCACACTGGCGTTGTCCAGCGGCATCTCGAGCCGCCCGCGCGCATCCTTGCGCAACGAAACGCCGGTAATTTTCCCCCATCGCTCCGCGAGGCCCGCGGGATCGGGCGTCTGCAGTTCGACTGTCGAGTATGCGCTGACAACTTCCGTGCGTTTCGCCTTGCGCCATCCGCTGCCGCCCGCCGGCTCCCAATGTCCTTCGGGCTCGCCCTTGCCGTCCCAATCGATCTCGAAGAACGAGCCGCCGGTGTCCGCCGGATGCAACTGCAGGATGTGATACTCGCTATTCTCGCGCTCCAACGCGATTCGAATGCCCATTTCCTTCGCGTGCTCGCGCCGCTCGAGCTGGTCCGCGTGCGTGACGCATTGGCAGATGACCATGTAGCCGCCGTCGCCGCCGCGCCGCTTGAGGTAACGGCCGCCCGCGGTGCCTTCCTTGATCGGCGCAACCACTTCGATGAAGTTGTTGCCGACCGGCAGCAGCGAATTCTCGAGGCCAAACACGCCGACGCCGGGATCGATGTAACAGACCTCGAGACCGAACACGGCTTTCAGATCATCGATCACCGGTGCGAGCTTGTTGGCGACGAGAGCAATCTGGCGAAGTCGAATCGACATGGTTTCCTCCGTACTCAGGCGTTGGTGCGATTGAAATGGTCGGCGATTACTTTCGCGACGCAGCAAGTAACTTTCTTCGCGGTCGGGATGTGCAGGAACTCGTTGGGCCCGTGCGCGTTGGTGTGAGGGCCCAGCACTCCGGTGATCAGAAATTGCGCTTGCGGGAAGCGCTCGCCCAGCATCCCCATGAATGGAATCGTGCCGCCTTCGCCCATGTAGGCGGTCGGCCGGCCGAAGTAGTCATTCGAGGCCGCGTCGAGGCTGCGCTCAAGCCACGGCGAAAGTTCGGGGGCGTCCCATCCGCTGGCGCCCCAGTTGGACTGGAAGGTCACCTTGCATCCGTACGGCGGGTCCTTCTCCAGAATGCTTTTGAGCTTTTGCGTAGCGACTTTCGCGTCCACGGTTGGCGGCAGCCTGAGCGACAAACTCACTGACGTGCCGGGGCGCAGCACGTTGCCGGCGTTGCCGGTTGGCGGCAGGCCGTCGGCGCCGATGATCGAAAGCGCGGGACGCCACGCGCGGTTGAGGATCAGCTCGGTCGTATCGTTGCTGACGGCATGCGTGCGTTCGATGAACGGAAACTTGGTGCGAATGTCGTCGCCGAGCACCGTCGCAGTGGCGGCAGCTTGCTTCAAGCGCGCGGCGGGAATCGTCGCGTGAAACTCCGCGGCGAGCACCTTGCCGGTCGCTTCATCCTCGACGCGGCTCAGCAGACTGCGCACGATGCGGAAGCTGTCGGGCACCACTCCGCCCGCGTCGCCCGAATGCACGCCCTCGGTGAGGACTTCGACCTGTAGCTTGCCGCCAACCAGGCCGCGCAACGACGTTGTCAGCCATAGTTGATCGTAGTTGCCGCATCCCGAGTCGAGCGCGATGCACAGGCTTGGCTGCCCGATGCGCGGCGCGAGATGCTCTATGTAATGAGGCAGATCGAAGCTGCCGCTTTCCTCGCAGGCCTCGATGACCACGACGCAGCGCGCGTGTTTAGTCGAGCTCGCCTGCAACGCGCTGATCGCGCCGAGGCATGAGAACATCGCGTAGCCGTCGTCGGCGCTGCCGCGGCCGTATAGACGATCTCCCTCGAACACCGGCTGCCACGGCCCGAGCCCTTCGCGCCATCCCGCCATCTCGGGCTGCTTGTCCATGTGGCCATACAGCAGCACGCAATCGTTCGAGTCGCCGGGGATCTCGATGAACAGCAGCGGCGTGCGTCCTTCGAGCTGTACGACTTCCAGCTTCATCCCGCGAATCGGTTGGCGGCGCGCCCAATTCTCGAAGCGCGCGACGACGCGGTCCATGTGGCCGTGCGCTTTCCAGTCGCGATCGAAGGCGACCGACTTGTTGGGGATGCGAATGTACTCGACCAGTTCGCCGACGATGGAGGCATCCCAAAGCTTTTCGACGTAGGTTCGGACGGATTGCTTGTCCATGGGGAGACTTTGCATCACCTCGGTGGATGCGTCCAGAGAGCAAGCACTCCGGCGAACCGCATGTCGATTCGTCGCGAGGCTTCTAATAGAACCGGTAAGGCCCTGACGCGTTGCGCGCGTCGCAATTGAAAATGGCTGCCCCGTCGACGACCGCAAATACAAACGCCCTCGCGCATCGCGACTTTCGGCGCTACCTGGGCGCGGGTTTCCTGGCGATTCTCGCCTTCCAAATTCAATCGGTTGCGGTCAGCTGGCAAATCTACAACATCGCGCATACTCCGCTGGCGCTCGGTTACGTCGGGCTGTTCCAATTCATCCCGATGATGGCGTGCACGATTCCCGCCGGGCACCTGGCCGACCGCTTCGATCGCAGGCTCATCCTCGTGATCAGTTACCTGGTCTCTGCGCTTGCGGCCGGCGGTTTCCTGACGCTCGCGCTGACGGGCACCGTCGTCATCTGGCCGTTCTACGCAGTGCTTACGCTGTTCGGCGCGGCGCGCGCGTTCGCGGGGCCCGCGGCGCAATCATTCGTGCCGCTGCTGGTGCCGCACGATCAATTTCCGCAGGCGGTCGCGTGGAATTCCTCGACCTCGCAGGTCGCGGTCATAGCCGGACCGGCGATCGGCGGGGCGATTTACATTCTCGGACCGGCGGCGGACTACGGAGTTTGCCTGGCACTGTTCGCGGCCGTTGCATTCGTGATCTTTGGCATCCAGAGCCGCAGCGCGCGCTACGAGAAAGAGGCCGACACGACGATCTTCGAACGGATCACGGCGGGCGTTGCGTACGTGTGGCGCAAGCCGCTGATCCTCGGCGCGTTCTCGCTGGATTTGTTCGCAGTGCTGCTCGGTGGCGCGACCGCGCTGCTGCCGGTGTATGCACGCGACATTCTGCATGTCGGGCCGCTGGGACTTGGCGTGCTGCGGAGCGCGCCTGCCCTCGGCGCCGCAATGCTTGGGCTCGCGCTGGGCCAGATGGTGCGGCGGCAGCGGCATGCGGGACTCTCGATGTTCGCGTGTGTCGCGATTTTCGGAATCGCGACGATCGTTTTCGGCCTGTCGCGGAATTTCGGGCTGTCGATGGGCGCACTGTTCGTGATGGGCGCATCGGATATGGTGAGTGTGTATGTGCGGACGACTCTGACCCAGCTGGCGACGCCCGACGCGATGCGCGGACGGGTCAGCGCGGTGAACCGGCTTTTCGTGGGCGCATCGAACGAGCTGGGCGAGTTCGAATCTGGCGTCACAGCGACATGGTTCGGCACAGTGCCGGCGGTGGTCATCGGAGGCGTCGGCACGCTGGTTATCGTCGCGATGTGGTATCGGCTGTTTCCGAGTTTGAGGGAGGTGGATCGGTTGTCGGAAGTCACGCCGTGATTGGGGAAGGGTAAATCACTTAATCAAATGTGAAACCCGCGGTGGGTTTCACGCTTCCCTCGGCAGGGGTGACCCCTGCACCCAGTATTTAGAGAGTTCGGCGGGGATCCTTAGGAGGCAGACATGCTTTCGAGCAGCAGATTCAAGGCGGCGGCTGAGAATGTTCGCATGTTGGCGATGCGATCGGGGCTGCCGGTTTCTACTGTCAGGGAGCGCTCGACCGGGCCGGCTACTGCTATGCAACTGTGGCCGGCTTTGTCGCCGTAACGATTGCCGGTGGGGCCGCTTGCGCCTATCTCCGCGATGGTCCAGGTGACTCCGAAGCGGGTGCGGGCCGCGCGGGCGAGAATCATTGCGCCTTCTTCGGTGACCGACTTGATATGGGCGAAGGCGGCGTCAGGTACGTCGAGCATCGTGCGCCGCGCTTTGAGCGTGTAGACCACTGCGCCTGCGACGTAATACGCCGATGCGCCTGGCACGCTGAGTAGCGCGGCTGAGACCAGCCCGCCCGTGGTGGATTCGGCGACGGCGATGTTCTGTTTCCGGTCCTTGAGTATTGCGGCGATTTTTTCGGCTATTGGCAACAGAGTTTGCATTGACGCCTCGGTATCTAGCTTGAGTCGCAGAACCCTCACCCAATCTCTCTCGTGAAGCAGGGGGCGAGAGATCGGAGATTAGCGCGCCGAGCAGCCGTCGAGGAAGATCGACGTGATGACCTCGGCCGCGCGCTCCGGCGACGTGTACTCACGACTGTAGCGGTTGATGCCGCGCACCATGCCCAGCACAGATTCGGCCGCGATGCGCGTGTCGAGACCCGGCGGCATCGCGCCGCGCTTGACGCCGTCGTCGAGCACTTCGCTTATCAGTCGCGACAGATTGTTGCGCTCGGCCCGGTACTGGCGTTCCTGCGAGGGCGGCAACGCCTGCGGGTCGCGCAGCAGTGCGAAGAACTGGCGGCGGCTCCAAAAGAACTTGAGCGCGTGCCGCACGATCGTCGCGATCTGCTCGCGCATCGAGGTGTATCCGGCGAGCGCAGCGCGAATTTCCTGCTGCAGTTGCACGAACCCACTGATTACGGCGGCCGCGTAGAGTTCCTCTTTCGATCTGAACTGGCGGTAAACGCTGCCCTTGCCAACGCCGGCGTGCGCGGCGACCTCGTCGATCAACACCAGCTCGAACTCCCGCTCGGCGAAGAGTTCCGCGGCGCTCTGGAGGATCCTCTCGCGCAGGAACGGAGTTGCGGGCCGGCCGCGGCCGTCCTTGCGGCGAATCGGGGGCGAAGCCGGTTGTCGTTTGACGCTCAAAATTGGAAACCTGGATTTACCGGATTCGTAGAGCCGTAGTCGCCAGTGGCACCCCTTTGAAATATGGACTGGCGGGTCCATAATTGCAAGAATACAAAGGCAGGATCGTTGTTTGCTAGATTGGCGACGGAGTACATGATGGATTCTGACGGACTGACGACCGGAAAACCTAACGCCGCGCGATTCATGCAGGATACCCACGTGCAAAGTTGGTCCGACCGCATTCGCCATCGATGGCGGCTATGGCTGGTGATTCTGATCGTTGGATTGATCGGCATCTACTATTTAAGCGGCCGCAGCACGACAGATTCCGCCACCACGGCGGCGCAAACCGCCTCGCATATGGTCGTCCCGGTTGCGGCGGTGGCGGCCACGGTGGGCGATCTCAACCAGTACATCTCGGCTATCGGAACGGTGACGGCCTACAACACGGTCACCGTCAAGAGCCGGGTTGATGGCCAGCTCGACAAAGTAAATTTTACCGAAGGGCAGATGGTGAAAGCCGGCGATCTGCTGGCTGAGATCGATCCGCGTCCATACCAGGTCGAGCTGACGCAGGCTGAGGGGACGCTCGCCAAGGATTTAGCGACGCTCGAAAACGCGAAGGTCACTTACGCGCGCGACAAGGAACTTTTTTCGCAGAACGTTCTTGCGCGGCAGGATCTCGACAACCAGGAATCGACGGTCGGACAGTACGCCGGATCGATCGAGAGCGATAAGGGCGCCGTCGATAACGCCAAACTTCAGCTGACCTACAGCCGCATCACGTCGCCGATAACCGGACGAGTCGGGCTGCGGCTGGTGGACCCTGGCAATATTATTCACGCGACGGACGCGACCGGTATCGCGGTGATTACGCAGTTGCAGCCGATCGCGGTCGATTTCAGTATTCCCGAGGACGACCTGCCGAGCCTCGAGAGCGCGATGAAGACCGACCCGCAACTTCCGGTCGCCGCTTACGATCGCGATATGAAGCACAAACTCGCGGAGGGGTCGCTGCTCACGACCGACAACCAGATCGATCAGTCGACCGGCACGATCAAGCTGAAGGCATCCTTTCCCAACCTGGACAACTCGCTGTTCCCGAATCAATTCGTCAACGCGCGCCTGCTGGTGAACACAATTCCCAACGCGATTCTGATTCCGGCGGCAGGGCTCCAGCGCAGCCAGCAAGGATCGTTTGTCTATGTGGTCAAGCCCGACAAGACGGTCGAGATGCGGCCGGTGACGGTGCAGGCGTCGCAGGGCGATGTGATGGCGATCTCCAAGGGCGTGGCGGCGGGAGACCTGGTCGTGACCGACGGCGTGGACAAGCTGACGCAAGGAGCGCGCGTCAGCGTGCAGACCGCGGCAATTCCACCCGCGAGCGCGACGCCGTGAATCTCTCTCGCCCGTTCATACTGCGCCCGGTCGCGACTTCGCTGCTGATGGTCGGGCTGCTGCTGGCCGGGCTCGTCGCTTACGGGCAGTTGCCCGTATCTGCCCTGCCCCAGGTCGACTATCCGACCATCCAGGTGATGACGTTCTACCCTGGTGCGAGTCCCGACGTGATGGCCTCGTCGGTGACGGCGCCGCTCGAGCGCCAGTTCGGCGAGGTGCCGGGGCTCACGCAGATGACCTCGAACAGCTCGTTCGGCAGCTCGGTGATCACGCTGCAGTTCGACCTCAACCTGAATATCGACGTTGCCGAGCAGGAGGTGCAGGCGGCGATCAACGCGGCGGCGACCTACTTGCCGACGGATCTGCCGAACCCTCCCGTTTACAGCAAGACCAATCCGGCTGACGCGCCGATTCTCACGCTGGCGCTGACCTCGAAGGAACTGCCGCTCGACCAGGTCGAAGATTTGGCGGACACGCGCCTGGGCGAGAAGATCTCGCAACTGCCGGGCGTCGGCCTGGTGAGTATCGGCGGCGGACAGAAGCCGTCGGTGCGCGTGCAGGCTAATCCGACCTCGCTCGCATCATATGGAATGACGCTCGAGGATCTGCGGACTGCTATCGCCAACGCCAACGTGGACGAGGCCAAGGGCAACTTCGACGGCAAGCAGCAGGCGTACACGATCGGCGCCAACGACCAGCTGCTCACCGCCAAGGACTACATGCCGCTGATTGTCGCCTATCACAGCGGCGCGCCAGTCAAGCTGTCCGACGTCGCGGTCGCGATCGACGACGCCGAGAACGTCAAAGCGGCGGCGTGGATGAACCTGACGCCGGCGGTGATCGTCAACGTTCAGCGTCAGCCCGGCGCCAATATCATCGCGGTCGTCGACCGGATCAAGGCGCTGATGCCGCGGCTGCAGGCCTCGCTGCCGTCGTCGGTGAAGGTGCAGATTCTCACGGACCGCACCACCACGATTCGCGCGTCGGTCAAGGACGTGCTGTTCGAGCTGATGCTGACGGTGGTGCTGGTCGTGATGGTCATCTTCCTGTTCCTGCGCAGCTTGTCGGCGACGATCATTCCCAGTATCGCGGTTCCGCTCTCGCTGATCGGAACGTTCTGCGTGATGTATCTGCTCGGCTACAGCCTGGACAACCTGTCGTTGATGGCGCTCACGATTTCGACCGGCTTCGTGGTCGATGACGCGATCGTGATGATCGAAAACATCTCGCGCTTCATCGAGGAGGGCGACAAGCCGCTGGACGCGGCGCTGAAGGGCGCGGAGCAAATCGGCTTCACGATCCTGTCGCTGACCGTCTCGCTGATCGCGGTGCTGATTCCGCTGCTGTTCATGGGCGATATCGTCGGGCGCCTGTTCCGCGAGTTCGCGGTGACGCTGGCGGTGACGATCCTGATGTCGGCAGTGGTCTCGCTGACGTTGACGCCGATGATGAGCGCGAAGCTGCTGAAGCATACGCCGAAGGATCAGCAGACCTGGTTCTATCGCAAGTCGGAAAAGGTCTTCGAGGACACCATCGCGTTTTACGGCCGCACGCTCGAATGGGTGCTGCAACATGAATGGGAAACGCTGATGGTCGCGATCGCCACGCTGGTGCTGACGATCGTCCTCTACATCGTGGTGCCGAAGGGATTTTTTCCGGTGCAGGACACCGGCGTTATCCAGGGCGTCTCCGAAGCGCCGCAGGACGTGTCGTTTGCCGCGATGGTGCGGGGCCAGCAGCAATTGGCGCAGATAATTTTGCAGGACCCGGCGGTCGAGAGCCTGTCGTCATTCGTCGGCATCGACGGCACCAACATCACGGTCAATAGCGGCCGCATCCTGATCAACTTGAAGCCGCTCGACGTGCGCAAGGTCGATATCAGCACGGTGATCGACCGGCTGGCGCCGAAGCTGGCGACCGTCAACGGCATAACGCTGTACCTGCAGCCGGTGCAGGATTTGACGGTCGAAGATCGCGTCAGCCGCACGCAGTATCAGTACAGCCTCGAGGATCCGAGCGGCGACGAATTAAATCTGTGGACAAAGAAACTCGTCGATAAGCTCAAGACGCTGCCCGCGCTGCGCAACCTCGCGACCGACCAGCAGAACGACGGCTGGGAAGAGCACATCGTCATCGACCGGCTGACGGCCTCGCGCCTCGGTATCTCGCCGAATCTGATCGACGAAACCTTGTACGACGCCTTTGGACAGCGGCAGGTGTCGACGATTTTCACCCAGCTGAACCAGTATCACGTGGTGCTCGAAGTCGGGCCGCAGTTTCAGCGCAACCCGCATGCGCTCGACGACATTTACATTCGCTCTAGTACCGGCGGCGAGGTGCCGCTGAGCGCGTTCACGCGCTTCGAGCCGGGCGCGGCGCCGCTCGCGGTAAATCACGAGGGTCAGTTCCCTGCGGTGACGATCTCGTTCGATCTCGCGCCGGGTTACTCGCTGGGCGACGCGGTCTCCGCGATCGATCAGGCGCGCGAGGAAATCGGGATGCCCGCGAGTATCGAGGCTTCGTTCCAGGGCACTGCGGCGGCCTTCCGGGCGTCGTTGAAAAACGAGCCGCTGCTGATCCTTGCGGCTCTTGTCACTGTGTATATCGTGCTCGGAGTTCTCTACGAGAGTTACATCCACCCGGTCACGATTTTGTCGACGCTGCCTTCGGCGGGGGTCGGCGCGATCCTGGCGCTGATGATCTGCGGCCAGGATCTCAACGTGATCGCGCTCATCGGCATCATCCTGCTGATAGGTATCGTCAAGAAAAACGCGATCATGATGATCGACTTCGCGCTCGAAGCACAGCGCAAGGAAGGCAAGCCGCCGCGCGAGGCGATCTTCCAGGCCTGCCTGCTGCGCTTCCGGCCGATCATGATGACCACGATGGCGGCCTTGCTCGGCGGCTTGCCGCTGGCGCTGGGAACCGGAGTCGGCTCCGAGCTGCGCCGCCCGTTGGGTATCGCAATCGTCGGCGGC
>JBEKLS010000150.1:0-10806 GCA_050010075.1 Binatus sp. (SeqCode) | reverse complement strand
ATGCACGCCACCATCATGATCTTCTTCGTGGTGATGCCGATCCTGGTCGGATGCTTCGGCAACTTTCTCATCCCGCTGATGATCGGCGCGCGCGACATGGCGTTCCCCAAGCTGAACATGCTCTCGTTTTGGGTCGGCGCGGTGGCCGGCGTGATCATGCTGTCGTCGTTCTTCGTGACCGGCGGTCCCGCCGCCGCGGGCTGGACCTCGTACGCTCCACTGAGCGCCGTGCCGATTTACACCGGCGTCGATTGGGGCCAGGACTTATGGTGCATCAGCATCATCGTGCTCGGCGCGTCGTCGCTGATGGGCTCGATCAACTACATCACCACCATCATCAACATGCGCACCAAGGGCATGTACTTCTTCCGCCTGCCGCTGGTCATCTGGTCGCTGTTCATCACGGCGATTCTGCTGCTGCTCGCGCTGCCGGTGCTGACGACGGCGCTCGCGCTGTTGCTGTTCGATCGTCTCGGCGGCACGCATTTCTTTCTGCCCGCGGGCGGCGGCGAGCCGCTGCTGTGGCAGCACCTGTTCTGGTTCTTCGGCCATCCCGAGGTCTACATCATGATCCTGCCCGGGATGGGCATCGCGTCGGAAATCATCGCGACGTTCTCGCGCAAGCCCATCTTCGGCTACCGCGCGATGGCCTACGCGATGATCGCGATCGCGTTCCTGTCGTGGGTCGTGTGGGGTCATCACATGTTCCAGTCGGGCATGGACCCGGCGCTCGGCAGCAGTTTCATGATCACGACGATGCTGATCGGAGTGCCGTCCGCGATTAAGACCTTCAACTGGCTCGGCACGATCTACAAGGGCGACATCCACTACACGGTGCCGATGATGCACGGGCTGGCGTTCGTCGCGATGTTCGTGATTGGCGGGCTGTCGGGAATCTGGATGGCGTGCACGCCCGTGGATATGTACATCCACGACACTTACTTCATCGTCGCGCACATTCACTACGTACTGTTCGGCGGCAGCCTGTTCGCAATCTTCGGCGGAATCACCTACTGGTTCCCGAAAATGTTCGGCCGCATGATGAACGAAGGGCTCGGCAAGGTTCACTTCTGGCTTACGTTCGTCGCCTTCAACTGCACCTTCTTCCCGATGCACATCCTGGGAATGGCCGGGCACATGCGCCGCATTTACAATCCCCAGCAGTACGACTTTTTGAAACCGATCATTCCGATCAACGAATTCATTACGGTCAGCGCTTTCGTGCTCGGCGCCTCGCAGTTCTTTCTGCTGGCGAACATCATCTACAGCCTCTACAAGGGCGCGAAGGCAACCGAGAATCCGTGGAACGCGAATACTCTGGAGTGGACGACGCCCTCGCCGCCGCCGCACGGCAACTGGCCGGGACCGGTGCCGATCGTTTATCGTGGACCTTACGAGTACAGCTCGCCCGAGGTTGCGGAGGATTTCCTGCCGCAATCGCAGTTGATCGAGCACACGACAGCCGCGGCGGATTAGGTAGTCGAATAGTCATTAATGAATCAGTCTCCAACTGAGGTAGCGCGGGCGCGCGGACTGCATCGCTTTGCGGTGCTGACCGCGGGCGCCACCTTTTGCCTCATCTTCGTCGGCGGACTCGTCACCTCGACCGGCTCCGCGCTCGCACTACCGGATTGGCCGCTGGCCAACGGCAAGCTGATTCCGGCGTGGCAAGGCGGCATCCGTTTCGAATTTGGACATCGACTCGCCGCCGGAACCGTCGTCATCCTGACGCTCGTGCTGATGGCGTACGCGTGGCGCGCCGAGCCGCGGCGATGGGTGCGCAACCTCGTCATGCTCGCCTTCGGATTGATCATCGTGCAAGCCGTGCTCGGCGGAATCACGGTGCTGCTCGAATTGCCGCTGGCGATTGCGGTTACGCATGCCGCGACCGCGCAGGCACTGTTCTGCCTGATGGTATCGATCGCGATCTTCACCAATCCGAACTGGGAGACGACGCCGCACGTCGACGAGCCGCCGTCGCGAATCCCGCTGCCGGCCCTCGCCGTCGCGACCACCGCTATCATCTATATGCAAATCCTCGTCGGCGCGCTGATGCGCCACATGAGCGCTGGCCTGGTCATCCCCGATTTCCCGCTTTCGTTCGGCTATGTGATCCCGCCGTACTGGAACGAATACATCGCAGTTAATTTCGCGCATCGATGCGGCGCGGTGGTCGTCACCGCGACGGTTTTGTGGACCGTCGCGCGCGTGCTGCGGACGCATAGCGAGGTCACCGCGCTTCGTCGCCCCGCACTCGGGCTGTTCCTGCTGCTGATACTGCAAATTTGTCTCGGCGCGATCACTATCTGGAGCGGCCGTTCGGTGATACCGACGACCAGCCACGTCGCGGTCGGCGCTGCCGTCCTGGCGACCAGCCTGACGCTGACGCTTCGCGCATATCGCATTCTCGGCGTACCGCATCGCGGCTATGCGATCGAATCGCAGCCAAGTTCGCGCGCCCTTAAACGGCAGGTGACCGCGTGAGCGCCAAAGTGGCGATCGCTGAATCCGCACTCACGCTGCCGCGCGGCCGCGTGAGCGATTATTTCGAGCTGACCAAGCCGCGCGTCGTGCTGATGGTGCTGGTCACGACGCTCGCGGGCTTCTATCTCGGCGGTCGCGCGGGATTCGACGTGACGCTCGCGCTGAACCTGCTCGCAGGCACCGCGTTGGCCGCCGGCGGGACGCTCGCGCTGAACGAATACGTCGAGCGCGACATCGACGCGATAATGGATCGCACGCGCCATCGTCCGCTGCCCGACATGCGGATGCGCCCGGCCGAAGCGTTGACCTTCGGCGTCATCGCGACTGCCGCGGGCCTCGTTTACCTCGCGCTCGCGACCAACCTGCTTTGCACCGCGGTGACCGCCGCGGTCACGATCATTTATCTCGGCGTGTACACTCCGCTGAAACGCTACACCTGGATGTGCAACATCGTCGGTGCGATTCCCGGCGCGCTCCCGCCCATCGCAGGATGGGCCGCGGCGCGCGGTGGACTGAGCTGGGAGCCGCTCGTGCTCTTCGCGATTATGTTCCTCTGGCAGTTGCCGCATACCTTCGCCGTCGCGCGCCTCTATCGCACCGACTACGCGCGCGCCGGCATCCACTTGCTGCCGCAAGACAACATCCGGGGCGGCAACGCGTCGAATCCAATCGTCATCGCAGGCAGCCTCGGGCTCGTCGCCGTTGGAATCATCCCGACCATGCTCGGCTTCACCGGAACTCCGTACACCGTCATTGCGTGCGCGTTGGGGCTCTGGATGCTCACCGTTGGAGTTGCGATGGTTCGCGCGCCCGGCAATGCGAAGGCGGCGCGCCGGCTGCTGCTCGCCTCAATCGTCTATCTGCCAATCGTGTTGCTGGTGCTCGTGCTGGATCGCGTATGAGTGGCCGTATGAATACGCTCGTGACGCGCGAGGAGCGCAAAGAGGAAATCTGGCGCACGCTGAAGGTCCTGATCGGCGTGATGGTGCTGTTGGTCACGATCTCGGTCGTGACGATCATAGTGAAGCATTGAGATGGCACTCGTGACCGCATCGACTGCGAAAGTGCGCCCGTTCGTGGCGCCGGCCCGCCGCAGCCGCTCGTCCGACTCGAGCTCGAGCGGCGATCAAGTCGAGCGCCCGTTCATCAACAGCGGGATGCTCGCGATCATGATGCTGATCGCGTCCGAGATGATGCTGTTCAGCGGCCTCATCGGATCCTTCCTGATTTTTCGCTTCGCGGCGCCGTTCTGGCCGCCGCCGGGCTTGCCGCGCCTGCCGATCGTCGTCACCTGGGTGAATACTTTCGTGCTCTTGTCGAGCGCGATCACGATGACGCTCGCGCTCCGCGCGGTGCATCGCAGCCGCCAGCGCCTGACGCGCCGCTACCTGCTCGCGACGCTGGCGCTGGGAATGACCTTCCTCGCGGTCCAGGGCAGCGAATGGATACGGCTGGTCGCGCACGGCCTCAAGCTTTCCAGCGGCGCGTATGGCGGCACTTTTTATATCCTGATCGGATGCCATGGCGCGCACGTGACCGCGGGAGTGGCCTGGCTGGCGTGCGTCGTGTGGTTCGCGATGAACGGCAGGTACAACGCCCGCAACGCCCACGGGATTGAGCTTTGCGCTCTGTACTGGTATTTCGTCTGCGCGGTCTGGCCGGTCCTGTTCGGACTGGTATATCTGATGTAGTTTTCGTGTGCGGGGTTATTGTGATGATGAAAAATTTAAGGCCCAAGGCAACGGCGATGACGATTGCGGCCGCGATCGTTGCGGCGCTTCCGCGGATCGCACATGCGTGCGCGACCTGCGGTCTTTCGGATTCCGACCCCACCTTCCAGGCCTACAAGACCAGTGCGCTCTTCCTGGTGGCGTCGCCGTACGTCTCGTTCGCGGCGATCGGCGGGGTTACTTACCTGTTCTATCGCCGGTCGCAGCGCCACGAACGCACTACTACTCCGCCAACGAGTGACAAGCATTGATTAGGTACTTACTAGTCACTTCAAATGAACACTGACTATAGCTATTTGCCCCGAAGAGGATGGTTGCGATGAGCGAGGCCGCTGCAGCAGAGACCCACGAACACGCGATACCGGTCGATCAGCTCGAACCGTCGTTGACGCCCGGAAATATGGGCAAGCTCGGGATGTGGTCGTTCCTGGCCGGCGACGCGATGACCTTCGGCGCGGCCATCGCCGCGTACGGCGCGCTGCGCATCGACAATCCCAACTGGCCGTCGCCGGCGGCCTTCCTGGGCATCACCACCACCGCCATCATGACCTTCATCCTGATCTGTTCGAGCGTCACGATGGTCGAGGCGCTCGGCTCGATCCAGACCGGCAGGATGGCGCGCTATCGCAACTTCATGGCGCTGACCGTGCTCGGCGGCCTGCTGTTTCTCGGGATGCAGGCCTTCGAGTGGCATCACCTGCTCGGCGAAAAAGGAATGTCGATCAAGGTCGACCTCTTCGACGCCACCTTCTTCATCCTGACCGGCTTTCACGGCTGCCACGTTTTCGGCGGCGTCGTCTACAACAGCGTCCTGCTCATTCGCGGTATGACCGGCAAGCTAACACCGGCGAAAGCCAACCTGGTCGAAGTGGCGGGACTCTACTGGCACTTCGTCGATCTCGTCTGGATCCTGATCTTCACCTTCATCTATCTGATCTAGGGAGCAGCTTTCCAACGACCAAGCTCTGGAGATGAAATTCAAACCATGACCACGCAAGCTGCGATTTCCGGACACGAGGCCGATCACGCCGGCCCCAACTACATTGCGGTTTTCATTTACCTGTCCATACTGACCGCCGTCGAGCTCGGCGTATACGCGATGGGCCTGCCGCAAGTCGCCAAGGTCGGTCTGTTGATCGCGCTGGCGTGGGCCAAGGCCGTGCTGGTCGCGATGTACTTCATGCATCTGGCGATGGAGAAGCGGGGGCTCGCCATCATCGCGATCATTCCGGTGGTACTCGTCACCTTTCTATGCTTCATGCTGCTGCCCGATCTGACGACGCGCATGTGGACCAAGTTCGATCATCCAAGGCCGGTAACGAACCCGGCCGAGATGGGTGCGAATCCGGTCGCGCCGCCGCCGATGCAAACGCCGTGACACAAACCGCGAGACGCCCGGCAACCTGAGTGGATGCTTATCATTCGCTGGCTCCTCTCAACGCGTTTCTCAACGGATGCGCCACGGTCCTGCTGCTGGCGGGATTTATCTTCATCAAGAACGGATGGGTGCGGGCGCATCGCGCGTGCATGCTCACCGCGGTGGGATTTTCCGCCGTCTTCCTGACGTCGTATCTCACCTATCACTACAACGTCGGCAACGTGCGCTTCAGCGGCCAGGGCTGGGTGCGCTCGCTCTACTTCGGGATTCTGATTCCGCACGTAATCCTGGCCGGCGTGATCGTACCGCTCGCAGTTATGACCCTATGGTTCGCGCTGAAGGGCAACTTCCGCCGTCATCGCGGCATCGCGCGATGGACCTGGCCGCTCTGGATGTACGTCTCAGTGACGGGCGTGATCGTTTACCTGATGTGCTACCAGATGTACACGCCGATCTATCCACCGCCCGCCACGGCCTTCGCCCAAGCCACATCACGCTGAAAAGAAAAGAGGCAGTGGGACAGTGAGGCGGCGGGCCGCAGTGGGGCGGGCCGCCGCGCCCCCCATTCCTATCATAGTAGGGCGGGCCGCCGTGCCCGCCTTCCTATCGCTAAGACGCCTTCGCGCTAGGACGGCTCGACACTGCCTGATGCCAGCGCGCGAGGTTCTTCTGATTTTCCTGGATCTTGATCGCAGTCGTGCGCCCGAAATCGATTCCAATCAGCGCCGTGATATCCGCAATCGTGTAGCGCGGTCCCGCGATGAACTCGCGATTCGCCAGCTCAGTGTCCAGCCATTCGAGCGCCTTGACCGCTGCGTTGCGCGCAACTTCGCCGTACTCCTTGACCTGCGGAATACGCCCCTTGAAAAAATCGCTCGTGTTGCGGAACGACGCTGCCGTCATCGCAAGGACTCCGAACTCCATCCGCCGGTTCCACATCTCGACGACCGCCTTGTCCTTCGCGTCGATGCCCATCAGGCGCGGCTCGGGATGAAGCTCTTCGAAATAGCGGCAGATCGCGACCGACTCGGCGATATGAGTGCCGTCGTCAAGTTCGAGCACCGGCAGCCCGCCCAGCGGGTTGATCTTCAGGAACTCAGGCTTGCGATTTTCGCCACTCGCAATATTGACCTGCACGGACGCAACGTTGTTGATGCCTTTTTCCGCGAGAAAAACGCGCACGCGGCGTGGATTCGGAGCCCCGGTAAATTCGTAAATTTTCATAGTTGCAATTTAAAACTGTCCAATCACCCCGTCAACTGCTTTTCTGTCTCCTCTCCTGCAAGGAGAGCTGCGTGTAACCAGC
Source organism: Binatus sp. (SeqCode) (assembly GCA_050010075.1). Taxonomy (GTDB): domain Bacteria; phylum Desulfobacterota; class Binatia; order Binatales; family Binataceae; genus Binatus. Next base: position 3,908 of record JBEKLS010000150.1, on the reverse strand, counting down.
ATGCGTTGTCTGTCTCCTCTCCCTGTAAGGGAGAGGATGAAGGTGAGGGTCCGAATACAGCGCGCCTCGCGCGATTCAGGATTCCGCCTCCGCCAGCCGACTACAGAGTGCGGCGCCGATCAATCACCCGCCGCGCCTTGAATTCAGTGCGGGGCAGGGTGCCGGGCGCCGCGAGGTTGATTCGCGGTCGCAGCTCGCATTGGCGGATAACCTCGGCCTCGAGGCGCGCGCGCAGTTCACCGGCGTAGGTTTCATCGACAGGCGCCGAAGTCTCAACCACGATCGTGAACGCGTCCATCACGCCTTCGGTCTCGAGCACGATTTGAAATTCGTTGCCCAGCGCGTCGAACCCGCGCACGATTTCCTCGACCACGCTCGGGAACAGCTTCAGCCCGCGAATGATCAGCATATCGTCGGCGCGTCCGTTGAATCCGCCGCGCGCGCGCGCGAAAGTGCGGCCGCAGGGGCATTTGCCGTAGTCGAAAGTCGCGAAATCGCCCACCAGGAAGCGCAACTGCGGCGATCCCTCCGAGTTCAGATTGGTGACCACGGTGAGTCCGCGCGCGTCCGGCGCCACCGGCTCGAAGGTGTCGGGATCGACCAGCTCCCAGATTTGCAAATCTTCCTGCACATGCGTTCCGACCGGATCGCGCTTGAGACCCTCACGGCAGGTGTACGCCCAGCCGGCGGGCACCGCCTCGGTGCATCCGTAAACGTCGTGCAGCTCGGCGTTCCAGGTCTCCTCGATTCGCCGGCGCGTCGATGCGATCCCGGAAGCCGGCTCTCCGCCGCAAATGACCTTCGCGATCGAGCTGGCTGCCGGATCGGCGCCCCCGTCCCGCATCGCACCCGCGAGATGGAGCGAGTACGACGGTGTCGCGACGAGAATCGTCGGCCGGTAGAGCTCGATCATCTGCAGGCGGCGCTCGGTCGGCACGCCGCCGGGCACGACTGCGACCTTCATCAGGTTGAACGCATGATGAATCGACCAGAAAAAGACGTGCGGATTGTAGTTGGTGCAGGTCAGCGCAGTGTCGCCGGCGCGCACGCCCATCGCATACAACGCGCGCGCGCTGGTCGTCGCCCACAACTCGGCGTCGAGCGCCGTGTAGCGGAACGATCGCGGCGTTGCCGTGGTTCCCGAGGTCGAAAAGATCATCCAGCCGCGCTCGCGCCAGGTGCGATCGTCGATCGGCGTATAAGTTCCCCACGGCCGATGCGCCGCGACGTCGCGCGCCATCTCATCCTTGGTGGTGACCGGCATCTTCGGCAGATCGGCGAGCGTCCGGATGTCGGCGGGCTTGAGTTTCGCGGCTTTGAACTTCGCGCGATAGAACGGACTGTGCTCGTAGAGGTAGGGAATCATCGCGGCGAGCTTTTCTTCCTCGATTTCGCGGATACGCTCGCGCGAGGCGCACTCGAACTGCGGCGCCCAGTGACGCTTCGACGCGGGCTCGCGCATCGCGCGCGCGAACTTCGCGAGCACGGCGATCCATCGTTGTCGCGAGTCGATCTTTTTCAGCTGAGACGCTCGCGATGGCTGGCGAGATAGAGCGCGGTGCCGACCGAACCGGTCAGCGCGATTGCCAGGTAGAAGATGATGAACCCCATCGCCCGCGGCCCCGGCGGTTGCCGGTACCAGAACAGCACCAGGTTGTAGGGGACGTAAAATGCATAGACCATCGCGAGCGGCATCACCCACGCACGCAGGTTCCAGATGCCGTAGGCGTATGCGAGAAGTACGGCGCCGAACAGCGGGCCGACGATGAGGTTGTGCGCGGCGCCGTGGAACTTGTGACCGAACATCACCAGTCCCATATCCGGATTGTGCGCGGCCTGCAGCGCCTTGGTGAAATCAGAAAGTGCGAGGATTACGAACAGCACCGTCATCACGGTGAGGAATATGCCACGTCGCTTTCTATCTGCCATGCGCCGGAAGCTAATCGCGTGCGCATTCAGATTCAAGCCGTGAAAAAGAAACGACCGGAGCGTCAATGCCCCGGCCGTCGTTACTTCTGTTGAGTGATGTGGTCAGCCTTTCAGGAAATTCCGGATCGCGCTGACCAGCGCTTCCTGCTGCTCGTACATCACCATGTGCCCGGCATTCTTAATCAGCTCGAGCTTGCTGTTCTTGATGCGGCTGGTGAACTCCCTCGCGTAGACCGGCGGGATCAGCTTGTCATCGTCGCCCCACAGCAGCAGGGTCGGCGCCGCGATCCGGTACGCCCGCTTCTTCAGACCACGGTCGGGGATCGGCCACAGAAATTTGCTGGCCGTCGCAAAGCGCTTCACCCGCTCGACGTACATCGTCTCGAGCGCTTTGAAGTCCGTCGGTATCGCGGTCAGCATCTGCGCGGCCGGCGAATTGGGATCGTGAAACAGCAATGGCGCAATCTCGGTGAGCGGCGCGGCGAACAGATCCGGAATCGGCGTCTCGTCGATCCAGAAACCGGCCGGCGCTATCAGCACGAGCTTCTTTGCGCGATGTACGTCGAGCGCCGCGACCTCAGCCGCGAGCATCCCGCCCATCGAATGGCCGACGATGTTCGCGGTCGGGATGCCGACTTCGTCCATCAGCTCGTGGTAGAACAGCGCCGCGTCGACGACATCGTCGATGAACTCGTTGCCGGTCGACTCGGCGTAACCGGGGAACTGCGGCGCGTACACCTTGAAGTTCTTGCCGAGCTCCTCGAGGAACGGCTCGACCGGCATCAGGCCGCCCGCGCCGTGCAGGTACAGAAGCGGTTCGCCGCTGCCGTAGACCTGCATCTCGAGCGAGAATTTTCCGTTTAGAAGTTTCTGCGTCGTGTTCATTTCGCGCTGCGAACCTCCGCCGACGCCGAGGCCGCCGCCGACACGCGAGCGTGGCCGTTGGTTTCGCGCTGTTCGAAGTGCACCGGACTCGGCACCGCGAAGTCGGCCTGCGGCAGGTCACGCTTGGGCGACCATTTGTCTTCGAAGTTGGTCCACAGATCGCGCATGTACGGCATGACCTCGGTCGCGAAGAGGCTGGTGCTCTTGCGCACGAGCTCCGGCGGCATCGATCCGATCTGCTGCAGCAGCATCAGATGCCCGCAGTTGAGCGACTTCATCGCCTCGCGCAAACGCTCGCGCACCGTCTTCGGCGATCCCGCGATCACGTAGCCCTGATCGAGGAAGTCCTTCCACTTGAGACCCTGGCGCCGCATCGCAGCCTGATCGCCGACCTGGCCGAGCATGCCGGCCTTGATCGTCTTCACCGTGCGATAGCCCGGCGCGTCGGCGAAGCCGTCATAGACGTGCAGGCACCGGTTGTAGAAATAATCCATGTGCGCGGCGTAATCCTTCTCCGCCTGCTCGTCGGTCTCCGCCACGGCGACGACCTGCGCGAAGCCAAGGCTGTACGGATTCAGCTCCTTGCCTTTTTTCGCCATCACTTCCCAATAGCCGTCGGCGACCTTCTTGCCCGCGATGTACCCGAAGTAGGACAGGAAGCTGTACTGGTAATTGTGGTCGGCGCAGAAGTCGTAGGTTTCGACCGATCCGCCGCCCGGAATCCAGATCGGCGGATGCGGCTGCTGCAACGGCTTCGGCCACGTGTTCACGTAGCGCAGCTTCGTGTATTTGCCGTTGAACGAGAACACGTCCTTCGCTTCCCACGCCTTGATGATAAGGTCGTGCGCCTCGTAGTACTTCTCGCGAATCGTCGCGGGAACTTCGCCGTAGCAGAAGTTGGTATCCATCGAGGTGCCGACCGGGAAGCCCGCGATCAGGCGTCCGCCCGAGATAACGTCGAGCATCGCGAACTCCTCGGCGACGCGAATCGGCGGATTGTAGAGCGCGATCGAGTTGCCGAGCACGACCAGGTTGGCGTTGCGCGTGCGCCGGGTGAGCGCGGCCGCCATGATATTCGGCGACGGCATCAGGCC
>JBEKLS010000149.1:0-10841 GCA_050010075.1 Binatus sp. (SeqCode) | reverse complement strand
GCCATGAACTCGGGATTTCCGCCGAGCACGATATCGGTGCCGCGGCCCGCCATGTTGGTCGAAATCGTCACCGCGCCGAAGCGGCCGGCCTGCGCGACGATTTCCGCTTCGCGCTCATGGTTCTTGGCGTTGAGCACGGAATGCTTGACCGCGGTCTTCTTGAGCTTGTCGGCGACGCGCTCGGACTTTTCGATCGAGACGGTGCCGACCAGCACCGGCTGTCCGCGTTCGTGACAGTCGCGGATCTCTTCGATAACGGCGTCGAACTTCTCGTCCTCGGTTTTGTAGACGACGTCGTGATTGTCGATGCGGATCATCGGCTGATTGGTCGGGATGACGACCACGTCGAGCCCGTAGATTTCCTTGAACTCGACCGCTTCCGTGTCTGCCGTGCCGGTCATGCCCGACAGCTTCTTGTACATGCGGAAATAGTTCTGAAAAGTGATCGTCGCGAGCGTCTGGTTCTCGGATTCGATCTTGACGTTCTCTTTCGCCTCGACCGCCTGATGCAGCCCGTCGCTCCATCGCCGTCCCGGCATCAGCCGCCCGGTGAATTCATCGACGATGATCACCTCGCCGTCCTTGACCACGTAATCGACGTCGCGCTTGAACAGCGCATGCGCGCGAAGACCCTGGTTCGCGTGATGCAGCAGCAGGATGTTGCGCGGGTCGTACAGGTTATCGACGCCGAGCAGCTGCTCGACGCGCGTCACGCCGTCCTCGGTCAGCGCGACGGTGCGCATCTTCTCGTCGACGGTGTAATGCTCCTCGGCTTTCAGGCGCGGGATGACGCGGTCGACGACATAATATGTGTCGGTGGATTCTTCCGAGGCGCCGGAGATTATCAGCGGCGTGCGCGCCTCGTCGATCAGAATCGAGTCGACTTCGTCCACGATCGCGAAGTTGTGCTCGCGCTGGACGTAGTCCTCGATGTTGAACTTCATGTTGTCGCGCAGGTAGTCGAAGCCGAATTCGTTGTTCTGGCCGTAGGTGATGTCGGCGCGGTAGGCGGCCTTGCGTTCCTGGTCGGTGAGGCCGTGAACGACGACGCCAACCGTCAGACCGAGGAAGCCGTAGATGCGCCCCATCCATTCGGAGTCGCGCCGCGCGAGATAGTCGTTGACGGTGACGACGTGCACGCCGCGTCCCGACAGCGCGTTGAGCACGGCCGGCAGCGTGGCGACGAGAGTCTTGCCCTCGCCGGTTTTCATCTCCGCGATTCGCCCCTGATGCAGGATCATCCCGCCGATCATCTGCACGTCGAAATGGCGCTGGCCGATGGTGCGCTTCGAAGCCTCGCGCACGACCGCGAAGACCTGCGGCAGAATTTCGAGCATTGCCTCGTCGCGCTGCTCGCGTTCCTCGATGGCGCTGATCTTCGCCTTCCATTCGGCGATTTTGGCGCGCAACTCGTCGTCGCTCAGCGCCGAGATCTCCGGCTCGAGCCGGTTGATCTCGTCCACATCGGGACGGAGCCGTTTGATTTCGCGTTCGTTCTTCGATCCGAAGATTTTCCGCGCAACGAGAGAAAAAGCTGAAGCCATCTTATATGAGCAAGTTATGCGGCAAGTTTGAGATTAGGTTTCGGGCACGCCACATCGATCCGGCGCACAAGTTTAACTCTAATCATCTTATCCTGAAATCGCCCGACACAAGAGAGGGAGAAAGTAATGCGATCTTGCCTGATAGTGCCTCCGCCTTGCTCTGTCTTTGTGTCATTCTGAGCGTAGCGAAGAATCCCGGATCTTTCTCGGCGCAAACTACCGCACCCTCAACCACGGATCGACCGCCGCAAAGGCCGGTTACTCCGAAATCCAGTATGTCGACGAATCCGCGATTCTTCGCCTCGTTCTATAATGACACGGAGCGCTTCGCGCGGGCCGCTCGCTAACGCTCGATACGTACCGCGGACTCCACCTGCGGGCCGAGAAATCTGCGCCCTACGCGCACGAACCTATCCGGCGTCTCGGTGACGAAGAAGCTTTGAGTGCCATCTCCCCCGCGCGTCGCCAGCTTCAGCGCCCGCAGACGCTCGCGCACGTCAGCCGCGGTAGCAGTCGCGGAATCCACGATCTTCACGCGCGGCCCCAGAATTCGCGCAAACATTTCGCGCAGCAGCGGGTAATGCGTGCACCCCAGCAGCAGCGTGTCGATGCCGCTCTGCTTCAGGCTCTCGAGATAGTGCGCTACCGTCAGCTCCGCGACCTCATTGTCGGTCCATCCTTCCTCGGCCAGCGGCACCAGCAGCGGGCATGCGCGCGTGTAGATTTCCGCGCGCGGGCTGAGCCGCTGGATAGCGCGCGTATACGCGCCCGACGCGATCGTCGCCTCGGTGCCGATCACGCCGATCTTGCCGTTGCGCGAGGCCTTCGCCGCCGCGCGCGCGCCCGGCTCGATCACGCCGACGACGGGAACCATCGTGTCGGACGCAATCGACTCGAGCGCGACGGCGCTCGAGGTGTTGCACGCGACCACCAGCATTTTGATCCCCTTGGCAAGCAGGAAGCCGGTGTTCTCCTTCGAGTAGCGGACAATCACTTCGTTGGATTTCGTGCCGTACGGCAGGCGCGCCGTGTCGCCGAGATAGATGAAGTCCTCGCTCGGCAGAGCGGCGGTCAACTCTTTCAAAACGGTGAGTCCGCCGATGCCCGAATCGAATACGCCGATAGGCCGGTCGATCGCCGCGCGCGCGCCGCGCAGATTACCGTTGGCAGCGGCGATCGAGTTCGGGCGTGCGCTGGATTTTTTTCGAGTTGGCATCTCAAGTGCGTGCGAGGCGCTCGCCGATTGTAGCCGGTCGCGGTGGCACTGCGCCAAAGACGTTTTCGTGGACGCTGGCCGGTTCCATGCACAGGTAGGCGGGAATTTCGGCACCCGCTTTTTTGAAGCGCTCGGCCAGCGCGCAGTAAAGACTCAGGCGCAGCGGTGTGAAGGTGCGAAAACGGCCGTCCGCCGCGAGCACGTCCTCGCCGCATAGCATCGGATCGCCGGGAAAACGGCTACGCGCGGTGCCGCGCAGGCGCGGCGTCATCCGCAGACCGCCCATACTGATGAAGGAGATTTGTTTTGCCGCAACGGTGTCGAGCAACTCATCGATCAATCGGATGTAATCGCGCTCGGCGTCGGGATACGCAATCAGCGGATCGAAATGAAAGGCGACGCGGTAGCCGGCGTCGAGCACGGCGCGCGCCGCCGCGATTCTCGCTGTGGGCGAGGCCGTGAAATGCTCCGAGCTTCGATAAACAGCGTCCGGCGACAAGGTCCACGAGACCAGCACGCGCCCGCGCGGGTCGATCGCAAAAAGATTTTCAATCTCGTTGGTCTTGGTTTTGAGTTCGAGCGTCAGATTTTCACGCGCAGAAAAAAACTCGATCAGATCGCGACTGATCCCGGTGATCGAATCGAACGCGAGCGAATCCGCCAGCTCACCCGTGCCGACCCGGAAGCTCCGTCCGTGCGCGCTGTCGGAGAGGCGGTCGAGTTCGTCGAACGAATCAGTGAAGTTCGCGTAGACCTGGAAGGCCGGATTGTCGGCGAGATATTCCTGCAGAAAGCAGTACGAGCAGTCCATCGGGCAGTTCGACGCGAGCGTGAGCACTAGGTACCCGCAGCAGGCGAATTTTGCGGAGCCCGCGGGGCACGGCATCAGGAACGGAGTCTTGCGGCGCGCGATCACAAGCCGGCGCTTGCCCGCGCCGAACGGGTCGCGCGCGCCGCTCTCGGGCCGCGCGGCCTCGCGCGCGTCGGCGATGTGCGTCACCGGCACCTCGCGCGGAATCGAGCGCAGGATACGGGTCGCCAGTGCGGAATCGCCGCATCCATGCTCCACGAAGACGGCGTCGAGATCGAACTTCACTTTTTACCGCCAAGCATTTCGATAATCCTTGTCAGTCCGGGGCGTGAGCGCTCGAGCGCGTCGAGCAGATGCGCCAGTTCAGCGGCGCTACGCACCCGAAGCGAAACCGTGAGCTCATCAGAGCCGAGGTCGGTGGGCAAGTCCAGCGAGATGCCGCGGGGCAACTTCAGCGCCGAGATTTCAGTGTGCAGTTGCTCCTGCAATTTTTTGAGCAGCGGGTAGCGAAGTGTCCGGATCGCTTCCAGCAGCGAACTCGCACGCGACGGCGCCGAGCCGGGAGCGTTTGCGATGCGGCGGATTTCGGGGCGGTCGAGCACTACGGCAATTGTGACATGCTCGCGCACTGCGATCTCGTCGAGAGTGTCGAGCGCCGTCACCAGTTGACCCGTCCGAAGTCGCAGCGCGCGGGCGAGGTCGAGTATTGCGCCGCGCGACGGCGAATCCATCGCGAGCCATCGCTCGAGATGGCTGGGTGGGAGCCGTTTCTCGGCGGCGAGATCGCGAATCTGCGCGTCGATGTCGTCAGCACTCATGTGAAACTTCGCGAAGCATCGAACGCATCGACTTTATTGCGCATCCGATTTCTGTGTCCGCGCTCGATTGCCAGCTGTGCGCACGGTCGGCAATCCATTCATACAGTCGCGCCTCATCAATCTTGCCTCGACGTTTGAGGCCGCCTGCATAAATGCGGCATTTCTCGGCGAGCACCTCGACCGCCGCGATTCGCCGCGCTGGAGACAGCCTCTCATCGGCGAGCAATTTCGTAAGCGCGAGAATGCGGAAGCGATCGATCGCCGGTGTCGTCGCCGAAGCTTGATCGCGATGCCCGCCGCGGCGCGTCACCAGCGGTTCGTCGAGCAAGCCGGCTTCGTCGTCAATTAGAATGCGTAGCCACAGGTCGTAGTCTTCGGCCGCGGTCATGATCTCGTCGAAGCCGCCCGCCGAACGAAAAAGATCGGTGCGCATCATCGTGGCCGACATGCTGATGAGGCAGGTGCGGAGCGATTCGATGAAAATGTCGCCGCCGCGCTTGCGATGGCGGACCCCCGGATTCACTCGGCGGCCGTTGCGGATCCATATTTCGTTGCTTTGCGAGATCGCGCGGGCGGGATTCGCGCGCACGAATGCGAGCTGGCGTTCGAGCTTGGTCGGCGACCACAGATCGTCGGAGTCGAGGAAAGCAATCAGCGGCGCACGCGCAATCGCGACGCCGCAGTTTCGCGCCGCAGCAGGACCGCGATGCTCAATGCGCTCGAATTGGAGGCTCGGATACGCAGGCGACCTAACCCCTAACCCCTTCCCCTGGGGGAAGGGGAACCAGACTTCAGGGCGTGTCAGGTGCTCGGCGGTTCCGTCGGTCGAGCCGTCGTCGATTACGATCAACTCGAACGATGCGATCGATTGTGCGAACACGGAATCGATCGCCTCGTGCAGCATCGCGCATCGATTGTACGTCGGGATGATTACCGAGACTTCGGGAGTCATTGTGATTCGGCGCGTTTCAGGTGATCAGTGCGATCGACGGCGAGTATTCGGCGGCGCAGGTCGTCGATGCCTTCGCCGGATGTCGTTGAGCAGAAAATCGGGCGCGCGCGCATCGGGTCGAAGCGCTTCAGCGCGCCAGCACGATCCGAACGGCGCAGCTTGTCGCTCTTGGTCGCGACCGGAATGACCGCGATTCCGCGCTCTTCAGCCATCTGCGCCAGCTCGAGTTCATCCTGCTGCGGCCCGCGGCGGCAATCGATCAGAATTGCGATGGCGGCGAGATTGACGCGGCCGTGGATATACTCCTGCATCATCGAGGCGATTTTTGCCGCGTCCTCGTGACTCATTTTCGCGTAGCCGAAGCCGGGCAGGTCGCATAGCGCGAGCGTATCGTTGACCGAAAAGAAATTGAGGCACCGCGTGCGCCCGGGAGTTTTGCTGGTGCGTGCGAGGCCCTTCACTCCCGCAAGCGCGTTGAGCAGTGAACTCTTGCCGACGTTCGATCTGCCCGCGAGCGCGACCTCCGCCCGCTTCCATCGCGGGCATCCGTCGAGCGCGAAGGCTGAGGTCACGAATTCTGTCGAGAAGGGAGTCATCAGACGGCGAGCTCGATGCGTGGCGGCGTGACGTTGCTCGCCTGCGAGTCGAGGCGCGCGAGCTCGGCGGTCAGTGCGCTACGAAACTCGCGCAGCTTGATGCCGCGATGGCGGTCGGGATAGGGCGCGAGGAATTTCAGCGCGGCGCGCAGGTGCAATCGTGCGCTCGACAGCTCGCCATCGCCGAGCTTGTGATTGGCGACCGACGCTCGCAGCAGGCCGAGATAGAAATCCCAGTCGGCAGTGTCGTCGTCGAGCATGTTCATCGCATCTTCCATCGCTTCATGCGCTTCGAAAAATTCACCGCGATTGAACAGCTCGACGCCAAGAGCAAGCTGCGCGTCGATTTCGTTCATCGCGGTAATTCGCGCGGCATCGGCGCCGCCGCTCAAGGGTTGTCGTCGCTGCCGGTATCGTCGGCGGTCGTGATGTTGAGCTGGCGCTTCAAGGTCTCGAGTTCCGCGACGAAGATGCTGCGAATGACCTGCTGGATGACGCCGTCGGGAACCGGAAGTGGCTGCAGCATATGGGTATTCTGATGGTAGTCGATAAACGTGCTCGCGCCTTCGTCGGTCAGCTGATAGACGCCCTGCGTGTCGAGCAGCGGATTGTTGACGCTGTTGTAGACGATCTTTTTATCATCGGGGAAGTACTCGAAGGCGAGCTCGGTGGTGATCGTTTGTCCGCCCGGGCCGGCGATATCCATGTCGACCGTCTTTTTGTTTCCGCTCTGCGACACGACGCGCACCGCCTTCACCTGATCGCTGCGGGTGTTTTCGACGTTGCGAATGGCGTCATAGACAGTCTGCTCGGGAGCCGGGATGCGCGCGGTGAAGTCGGCCTTCCAGACGTCGCCGTCATGCGTGATGTTCTCGGTCAGCAGACCGGCCTGGCGCGCGCGCCGCAATTCGTAAAAATGCAGCGCGACGACCGCGACGATCGCGAGAACGATCACTCCACCAAGGATCTTCAGTGCCGTTTTCATCGATGAATCGTTTGCCCCTCAGCGTTCGAAAGTGCCGGCGAATTCCGCAGTGGCCAGCACGTGACCTTGCATGGCGGACTGAATCGCGTCCGCGTGCGCATTGTCAACCGCGGGGAGCGCCGAGTCGAGCGCGTAGATGTGAAAATGATAGTGATGCGTTTTCCCCGGCGGCGGACACGGTCCATTGTAGCCGTAATGACCGAAGCTGTTGATTCCATTTGACCCGCCACCTGGAATCTCCGCGGTTTGCGGCACGCCTGCGGGCAGCGAATTTACGCCAGCGGAAATATTGAACGCTATCCAATGAATAAAAGTTCCTCCTGGAGCGTCGGTATCATCAACAATCAACGCGAACGACTTCGTCGATTGTGGCGCGCCGCTCCATGCGAGCGCGGGCGAGTGATCGGCGCCGGTGCAGGCGTAGTCGTTGCCGATAGCGGCTCCGGGGGTTATATCGGAACTGGCGAGTGAGAGTTGAGCATGGGCGGGGCGGGCATAGGCGAGGAAAAGCAAAACACCGATTAGCACAATCGATTTGCGATTAGGACTTGACCTAGTTATGATCATTTCAAGGCTCGCAGATACGGTTAAGGGTCTTTATGTGCATTTTGAATCGGAATCTGTGCATCGGGGTGTGACTCCAAGTATAAAAATGCAAGAAAAGAGCGAAAATTATCAGAAAACCTCTTAGATTGCTCTTGACCCCCAGCGATGATTTTGAGACTTTCTAAGAGACTCATGGTGGGCGTAAGGGCGGATGAACCATCATTTGAACGATGCGAAAGAGAGCATCAAATCCAGGCAGTAGGCGGCAGACGGGGCTTACGTTACCGGGAGATATCATGGCCAATGAAGCAAAGTATAGCTTGCCACGTGTGATGACGGTCAAGGAATTGTCCGAATACCTGCGCGTGCATCCATCAACAATCTACAAACTGCTGCGTCGCGGCGAGCTTCCGGGCTTCCGGATTGGCACCGATTGGCGTTTTAACGCCGAGGTGATCGATCGCTGGTGCCTGGAGCGCAATATGAAAGGCCCCGACGGCGGTACTTCCAGCCAGAACTAGCGCGCGCGATCAATAGATCACCCGCGACGGGCGGCGGCCCGGATGTAAACTCTAAGTAGTCTGCGTCGCCGCAGAATTGCGCGCCTCGTAAGAGGCGCGTTTTTCATTTTGGCGTACGGTCCTCGCTTGACGCGGACACCCGCACTGCCTCACCATACCGATCGTTCAAATGATCTCTTCCGCTCGCAAAAATTCCGCGCCGGCTCCGCAGCCGCCGCGTCGGCGCGGCTCGCTCGACCAGGTGTTGATCGACGCCGCGATGGATCTGTTCGCGTCTTACGGTTATCGCGGCACTTCGCTGGCGCGAATCGCGCGCGCGGCGGGCGTCACCAAGGGCGCGCTGTATTGGCACTTCGCCGACAAGGAAGCATTCTTCGTCGCGGTCGTCGCCAAGGTGCTTGGTGAATGGGAGCTGGTGTTCGAGAAATCCGCGCACGCGACCAACCCGGTCGAGTTCCGCGCGGAGTTCAACCGCATGTTCGACACGGTGGCGGCGCTCAACGAGAAAAATCCGTGGGTCAGCCGGCTGCTGCTGATCATCGCGCTCGAGTCGCACAAGATCGGACCGCGCGTGCTGCGCTCGATGCGCAAGGCGAACCTGCACGGCATCAAGAGCTTTCGCGATCTCGTCGAGCGCGGGCAGCGGCTCGGCGTTTTCGATGCGGAGCTCGATCCGGCGTGGGCGGCGACGCAGATTTTTTCGAGCTACCTCGGACTCGCGATGCTCTGGTATCTGCACGGGCCGCGATTCGATTTGCGCCGATCGCTGCGCCGCCAGGCGCGCGAGTTCATGCGCGAGTGGAGCATCGCGAAATGAAAGCGGGGCTGATTTACGAGATCGAATCGGTTAAGCCGCACGCCGCCGATCACGAATACCGCGTCTTCTGGGAAACGATGGAGCAGATCGAGCTGGCCGACCGGCTCGGCTTCGACTCGGTATGGACCGTCGAGCATCACTTCCTGAACGAGTTCTCATACAGCTCGGCGCCCGAGGTCTTTCTCGCGTGCGTCACCCAGCGCACGAAGCAGATTCGCGTCGGCCACGGCGTCGTGGTGCTGCCGTTCAGCCATCCGGTGCACGTCGCGGAACGAATCGCAGTCCTCGATATCATGTCGAACGGACGCGTCGAATTCGGCACCGGACGCGCAACCACGATGGACGAGCTGCTTGGCTTCGGCGTGCGTCCTGAAGAGACGCGGCCGCGATGGGCCGAGGCGGTCGAGGCGATCCCGCGGATGTGGCGCGAGGATCCGTTCACGATGCATGGCAAGTACTGGACGGTCGAGCCGCCGGTCTCGGTGATTCCGAAACCGATTCAGAAACCGCATCCTCCGATGTGGGTGGCTGCCACCAATCCTACTACCTTCGAGCTGGCCGCGGAGCGCGGCCTCGGCGTGCTCTGCTTCACGCTCGGCGTTGAGTTGGAGCAGGTGTCGGAGCGCATCAACATTTATCGAAACGCGATCAAAAATGCGCGGCCGGTCGGGCAGACCATCAACAACCAGGTCTCGATGAACATCATGGGTCTCATCGGCGACGACCCGTACGAGGCCGAACACCTCGCACGCGACGCAGTCCTGTGGTACGTGCGCAAGGGTTTCGAGCTCGTGTCGAGCGTGGCGGCGGCCAATCAGAGCGACGAGTCGTACAAGTATCTCAAGACAGCGTCGAAGTTCGATCCCGCCAAGTTCACGCTCGACTACTACGACTTCCTGAAAGACGGCGATCTGATCGCGGTGGGTGCCGTCGACGAGGCGGTGCGCGTCGCGCGGCGCTACCAGGAGCTGGGAGCCGACCAGGTTTTGTTTTTTCTGCAGTACGGCGGTATTCCGCACGAGCGCATCATGCGGGCGATCGAGCTTATCGGCCGCCACGCGCTCGGCGAGATTCATTCCTGGAAAACTCCGGGCGCAATCTCGCCCGCACAGCCCGCCGCGCGCCCGGACGCGGCTCACGCCTGACGGACTGACGGAGGGAACCAGTCGATGGAATTCGCGCTGCAGTATGAGATTCAGCGGAGCCGTCCGCACTACCCCGGCTTCATGTACGACATCTACCATCAGGCGACCGAGCAGGTGAAACTTGCGGACCGCCTCGGCTACCACTCGGTCTGGACCGTCGAGCATCATTTTCTGAGCGAGTGGTCGTACTCGTCAGCGCCCGAAGTCTGGTACGGCGCGCTCAGCCAGGTGACGAGCCGGATTCGGCTCGGCCACGGCATCTGCCTGCTGCCGATTCCGTTCAACCATCCGGCGCGCGTGGCCGAGCGAATCGCCGTGCTCGACATCATGTCGAATGGGCGCGTCGAGTTTGGCTCGGGCCGCTCGATCACTGAGCAGGAACTGGGCGGCTTCCAGGTCAATCCGGAAGATTCGCGCGCGATGTGGGAAGAGGCGGTCGCGGCGATCCCGAAAATGTGGATGCAGGAGACGTTCAGCCACGACGGCAAGTTTTTCAAGATGCCGGAGCGCGAGGTGATACCGAAGCCGATTCAGAAACCGCATCCGCCGATGTGGGTGGCGGCGACGCAGCCTTCGACCTGGGAAGTCGCGGGGCAAAAAGGAATCGGCGCGCTGGGATTTGGAATTTCGGAGCCGGGCATGCTCGACAAGCTGATCGCGATTTACAAGAAAGCGATCAGCACGTGCGAACCGGTTGGTGCATTCGTGAACGATCGCACGGCCGCGGCCACGGTCTGCGTATGCGCGCCGACGCGCGAGGAGGCCAAGTCGATCGCGAAGGATGCGATCGATTTCACCACGCGCAAAGCGGCCGAGCTGTTCACGCCTTTCGCCAAGCAGGAAGTGAAGGGCTACGAATACTACAAGAAGATGGCGGAGCAGGCGGTCGC
>JBEKLS010000148.1:0-10921 GCA_050010075.1 Binatus sp. (SeqCode) | reverse complement strand
TCCCGCGGGAGCTGGCCGATCAGATTCTCGCGCGCAGCACGGAGCTGTGGAACATGTACGGCCCGACCGAGACGACTATCTGGTCGGCAGCAATCCGAGTCGAGCCGGGCGACGGTCCGGTGCTGATCGGCGGGCCGATCGATAATACACAATTTTATGTGCTCGACGCTGGCGGGCAGCTTGCGCCTGCGGGAGTCGCCGGCGAGCTGCATATCGGCGGTGACGGCCTGGCGCGCGGATACTTCAACCGGCCCGAGCTGACGGCAGAGAAGTTTGTCTCAAGCGAGATCGGTGGCGATCGCCCGGTGCGGCTCTACAAGACCGGCGACCTGGTGCGGCGGCGCGCCGACGGCGCAATCGAATTTCTCGGGCGAATCGATCACCAGGTGAAGATCCGCGGCTTCCGCATCGAGCCGGGCGAGATCGAGGCCGTACTGAAGGCGCATCCCGGAGTTGGGGAGTGCGTCGTCGAGACCGTCGAGGCCGAAGCTGGCGACAAGCGCCTGGTGGCCTACGTCGTGCCGATAGACAAGAGCAAAGCACCGGGCGTGGGCGAGTTGCGGGATTTGCTGAAGGCGAAGCTGCCGGCGTACATGGTGCCGGCGGCGTTTGTAACGCTCGAGAAGCTGCCGTTGACGCCGAACCGGAAGATCGACCGCAAGGCTTTGCCGACGCCGAAACTGACTTCCGAAGCGGACTTCATCGCGCCACGATCGCCGATGGAGGAAGTGCTGGCGGATATTTGGTGCAAGCTGCTCGGCCTCGATCGCGTCAGCATCAACGATAATTTTTTCGACCTCGGCGGCACCTCGATTTTGGCGGCGCGGCTCGGGGGCGAAGTGCAGAAATCGCTCAATCAAAGGATTTCGGTCCCGGTGTTCCTGCGCAGTCCGACAATCCGCGAAATGGCGTCGGTTCTGGAGGAAGCGAAGCGGGGCGAACTCGAAGACGGGCGAAAATCGTTTCACGTGGTTTTGCGCGCAGGCGCCAAGTCGCTGGCGATGGTACCCGAGGACGGCCCCCTAGTCGCACTGCAGACGGCCGCGGGGCGACCGCCATTCTTCATCGTTGATTCCTTTCCCTACTTCATCGACGTCGTGAAGCTGCTGGGCACCGATCAGCCCGTGGTGAGCATGATTCCTCGCGCGAGTGCCCAGCTATCACCCGACCATTCCGACTACAGTGTTGCTGAAGAAGCCGCCGCCCATGTACGAACGATTCTCGAGTGCCAGCCGAGCGGGCCGTATATGCTCGGCGGTTGTTGCGCCGCTGGCATTGTTGCCTACGAGGTCGCGCAGCAACTTCGGTCGCGCGGGCACAAGATAGAACTGCTGGCGCTCTTCGATTCGCACAACCCGCGCTTCGTGCGCGCCTATTCGAATCTCCGCACGAGCCTGACATTCAACCGGGCCGCTTTTATGCGGCGACGCTGGAATGAAATTCCCGCATGGATGGCGGCAAAGCTGGCGAAGGCGGTCAAAGCAATGCGGCCGCGCGGGAGTTCCCGCCTCGAAGACGAGGGCCAGAGCTCCATCACCGATCCCACTCGATTCCGACTCTGGCCGGCGCGCGGCCGCGCCATCAAGAAATACCGGCCTAAGCCATTCGTGGGCAGAGTTGTCGTCTTCAAGCGGCCGACGAATCTCGGCGGGCGCTATCTTGATACGCGGCTGGGATGGGGTGAAGTCGTCCGCGGTGAGATTGACGTGGTCCAGCTCGGCGTGAGCAGGCATCTGGATCTTTTCAAAGCGGATTCAGATCGGGCTCTCGTGGCACAAAAGTTGCGGAACTCCATCGATGAGATAGTCGCTATTGGGCACGGTGAGAACACTTTGGGCGGGTTTAGCGAACATTTGCGAGAAGTTCCAGGTCAACCGGGCTGAACTCGTGGTTATATGAGATGTGAGGGAGTTCTGTAGTTTCTACAGATTTCCCAACCGCTCAGAAGCGCCCGGGGCCGTCGTGCACATTAGCGGACCAAGAGCTGGAAAAAGATAAAAGTTGCTAGAAGTACTCAACGGTTCGATGCGAAGCTCCACCAAGCTCACCATTGCGACAGCTGGTTTGTAGGGGGGTGGGCTCGATTTTTCGGGTAGCTGGTCGAGGAAAAGATGCGTCGAATTAATATCGGAGCCGCGATTGCGATCTTGATTGTTGGGCTGAACGCACAGGCGTTCGCGGCGCCAAAGTCGCCTATCCAGATTTCGCAATGCGAAAACATCACGCGGCCCGGGAATTATGTTCTGGCCAATGACCTGGAACTCGACGCCAGCGACGGAAACTGCCTGGTGATCAGTGCCTCGAACGTGCAGATCAATCTGGGTGGCCTGACGATTAGCTCTCCCTGTGACCCTTATTCCTTTTGTCCTTCTGGCGGGATCGGTATTGCCATTGCGAGCGGAGCCAATCAGGTCTCAATCTCCAATGGAAGTGTGGAAGGCTTTGTCTACGGGATCGTTGCTGAAGGCAATCGTGTAACCGGGACCAATTTGAACCTAACCGCTGTCGTTGGGATAACCCTGAACGGTTCGAGCCTTAGCATCTTCACAAACATAACCTATGAAGGAGCTGACACAGAATATCACGGTACCAACGGACCTATCCTCTACCTGGAGGGAGGCGGCCAGAACATGTTCAGGAACGTGAGCGGAGAAGTAGGGTGCGACCT
This sequence comes from Binatus sp. (SeqCode), assembly GCA_050010075.1. Lineage (GTDB taxonomy): Bacteria > Desulfobacterota > Binatia > Binatales > Binataceae > Binatus. The sequence goes on along the minus strand of JBEKLS010000148.1, from coordinate 8,253 downwards.
GGGTGGACCTGATGGAATAGAAGTCGTGAATTCCAATGGCAACCTGATATCCGGCGTAACTCTGGAAAATACCTCATGCGGTGGCACCGACATTCTGCTGTCGGATAACTCCAGCTCCAACATGATTATGAATACCGATCTTTTCGACGACTGCGGCGGCGGCATCGGAATCGAAGCGGGCAGTGGGCACAACATGATCATCGGCAATAATGTAACCGTCGCTTCGCCGGCTGACGTTTACGCGATGTTCGATGAAAATCCGAACTGCCAAAAAGACATCTGGATGGGTAACACCTTCAACAACATCTTTGACACTGGCGAAGTCAGCGCAAGTCCTGCGAGCTGCATCCACTAGGACAGCATCGGAAAAGAAAGACCAATCCAGCTAGCGGGGGAGGCTCAGTAACGCCTGCAGGCGCTCTATCTTTACCGGCTTGGTGAGATGCTCGTCGAAGCCGGCTGACATGGCGCGCTGCTTGTCGGTGTCCTGTCCATAGCCGGTCAGCGCGACCAGCGTCATTGCCTTTGCGTTAGGAAGCATGCGGATGCGCCGCGCCACTTCGTAGCCGTCGATGCCGGGCAGGCCGATATCTACCAACGCGATGTCGAAGGCGTTGTTGCGGGCGGCCTCGATAGCAGCCAGGCCGTCAGACACGACCGCTGTTTGGTGACCGAACATCTCGAGCAGCATCGTCAAAGCCTCGGCCGCGTCCTGATTGTCCTCGACGACCAGTACGCGCAAATGGCGAGGCGCCTTGGACTTGCCATCGTGCTTCTTCGTCGGCGGACGGACCATCGCGGTGACCGGGAGATGAACTTCAAACTCACTGCCCATGCCTAGTCCGTCGCTGTTGGCTAGTACATGGCCTCCGTGCATTTCGACCAGCCGCTTGACGAGGGTCAAGCCGATGCCCAATCCACCGTGCGAGCGGTCGAGCGAACGCTCGGCCTGCGTGAAGAGATCGAATATGCCCGGCAGCAACTCCGGCGCGATTCCGATTCCGGAATCGCGTACGCGCAGCACGGCTTCGTTGTCGTTGCGATCGGCCATCACGTCGATGCGGCCGCCGGGCGGAGTGAACTTTGCCGCGTTGTGAATGAGATTGGCGATCACCTGGCGCAGGCGCGCCGGGTCCGCTTCGATTTGAACGTCTTCCACCCGCGACGAGACCTTCACGTAGAGCTGATGCTGGCCCGGTTCGACCAGGCATTGCGCTTCTTCGACCGCCTGCTTGATGATAGTGCCGGCCTGCATGGGTACCTTCTTCAGCTCGATGCGGCCCTGCGTGATGCGCCCCACGTCGAGCAGGTCGTCGACCAGCCCGGCCAGCTGATCGGTCTGGCGGCGCGCGATGGTCAAGGCGTGTTCGCGGCGCGAATTGTCGAGCTGCGCAGTGGCGATAGCGTCGAGCACGGCGGACAGCGGATTGCGAAGCTCATGACCGAGCATCGCGAGGAATTCGTTCTTGCGCTGATCAGCCTGCGCGAGCTCGGCCAGCCTGACCTTGAGTTCCCGCTCCAGTTCGACGCGTTCCGTCACGTCGCGCAGGAAGCATCGCGTGTATAAAAGCTTGCCGTCTTCCCACAGGCCGCTCGAATGGATGAGCACGTGCTTGACCGATCCGTCCTTGCATCGCAGCGCCGCCTCGAAATCGTAAATGATCTCGCCGCGCATCAGCCGCTGCCAAAATTCGTCGAACCGCTTGCGGTCGAGATAGAACTCGGCGAGGTGATGGCCGATGTACTCGTCCGCATCGAAGCCGAGCAGTTTCAGCTGGGCGGGATTCGCCCAAATAATATTTCCTTCGGGACCGAGTTGATGGATGCCTTCGACTGCGTTCTCGATGAAATCTGAAAGCTCCTTTTGATGAAGATGAAGCGACTTTTCCGCTTGCTCGCGTCCGGCTTTCTCGGTTTCGAGTACCCTGGATTTGTGCTGCAGCACGCTTATTGCGCGCAGGCGATCGGCCGTAGTGGTCAGCGCTGCGTAGCTCTCGGCAGGCAGGACAGGACTGTGTTGCGCGCAAACTTTCAGGAACAGCGACGCGTCTGAATCGGAGGCGAAACCGCGAAGCGGGTAAGCGCAGCAGAGTGACAGCGGGTGCGATTCCAGGAACGTGTTCCAGATCTCCTCGAGCCGCACCGCTGCATCCCGGCTGCCGTTGGCCCACAGCAGCGCGACCATCTCGCCGAATGCGCGGATACCACCGAAGCGGGGAGCGCGCGCGAGAATATTTTCGATGGCGCGAATGAACAGGACTTCGTCCGGCCATTCGTCGACCACGAAACTGGAAAGAACTTCGGACGCCTCGAGGCTGATGAGCCGCCCTTCCACGCGCAGGGCGTCGAGCACGAATCCTTGATCGCGGAGACTCTTCTCCAGGCTGATTCGATGCGCTTCGGTCCCGATGTACACGCATGTGTCGCCCGCATTCAAGCCGTCGCTGAACCATTGGCCGAGTGAGTCGATGAGGAAGGCGTCGTCCTCGTAAAACTGGACGAGGTGCGAGTGCGGCGTGGCGGTGTTCCACGCGGTTGGCAGCGGGAGAGCGGTAGTGCCGAAGGCGGAATGATCTTTAGCGATACTCATCGGCAATATTACGGCCGCAGCGGGCGCTTCTCAGCAAATTCGACAATGGTCGTGAGGATTGTTGAGCAAAAATTGCGCCAGAGCCAACGCTAACGAATGCTTTGCATTCATGGACGGGCGGATACGCGATTCGGTAAGCGAGAAATTTTTACCGGAAGATTTTGGCATGCGTGTTAATCAAACGGGCTTCAATTCGTGAACCGTTGCGCCAGCTGCGCTATATTTAAGCCGTGTAGCGTATGGGCAAGAGGGAAGATCCCAGGATCCTTGTGGTAGAGGATGACGAGGACGCGCGCGAGGCGATGGTCGCCCTGCTGCAGATGAAGGGCTATCGCGCAGTGCCGGCGGGCAATGGCAAAGAGGCGCTGGACTACCTCCACAAGGCGCCGGTTCCTGACCTGATCATTCTCGATTTGTGGATGCCGGTGATGGACGGCTGGCAATTCCGCGAGGAACAAATCAAGGACCCGCGCCTGGCGGCGGTGCCGGTGATCGTCGTTACCGCGCTCAGCGATCGCGTCGACGTCGACGCGAACGAAATCATCATCAAGCCGGTGGATATAGATCGCCTGCTCACCTCCATCAGTCACTACTGCAAGCCGGAGCCGAGCGCATGAAACCGACCGATGAGCAAGCCGCACCGGTACGGAAGGAAATCGAGGCGCTCGAGCATCGGGAAGCCCAGGCGATGCTGGCCGCGGACGTTGCGACTCTCGGGACGCTGTGGGCTGACGACCTGCTGGTTAACAGCACCTCGAATCTGATCGCGGGGAAGGAAATCCTGCTCGAGATGGTCAAGAACGGACTGCTCAAGCTGCGGATGTACGAGCGGCGACCGGTTCGAGTCCAGGTGTTCGGCGAGCTGGTGGTCACGACGGGCAACGAAGTTTCCGAACTGGTCACCAGGGGCGAGGTGTTCAAGGTCTTCGTCAGCTACATGAACATATGGACGAAGCGTGCAGGAAACTGGCAGTTGCTAGCACGTCACGTAGGAATGATCGAAAGAGCGAGACTGCAAGACCTGCACTGATCCCGTTTCCAGGGCAGCAACGCTTTGTCGTTGCCTGCTTCCACCACGCGCAGAATCCTAATAGCGCGATTCAACCTAGCCTCTTTGTCCCTCGCACGGCGCTCTGATAACTCAATGTGGATGATGCCCCGTCGCGCCGCGGCGCTGATGCTGTTCGTTCTCGCGATATCGATAGCCGGTTGCGGTAGTAGCAGTAGTAGTTCGCGAACGTGCGTCGAGTCGGCCCCGTTCAAGCGCTGCACTCAGTCCGATGTGACGAGCCCGCCTCTGTTGCCAGATAGCCCGTACGCGCCGCGCCAATGAAACTTCATCACGTCGCCGCGCTCGCGATTCTCGGAACAGCCAAATCCTGAACCGCATCGCGAATTTCTTTACCTCTCCCCTCGGGAGAGGACGGCGCGCGCTTCGCGCGCCAGGTGAGGGGCGCCAGCATTCAGCACGACGCTTGCCTCGCAACTGCGCGCGCCAGCATTTAGCTCGATTTCAGCGCCCTCACCCGACGCTCGCGGACTTACGTCGACCTCTCCCGGGGGGCCCGGGGGGAGAGGTAAATCGGAGTCGCATCGCAGCGGTTAGGCACAATCTCCTTGCTCCTTCAGGGGATGAACTAATTCAGCCTGCCCGCGCCGCTACCCGCGTGCTAAGTGATCACCAATGGACACCATCCGCCGCACTCCAAACCAGGTACCTGTCACCAACTATCGGCGGAATACTGTGGTTGTCGAAAAAAAATATTACGGAACGAACCTAAGCCTCTCTTTCTATGACGGTAGGCCTTTGTCGCCAGCTGCTCGGCGCGCTTCTACCAGGCGCTTCACGACGGCTGCGAGCTCCGCGGGATCTACTGGTTTGACGACATGGCTGTCGAAGCCCGATGAGAAGATTTCGACCCTGTCCTCGACCCGGCCATACGCTGTCAGCGCGACCGCCGGCAGATGCTCGGCGGACTCGTCCGACTTTTCCTGTGCGCGAATCTCCTTGATCAGTGAGTAGCCGTCGCGGCCAGGCATTCCGAGATCGGAAATCAGCACGTCCGGAGTCGCTTCAGCCAGACACGCGATCGCCCTATCTGCCGTCTCCACGGTATTGACGCTGGCGCCGAGCGCCGTCAGCAGCGACTTCATCGCATCGCGGGTCTCCTGATCATCATCAACCACCAGTGCTGCGATTCCGTCGAGACGCGGAACGCGCGCGCCCGGCGCGCCCGTACCCACGGTAGGATGCCGGCGCATGGGGGCGAGGAGGCCGGCCGTGGTGACGGGCAGCGGAAGCCGAATCGCGAACGAACTTCCCTTGCCCGGGCCCTCGCTGTCGGCACTGACCGTGCCGCCGTGAAGATTTACGATGTGCTTGACGATCGAGAGGCCGAGGCCCATCCCGCGCTCGTTGGTCGCGCGGCCGGCGCCCTGCCAGAAGCGCTCGAAGACATTTTCGAGAGCCTGTTGGTCGAGGCCGGCGCCATTGTCGGCGACGGTGATCTCAAGGTGCGAGTTGATACGCTCGAGGCGCACCTGCACCTTGCCGCCCCTCGGCGTGAACTTGATCGCGTTGGACAGAAGATTCCACACGGCCTGCTGCAGCCGCTGCGAATCGCCCATGATCAGGTCGGCGCGCGGGTCGATCACCACTTGCATCGCGATCGATTTGGCGTCGGCAGCCGGAGTCATACTCTCGACCGCGGCGCGCACGACCTCGGCCAGGTTGGTCTGCTGCACGTCGAGGCGCATCTGGCCGCTCTCGATTCGCGAGACGTCCAGCAAATCCTCGATCAACTGCGCCTGGGCCTTGGCCGCGCGGCTGATAGCGTTGACGCCTTGACTGGTCTTGCCTTCGAGCGTGCCGCTCGACAGCAGCGCGTTGCACCAGAGCAGGATGGAGTTGAGCGGGTTGCGCAACTCATGCGAGACGACGGCGAGAAAATTGGTCTTGGCCTGGTTCGCCGCCTCGGCTTCTCGGAGCGCGGTCTCGAATGTTCTGCTCGCACTTCGGATTTCTGTCCATGCCGTCCACGTCAGTCCAATCACCAGAATCAACGCGACGAGAGGGATGCTCCACAACTCGAAGCGGTATTGAAAATCCCGGTGCGCGTCTCTTGCAACGCGCAAGTGCTCTTCCTCTGCGACGGCGGCGTCGAACTCGTCGAGGACTTTGGCGCCGATAGCGGCGGCGCGAACCGCAAGATCGCGTTTCTCCGCGTCCGGAGAGTTTGCGCCAGCAGTGCGGGCGGCTTCGAGCCACTGATTCTGCAAGCCGTTGATATCTATCAGCCGCTGCTGCTGGCCTGGATTGTCGGACACGTAAGGAGCGAGCTGCTTGACGATTTCCTGGCTGTTATTCCAATGTTGCTGCAGGGGAGCTCGATCGTTTGGATCGGAAGAAATCAGGAAACTACGCAGCGCGTTCTGCGCCATGAGGAATTCGGCCTTTGCCGTCTGCGCCAGAAGCATCACGCGATCGGTGTGCTCGACCCAACCGGTGTCGTACTTCTGGCGGCTCAATTCCCACAGCAAACCAATCGTCGCCACCGCCATCAGGATGGTGGGAATCGCGATCGTCGCGGTCAGACTCTTTCTCAGGTGATTAGCAGGCATTCTGATAATCGACGCACCCGGAAGTTCGATTACTCCAAGGGTACTCCTAATAGTCCGCGCGGCGATTCGCGGCAAGGACACTCGATTTAGGTTGGTGTGAAAAAATTTCCGCTAAATTTTACATAGTTCTCGCCGCGTTTTGCATCGGCACGCTGCTGTCAGGCCGCTCGATCGCCGTCGAGACTCCGATGCTGGATATCGGCGCGCCAGTCGATTCGTTGAAGCGATCGGAGCTTTACGATTCTTTCAACGAGATGCGCCATGGACATCGTCATGAGGCGATCGACATCATGCGGCCGCGCGGCACGCCGGTTCGCGCGGTGACCGACGGCGTCATTCGCAAGCTCTTCTTCAGCGTGGCAGGTGGAGTAACTATCTACGAGTTCGATCGGACGGCGACCTACTGCTACTACTACGCACACCTGGCCCATTATGCGGTCGGGTTGCGCGAGGGGATGCCGATTTCGCGCGGCGAGGTGATCGGATACGTCGGCACCAGCGGCGACGCGGCGCCGTCGGCACCGCAGCTGCACTTCGCTATCTACCTGCTCGGCCCCGACAAGCGCTGGTGGAAGGGCGAGCCGATCGATCCGTATCCAATTCTGCTGCGGGCCGTAACCGGCGCCGAGTCAAAGCAGGTTTTTCAGGACCGCGGGTGCCCGTACGGCTTCAGTACGTCTTCGAGCGCCGCTAAGGATGCTTGATTCTCGGCGAGTTGATGCTCGAGCACGCTGCGCGTCGTGCCGTTGAATTGCGGTACGGCTTTCTGGTACGCGGCGATGACGTCCACGACATCCTGGCGGCACCAGTCGACGACGCCGGTGTCGCCCTTGCTCATGGCGACGCTCACGTCCATGGCGGTACGTTCGATGAATCCGCTCACGCTGCCCGATTCTTTGCCTGAAGCTTCGCCTTCACCGCCCAGGTGCTTGCGCTCGAGATTCAGTTCATCGGCGTCGCGCCTGCGCGCGGCTTGCTGGCGATCAAAAAACTGTACGAGCTTTTCCTTGCCAACATCGGCGGCGGCTCGGCGATAACGCTCGGCGCTGTCCACGCAAATCTTGACGAGATTATCCAGGGTTTCAAGTTTTGTCATCGCGCGATCCTCCTGATCAGTGGTGGGATTATCTCCATACTCTCGTTGCGGTTAAACTTTTTCGGCATCGAAACGGCAGAATTCGTTATGATCGAGACCAATCCGACGTACTTCGGCGCCGAGTCCGCTCGGAATAATCGCAAGAGCCGGGCCAGAATTGAGGGACGATCAATTCAGGGAATGGCAACCAATTTGCAGCTCAACGTTACGAGGCCAGGACTATGAAATGCCAACACGTCGCCTGTTCCTGCGAAGTAGAAGCAGGCAAGCAGTATTGTTCCAATGAATGCGAGTCGGACATGCGCGATGAGGGCGCGACCGATTGTCATTGCGGTCACGAAGATTGCGTCGCTTCCCATTCGTCGCATCGCGACAGCACCTGAGGCGGGAAGAACACGGGCGTCGATTGCGGTTATGTTCCCAGCGCTGTTTCGCATCGCGAAACTCTGCACGATTTTGATTCCGTTCCAGAGCTAATACCTACCGGCACCTATTACACGGTTCTCAGGTCGCGGACTGGCTACCCAGCGCTAAGGGCCACTCTCGCAGGCGAGAAATTGCGACACCCAGATGGCATAGGGCTTGCGAGAACATTACTACATCGTGATTTCGTTTGGAGGTTGTCTATGGCGAGCAAACCAAATCCGAGTTCTCCCTGTCCATGCGGCTCCGGCAAGCCATACCGGGACTGCTGCGGGAAGGACAAGTAAAAACACCTTTCCCCCCCGTCCGGCGGGGCCTTCGGTCGTGACGCGCTCCCCCCGTCATCGCGGCTGCTGACCCTGCCGGACCTTCTTTATCGCCCTTGATCGTGTTGGAGAGAATCGATGGCCACCAGAAAGAAATCGAGCAGCCGGAAATATTCAAAGAAAGCGGGCAAATCAGTCGAACGCGAAATGCACGCGATGAAGCGCGGGAAGCTTAAGTCGGGCCGCTCGGGGAAAAA
>JBEKLS010000147.1:0-11081 GCA_050010075.1 Binatus sp. (SeqCode) | reverse complement strand
TTGGTCGCGAACATCATCAAGCCCTTGTTCGGGAAAATAATCTCCGCATCGATACCGTCGCGCAGCTGATCCTGGATCCGTTCCTTCGGATCCGCGCCGACCCGGCCGCGCAGCCGGTCCTCGCTATTCTCGCGCGGCACATCGCCGATCATGCGCGCGCGCACCCGCGACTTGCCGACGCCCTCGGCGATAAACCACTTCTCGCCCTTCGCGTCGACTTCGACGTGCGGCAGCCGGTCGCGGAACTTCGCGTCGATGCGCTCGCGCCAGAGATTGCCGGGCTCGTTGGCATGGCAATCGGCGGAGATCATCAGGTACTTGTCGGGATCGTCCGCTCGCGCCGTACGCGTCCATCCTTGATGCCCGGGAGTTTCGATCCGGTACCGATTCTTCTCATCTACTTCGTGCCGGGCCTGCTCCATGACCACCTCGTTCAAAGCGCGACCATCACGCCTCGCGCCGGTTTCTGAAATTTGGTTGAACCATTGCTTTTTACGACCGTTGGATCGACGATGTCAAACGCGCCCACAGCATACTCGCCGGCGCATCGCTGGAGGTACGCCTGATATGGATCGACTCAAGGGAAAAGTCGCGCTGATTTCCGGTGGTGCTCGCGGCCAGGGGGCGGCGGAGGCGCGGCTCTTCGTCGGCGAAGGCGCGAAAGTCGTTCTGGGTGACGTGCTCGATCGCGAAGCGAATGCGCTCTCCGAGGAAATCAATCGACGCGCCGGCTCGCGGGTCGCGCTTTCCATCCATCTCGACGTGACCCGCGCGGCAGACTGGCGCGCCGCGCTCGACGCTTGCGAGCGCGACTTCGGCGGCCTCGACATCCTCGTCAACAACGCCGGCATCCTCAACTTCGCCCGAATCGAAGACACCAGTGAAGAGGAATGGGACAGCGTGGTCGCCGTGAATCAAAAAGGCGTGTGGCTCGGGATGAAGACCGCGGTTCCCGCGATGCGCAAACGCGGCGGCGGCTCGATCGTCAACATCTCGTCGATTTACGGAATCATCGGATCCGCCGGCGCCGCCGCCTATCATGGCACCAAGGGCGCCGTTCGCGTGCTGAGCAAGGTCGGCGCGGTGCACTATGCCGCCGACGGCATCCGCGTCAATTCGGTCCATCCGGGCGTGATCAAAACGCCGATGACCGACGTCCTGCCGCCCGATCAGCTCGATTCGATCGCCGCGATGGCCCCGATGAAGCGCGCTGGCACACCGGAAGAAGTCGCCTACGTCGTGTTGTTTCTCGCCTCCGATGAAGCATCGTTCGTGACCGGCGCGGAGTTCGTCGTCGACGGCGGCTATACCGCCGTGTAGCGGCGCCATCAGACGCCGCCAACAGTCTTGACTCGGGACCGCACGCGCGGCAGCAGTCACATTGGTTAACTCGAAGGAGAACGCGATGGCTGCTATCAAGCTGTATCAATTCGGTCCGGCAGGGGGACACGAATCGGGGTCGCCGTTTTGTATCAAGCTTCACTATGCACTGCGCTACAAGCGACTCCCGTTCGAGACGGTGAATCTGGCCACCCCGAACCAGATAAAGAAGTACAATCCGCGCGGCAAACTTCCCGTGCTCGAATACGACGCCACGTTAGTAGCCGACTCGACCGAGGCCGTTCGCTACCTCGAACTGCACAATCCAGAGCCGCGGCTGTATCCAGCAGACGAACGGGAGCGTGCGCAAGCGTTACTGCTCGAGGACTGGGCTGATGAGTCGCTCTATTGGCATGTCGTTTACGAGCGCTGGCTGATCGACGATCAATATGACAAGTTCGCCGCCGAAATCCTGGCGCCGATGCCGGCGTTGGTGAGGCCGTTGGTCAAGATCATCGCGCGCAGGCAGAGTCGTGCGAATCTGGTCGGGCAGGGCCTCGGCCGCGTCAAACCTGAAGAGCAGCGAAAAATGCTTTACGATTCACTCGGCTGGCTCGACTGCATTGCGGATGGCGCTTTCCTCTGTGGGAAGGAGCTGAGTATCGCCGATGTCGCGGTGGCAGCGCAGGTCACTTGCCTGCTGGACCCGATCACACCGGTTGTTGGCGCAGAGGTAAGAAAGCGGAAGCGGCTGATGGCGTGGTACGATCGCGCAATGGCCGCAGTCGCCTGACGGCCGCGCCGGCGTTCTATTCGACGGTGTCTTTTCTAAGCCTCTGAACCAATGCGACTGCTTCTCTGCCAGCGCATCGGGACAAACCAAAATGCCAGCAGGACCAAAGCGCCGAAGGTCAGGTAGGCGGTTGTGAACACGCACGGTGAAGCTTGATAGAAGATGAGGCGATCGAGCCAATAGCCGATGAAGTCTCGGAAGTAGCCGGCTTCACCTCCTCGAATACGCAACGTGTTCTCCCATGTCGTCAGTGGGCAGGTTGCACCGATGAGCGCCTCGCAGCAGACGATCAGGATCATCGAAAGATGGATGAGGCGGAAGTAAGGACTGCGGACCCAATCCCACTGGAATACCCATCCTATCCAGATGGCGACAAAGCCGATGACCACGAATGCGATGTAGGCGACGTGAATTGTCGTTACGACGTCGGCTGCCGCCAGCCATAGCATCGTGCGCGCTTACCAGTCGGCGCCGTGGCCCGTCACACTTGGTATGCCGGTGTGCGCCAACAATCCGCCGTCGGCCACGATGCAGGTGCCGTTGACGTATGAGGACTCGTCGGAAACGAGAAACAGCACCACGTTTGCGATCTCGCTCGGCTCGCCGTAACGGCCCATCGGTATGATCTCTTCGGAGCGCCTGGCGTTCTCGGGATTTGCACGCCGCGACTTGAGTATCGGCGGCGTCAGGATGGCGCCGGGACACACTGCGTTGCATCGGATTCCTTTGCGCGCATATTCGATGGCAGTCGCGCGCGTGAGATTGATCACGCCCGCCTTAATTGCGTTGTACGCACCAAGACCATAGTCGGCCGCGATACCAGAGACCGATCCGGTATTGACGATTGCGCCCCTGCCCTGCCGGACCATCACCTCGAGCGCGCATCGCGTTGCATACCAATAAGCTGTCAGGCCTATGTCGATGCTCTTGCGCCACTGCTCCAGCGTCATCTCGCCGACCCGCCCGGTGTAAAGGCGAATCGCGTTGTTGTGCAGGATGTCGAGGCGGCCGAACTTGTCGACCGCGAATTTGATCATGCCCTCGACCTCAGCCGGATTGCCGATGTTGGCGCGAAGCGCCTCGGCCTTGCCTCCGCTGCTGCGAATTTCACCGGCTACTCGAGTCGCGCCTTCCTCGTTCAGATCGACTACCACCACCGCGGCGCCCTCGGACGCGAGCCGCTTTGCGGTCGCTTCCCCAATGCCAGATCCCGAACCCGAAATAATTGCAACCCTGTCTTTTAGTCTCATGAGAAATCACCTCTGAGTTGACGGCGGCCAGGTTCAAGCCGTCTGCTACTTGTTCTTGGCGGCCTTTCCGGTTCCTGACAACTCCACGGACTGCGGCGATCCGGCGGCGGTATCTAAAATCATCAGGGTGGCACTCTGCGGCGTCGCGTCCTGCGGCGAGAAAGTGACCGACACCTTGCAGCTCTTTCCGGGCTTGAGCGTTTTTTCGCATGCCGACTTCACCGTGAACACCGGCGGATCCGCGGTTTCGCTCTCGACGTTCACCGCAACGCCAGTCTTCTTGTTGCCGTTATTCTTGATCGTGACGCTCTTGGCCTTGCTGGTCTTTCCGACTTTCACCTTGTTTCCGAATGACAAAGAATCGGGCTTGATAGTCACCGTCCCCAAGTCTGGAGTGGGCGTCGCGGTCGGCGTGGCAGTCGCAGTCCCCTTCGTGGTCGCTGTCGCAGTGGGAGTCGGTGTCGCTGGGGGAGGCGGCGGCTGGAGGCCGACGAACTCAGGCTCAGCCAGTTCCGTGTATGGTCCGCTGATCGCTAATGACGGGGAGTCGTTGACTGTGCCGGTGCTGCTTCCCAGCGGCGGATAGGTAAAAACGCTCGCGGCGCCCGTGTCCGCCACGTAAATGTTGCTGCTGGAATCCAGCGCGATGCCGCATGGAGCCTTGAGATGTGCCGCGTCTTCAATGGAGGCGGTGGGCTTCTCGTCAAGCGTTCCGGTGCCACTGGTTGCCAGGGAAGGATAGACAAACAAGCTGACGGCCGAGAAGTCCGCCACATAGATGTTGCCGCTGGAATCGAGCGCGACGCCGCATGGGCTGTTCAGGCCGGTGCTGTCTCCGCTGATGGTGGCGAGGGGGGCGACGTCACCGTTGCTCCCTGCCGAAAAGACAAACACGCTCGCAAGGGTCACCCCGGAGTTGCCGTCGTCCGCTACATAGATGTTGCGGCTGGAATCCAGCGCGATGCCAAATGGATTGAACAGATTGGTGTCCTTCCCGCTGATGGTGGCGCTGGGTGATTCGTTGAGCACTCCCGTACTGCTTCCCACCGGCGGAAAGACAAATACGCTGGCTTGGATGGCGCCGCCACGCGAGACGCTGCCGTAGTCCGCCACATAGATGTTGTCACTGGAATCCAGCGCGATGCCGTAGGGGCTGTTCATACCGGTTTTGCCGCCACTGATGACGGCCGTCGGGACGGCGTTGCCATTGGTCCCCGCCGGATAGACATACACGCTGGCGGCGAAGTCATCCGCGACATAAATGTTGCCGCTGGAATCCAGCGCGATCTCCTGCGGGTGAGTCAGCCCTGTAGTCATCGTGGTGCTGATAACGGCGCTAGGGGTGTCGTTGAGGGTTCCACTGCTGTTTCCCAACGCTGTGTAGACTGCAACGCTGGAGGTGCTTTGATCCGCGACATAGATCTTGTTGCTGGAATCGAGCGTCACGCCGGTTGGTACATCCAGTGTGGTGTTGCTTCCCCTGATGGTGGCGGTGGGGGAAACATTGCCGCTGCTTCCTTCCGAATAGACCGTCACGCTGGGCGTGCTGTTCGTCACATAAATGTTGCTGCTGGAATCGAGCGCGATACCAAATGGTTTAGCCAGGCCCGTTTTGCCACCGCTGATAGTCGCCGTCGGAGCGATATTGCCGTTGCTCCCCGCCGAATAGACGAACACGCTCACGGCCACTGAATCCGCCACGTAGATGTCGCCGCCGGTTTGCTCCGCGATTCCTTTCGGGCTCATCAGGCCTGTGGTGCCGCCGCTGATAGTGGCGCTGGGGGCAACGTTGCCGCTGCTCCCGCCCGAATACACGAACACGCTGGCGGCTGCTGAGTCCGCAACGAAGATGTCGCCGCTGGTGGAATCCACTGCGATGCCTTCGGGGCTCATCAGGCCGGTACTTCCGCCGCTGATGGTGGCGCTGGGCGACTCGTTGAGTATCCCGGTGCTGCTCCCCAGGGCAGGATAGACCGTCACGCTCGGGGTGCCGCTGTTGCTGCTACAACTCGGGCAGTTCGTCACATAAATTTTGCCGCTGGAATCGAGCGCGATGCCTACCGGGAAGTTCAGACCGGTATTGCTCCCGCCGATGGTGGCCACGGGAGCGACGTCGCCTGAGCTTCCCTTCGCATAAATCGTGATGCTCATGGTGAAGGGGTTGGTCGCGTAAATCTTCCCGTTGCCGTCGACCGCAACGAATTGCGGTTCGGAGAGTCCGGTCGGCGCCGGGGACTGCGGGGCGACGTCGCCGTTCGTCGCGGAGGTATAGGCCGTCACGGCGTCGGAATCATCGTCAGTAACGAAAAATGTCGGGTCGGAGAGCGCCGATTTGGGAGTTGCGCCCGAAGCGCTGTCTGAAGAGCGGTAAAATCCGACCATGGCCAACGCGGCCATGCTGAGGATCGCTATCAAGCCGATCCGTGCTTTTCCTGGGTAATTGTTCATTTGCTTTCCTGCAAGCTAAAGCGGGAAAAAGCCCACTAGTGCTTTGAGTCTCTTGAGAAGTCACTCGGCTGACTACGCGTATAATTTGGTCTACACGCTGATCGGCCGCTTTGCCTAGTCGGAAATTCAGATTTGATGGTACGTTCCAGCGTCCGGCGTCGATTGGTTTGACCATTTAGCGATCGTTTCGATAGCCTCGTGCTAGATCATTCACTCTGAGATCGATTGGAGAACCCGTGTGACACGCGCATTCGACATCGAACCGCTCGACGCGACCTTCGGCGCCGTGGTCACGGGCCTCAAGCTCGCCGCACTCGACGAAGCGGTCTGGCGCGATCTGCACGCCGTATGGCTTAAGTATGCTCTGCTCATTTTTCCAGGCCAACATCTCAGCCGCGATCAGCAGATCGCATTCGCCAGGCGATTCGGGCCGCTCGAGTTCGAGATGGCGGCATTGAGCAACGTCAAGGCTGACGGCACGATCATCGCCGACCCTGAGAACGATGTCCTGAAAGTGCTCAAGGGCAACATGGGCTGGCATTGCGACAGCACCTACATGCCGGTGCAGGCCAAGGGCGCGGTCTTCAGCGCGGAGATCGTGCCGGACGCGGGCGGTTCAACCGGATGGGCCGACATGCGGGCCGCGTACGACGCGCTCGACGACGCTATGCGAGCGAAGGTTGAGAGTCTCACCGCGCATCATTCGCTTTACTACAGCCAGGCGAAGTTAGGACATCAGCCAAAGAAGGGCAGCGCATACAGCGGCTACGGCTTTCACGACGGACCCGTGCCGCTGCGACCATTGGTGAAGATCCATCCGGAGACCGGCCGAAAGTCGTTGGTGATCGGTCGCCACGCCCACAATATTCCGAACATGGATCCGGCGGAGTCCGAGCGGTTCCTGCAGGAGCTGGTGGACTTCGCATGCCGTCCTCCACGCACCTATCATCACGACTGGACGCCCGGCGATGCGGTGGTGTGGGACAATCGATGCCTGCTTCATCGAGCGATGCCGTGGGACATGACGAAACCGCGGGTAATGTGGCACAGCCGAATTGCCGGCGACCCCGCGAGCGAAGCAGCTCTCCCGTGACGCGAGGTTAGGATCGACGGAGGCTTGGGAACAATGGCAGTCGAAATCGAACGCGTCGGCAAGATCCAAAACGGCCTTGGCGAAGGCCCGGTGTGGGATGCGACCGAGAAGGCGCTCTACTGGATCGATGGCGCCATCGCCGAAATCTATCGTCTTGATCCCGCGAGCAACGACTTTAAATCGTGGAAGGTTCCCGCGGCGATCGGCTCGTTTGCGTTGCGTGAGAAGGGCGGCGCACTGCTCGCGCTGGAAACCGGCTTCCACCTCTTCGACTTCACGACCGGCAATGCGACCGCCGTGATAGATCCCGAACCTGACAATTCACACACCCGATTCAACGACGGCAAAACGGACGCGCGCGGACGCTTCATCGCCGGTACGATGGACGCGCGGCTCAAGGAACCGCTCGGATCGCTCTACAGTCTCGACGCGAATCTCAAGTGCACGAAACTCGACGGCGCGATTCGCTGTTCCAATGGTCCATGCTGGAGCCCCGACAATCGCACCTTCTATTTTTCCGACAGCGTGATCCGCACCATCTTTGCCTACGACTACGACCTCGCAACCGGTGGCGTATCGAACCGCCGGGTGTTCGCTAAAACCGACGCTCTCGGCGGCGTGCCCGATGGATGCACCGTCGACGCTGAAGGTCATGTGTGGTCGGCGATCGCGGGCGGCGGAAAAATCGCGTGCTTCAGCCCTGACGGCAAAATTGCGCGAACTATCGAGGTCCCGCCGCGCCTCGTCACCAGCGTGATGTTCGGTGGCGATCATCTCGACGTGCTCTACGCCACTTCGCTCGCGATGGAAGTCCTCGGCGTCAAACCCGGCCCTCATGACGGTGCCCTGTACGCGATCAAGGGCCTCGGCGTCAAAGGCAAGGTCGAACCGCGGTTCGCCGGCTGAAGTTCAAACCAGAAGCGCCTTCCTTAAGTGTGCCCATCGAGTCTCAGTGATTAAGGTCACGAAAAGGCGGCCATTTGCCCGGAGTTGTTCATTAGTCACTTAGATCACGAATGGCGCTTGGCATACCCCTTAGGAGTAGCGATCCGATAAGCGATTTAGTAAGCCGACTACCTGGGTTGGCTGGTCGCATGGCTTCGAATAGGGAGATCCTATGCTAGGCAGCACTGTCCTCGACGTCGCGATCGGTTTGATCTTCACGTTCCTTGCTATCAGCCTTGCCGTGAGTGCCATCGTCGAAGCGATAGCTTCTGCGATGAAGTGGCGCGCGAGCACGTTGCTGCAAGGAATAAAGGACCTACTCAACGATCCGAACTTTGACGGTCTCGCTCGCTCCATCTACAACCACGCACTCGTCAACCCACAGGACTCCGGCACTGCCAAGACCGAGAAGGCGCTCAGAAATCCGCCCGCGTACATGGATCCCAGGTTGTTCGCCGATGCGCTCGTTGATGTAGCAAAAATCACGCAAGACTCGCCTGACAAAATCAAATTGGCAATCGACACTAACGTCAAAGATGAACAACTGAACTGCCTGCTGAAGGGATTTGTCGATCAGACAGCCGGTGACCTCGGAAAGATGCGTGACAATATCGCTGCCTGGTTCGACAACAGCATGGATCGCGTTGGCGGTGTGTATAAGCGCAGGACACAACTGTGGTCTTTTGCGATCGCATTGATAGTAGCGGCTGCGCTTAACGTCAGCGCAGTCGGTGTCGGCGAGGCTCTGTGGCTGCGGCCGATGCTGGCAAGGACGATAGGACCCACGACAGGTCTCAACCCCACTGCCGCTCTTACACTTCTGGAAACCCTGGGTTTCCCTATCGGCTGGAGCGATGCGGCGTTCAATAATTTACAGACTTGGAACGGATTGGAGATGCTGGCCGGCTGGCTGATCACGGCGACGGCAACGCTGTTCGGCGCGCCGTTCTGGTTTGACATGCTCGAACAATTCGTTCGTCTCAAAGGTTCCGGTCCCAGCCCGGCAGAGAAGCGCACCGGCGCCGGAGCCTCTTCCTAGGTATAGGTGTCTCAACTAATGGCCGCCGAAAACTCCTCCGATCCACGACAGCAATCGCGACAAGCGTTCCGGAAAGGCCGCGCCAAACAAAACCACCAGCGGCAACAACGCGTGCGTGGCGAGATTCACTAGCAGCGACACATTCCAGTTGGTTTGTCCCGGCGTCGTTCCTGAGATCAGGCTTATCACCCGATCGCGATTCGCCGAGACGAACATCCACACCATCGATCCCACCGTCACGACGACCGCCGTCCAACTGAACCACAACAGACGGTCCGCCATCGGGAACGGGTAAGAGCTGATCGCAAACAGCATCAGGAGCATCGCGCAGGTTGCCGAGAATGCCAGTGCCTGCAACTGCGGCATCACCTGCCTTAGCCAATCAACCACCCGGCTCGCGACATAGATCTCGCCGTAGTCGAGCGGCGACTGTTTGTCATCCTTCGCGTCCGACCCTTGCGCTGGTTGTGTCTCACTGCGCCAGAACGGTTCGTAGGCTTGCGCGACCAGCTTGGACAGCGCCGACATCTGATCCTCGGCCTTGCGCTTGTAGCTAATCTGGCCGCGCCAATCCGGATGTCCATACGCTGCCATGAAGGATTCGAGCGTATGCTCTACATCCCTAAGGCAGTTGGACAGGGAATCACGCACACCGCTGATCTTCGCCGCGAATTCACGCGCGGGCTCCGACACCGAGCCGCTGAGAGCGATCATTTTGCGCACCTGGGCAAGGCCCACTTCCAACGCCAGGAGGCTAGGTGCGGACGACAGCAGATCCATGCGAGTTTCCTTGCTGTCAGGGATTTCTCCGCGGAATCTTTCGTAACCGCGCCGGCTCGGGTGCCAATATAGCCGCCGCATCAAACTGCGAGTCGAAAGCCAGACGGCTATCAGTTTGTAAACCGTGTACGCAATTCCTAGGTATGCGAACAGTGAGATTGCGAAAAACAATCGGGCGAATGTTGGTCCATCGATAGGCCGTCTATCGCTTCGGTAAAGAGACAGGTAGGTTGCGGAAATCAAAATCGCAGCCAGCCACCACACCGGTGAATTAAATGCTATGCGCGATAGCGCACGCCGTACGCGCGTTTCCAAATCGGCAACGCCGCTGAAAGAAGGTGTCTGAAAATCGAAGAACGGCGTCACCACCTGGCGCGATTCTCTAAGGCGCGTCCGGCGCAACGCTCCCAGGCAAAGCGCGAGGCCGGCGCCCAGCGCGTAAAGTATGGGTGTCAATGGAGAAACTCTGCTGCCCAGGCTGGAAGCGCGAAAGGTCAGCAATGCGGCGGTCTTATCGGCGGGTGTCGCGACTTCCAATCCGTGAAACCACTTGAATGAGACGTAGTGTGCGACGATCGCTAACTCGGCTATCAATAGAAGTAAGATCGCCGCCTGGTATACGCGTGGTTCTATTCCCAATTCATCGCCGGTCGCCCCTGCGAAAGACTGATCGACCGCGGCCGGCAGCATTCCCGGTCTTACGAACGCGATCATCCACAAGGTGCATAGCAGCAGCGTCACTATCAGAATTGCACGCTGCAGAAGCTCCAACCGCGCGGCCGCGGGCCATCCTGGCCAAACGTAATAAGGATATTGAGATGACGACCAGCTCCCGCGCTCATAGATGTAGTGGTCGTCGTTTTCGATCGGTATCGTCTCCAGTGGCCATAAGCCGCCTTTGCCGATCACCGTGATCCACAGCGGCGGCATTCGCGCGTCGGCGTCGAACGGGTCGCCGTAGTCAAGTAATTCCCGGTCGCCGCCGAGCAGCGCCACTACTGCGTTGTACTCGCCTTCCGCCGTGTCAGACGGAAATTGAATGCGTAGCTGCGAACCCCAAAACGGATTCGTCCACGCCTGGTTGGCGTTGAACAGCGGATAGCCATTCGCGACAAATACCCCCTGCAGTTGCGGGTTGATCGCGCTGTGCAGAAACAGAAGGTTCGCGTTGAGCGATATCAGCATCACATTAGGACTCGAGTCGTGCACCTGGCCGGCCAGAAATATTGTGTCATCAATGTTTGACGCAGCGATGATCACGCAACTGATCTGCTGCTGCTTGATCGAATCGAGCAGCTGGTCCAGTACCAGCTCGACCGAGTTAACCTCTGAGTCCGAGTAAACCGGGACAATGTCCCGGCGCTCGCGGCTCGAAGCCGAAGCGAGCGGAAGGTTCGGAGTTCCTAGAGCCTT
>JBEKLS010000146.1:0-16694 GCA_050010075.1 Binatus sp. (SeqCode) | reverse complement strand
AGCATCATGCCGAGCGCGGAGAACAGTAGCAGCGAATAGTATTCGGCGCCCGGGATGCGATTTTCGGCGGCGTAGTCGAGCGACATCATCACGGTGAACATCGCGGCGATCAAAATCACCAGCTGAAAAAACGCGGAAAAGCTGTCGATCGAGATCGCGCCGGCAAAAGCGATTCCGTACTGGCCGACGATTCCCAGCGTGAACACGAACGCCACGCCCAGCGAAGCGAGCGTCACCAGGCCCAGCCCTTCGCTCTCGCTGTCGTCGATGCGTACCCCGGCCAGCAGCACCACGATCGCGGCTATAGCCACGACGACCATCGGCAGGATCGGCAGCCAGACGAAGTTGATCGCGGCGAGATTGAAGGGACTCATCGCGCGGCCGCCGCTATCACAGGTTCGCGAGTTAATGGTGCAAGAGTAGCTATTCGACTCGGAAGAGCAGCTATTCGATTCGGTCGCCGTTCAGGCTCCAGATGCGCCTGCGCGAAATTTGCTCTCGCGAGCATCGCGGTCACTGACGGCTCGATGCGGCTGATCAGCGGACGCGGGAAAAGTCCCATGAACAGCATCAGCGCGATCAGCGGCACCATCACGGCAATCTCGCGGCCGGTCAGATCGCTGATCGTCTCGTTCACCGCCTTGGTGATCGGCCCGAACATCACGCGCTCGTAGGTCCACAGCAGGTAGAGCGCACCCAGGATCACGCCGACGACGGCGAAAACGGTGGCCAGCCGGAGTCGGATGAACGAGCCGAGCATGATTAGGAACTCGCCGACGAAGCCGTTGAGTCCCGGCAGTCCCATCGACGAAAGCATCACGACCATGAAGATCGCGGCGTAAACCGGCACGCTCTTCCAAAGACCGCCGAACTCTGAAATCTCACGCGTGTGGCGGCGCATGTAGAGCATCCCGATCAGCAGGAACAGTCCGCCGGTTGAAATGCCGTGACTGAGCATCTGGTAAATCGCGCCATCGATGCCCACGGGGTTGAGCGCGAAAATCCCGAGCATCACGAAACCCAGGTGACTAACCGACGAATAGGCAATCACGCGCTTGAGGTCGGGCTGCACCATGGCGACCAGCGCGCCGTAGATGATCCCGATTATGGCCAGCGCCATGAACAGCGGAATCGCCTCGACCGCGACGGCGGGAAACAGCGGAATTGCGAAACGCAGAAAGCCGTAGGTGCCCATCTTGAGCATCACGCCCGCGAGGATCACCGAGCCCGCCGTGGGCGCGTTGGTGTGAGCGTCCGGCAGCCAGGTATGCACCGGCCACATCGGAACCTTGATCGCGAACGCCAGCGCGAACGCCGCGAACAGCCAGCGGGCTTCATTCACAGTAAGCGGCACCTGGTAGAGCAGCGGCAAATCGAAGCTGGTGCGGTTGAAATGCACGTGCGCCTGGTACACCAGGTACAGAATCGCGATCAGCATGAGAAACGATCCAACCATCGTGAACAACACGAACTTGATGGCGGCGTAAATCTTGCGGCCATGTCCCCAAATGCCGATCAGGAAGTACATCGGAATCAGCATCACTTCCCAGAACATGTAGAACAGGAACAAATCGACCGAAAGCAGCGTACCGAGCAGCCCGGTCTCGAGCACCAGCATGAAGAAGCAGAACTCGCGCGGGCGCTCTTCGATATCGCCGCCGCCCGAGTAAAGGATCGACAGGGTAATCAGGATAGTAGTCAGAAGAACCAGAAACAGGCTAATGCCGTCAATACCAATATGGTACGTAATGCCGAAAGCGGGTATCCAGTCGTATTGTTCGGCGAATTGGTAATCCGCGAGCTGCGGATTGAACTCGTACAATACATAGAAGCTAAGCGCGAGCGGAAGCAGCGAGAAGATGAACGCCGAGTTCCAGATCGCACGCTCCTCGCTCTGCATCAGAATGAAGAGCGCGCCGACCAGCGGCAGGAAAATCAGAGCCGTGAGCAAACCGCCGTTCATCGGCCCGTCACCAGGAAAAGGTAGTAACCCACGACCCCCAACGCGCCGAGCAGGTAAACCAACGCGTAGTGCTGGACGTTGCCGGTCTCGGCGCGCCGCGCGACCTGGCCGGAAGTCTGAACGGCAAGTCCGGCGCCGTCGGCGGCGCCGTCGATCACGTAGCCGTCGATCGCCTGGTTGAGCACGTTGCTCGATACCCAGAAAAGCGGACGCGTGACGATGAAGTTATATAGTTCATCGATGTAGTACTTGTTGAGTAGCAAGTCGTATGCAGGTTTCAGCCGCCACGCGAGCAAAAACGGGATGCCCGGCAATTGGATGTACAATATCCAGGCGAGTACAGCTCCGATAAGCGAGGCGGCTAATGCGAGTAGGGAGAGATCAAACGAGCTCGCCTCAATCACTGGTTTGAAATTACCGACCGCGGGCGCGAGGAATCTTACGAACGTGTCTCCCCAAAGCAATTGGTCAGGAATGTTCACCCACCCGCCAACCGTCGCCAGAATAGCCAGTACGATCAGCGGAATAGTCATTACGGCCGGCGATTCGTGGATGTGATGCTCTTTATCAGGATCGACCCGCGACTCGCCGAAGAACGTCATGAAGATCAGCCGGAACATATAGAACGACGTGAGCCCGGCGGTGAACACACCGATGAGCCAGAGCCAGAAGTGTCCCGACTCATACGCGGAATCGAGAATCAGATCCTTCGAGAAGTAACCGGAGAACGGAAATATCGCGGCGATCGCAAGCGTCGCGATGAACATCGTCCAGAACGTGATCGGGATCTTGCGGCGGAGACCGCCCATCTTGTTCATGTCCTGCTCGCCGCCGAGCGCGTGCATCACCGAGCCGGCGCACAGGAACAGCAGGCCCTTGAAAAACGCGTGCGTCATCACGTGGAAGATGCCCGACGCGTACGCGCCCGAGCCGACTCCGAGAAACATGTAGCCGAGCTGGCTGATGGTCGAGTAGGCGAGCACTTTCTTGATGTCCGGCTGGACGATCGCGATGCTGGCGGCGAACAGCGCGGTCATGGCGCCGATCGTCGCAACCAGGTCGAGCGTGCTGGGCGCCATCGTGAACATGAATCCGAGGCGCGCGATCATGTACACGCCGGCGGTGACCATCGTCGCCGCGTGAATCAGCGCGCTGACCGGAGTCGGCCCGACCATCGCGTCGGGCAGCCAGACGTAGAGCGGAATCTGCGCCGATTTACCGGTCGCGCCGATGAAGAGCAGGAAGCAGGCCGCGGTCGCGCCGGCTCCGCCGAGCAGGGACGCATTGTTGCGAAGCTCGATGAAGTTGAGGGTCCAGACGCCGTGCGCGCCGAGCGTCGCGACGATCATAAACATTCCGAGCAGAAAACCCGCGTCACCGATTCGGTTGACGACGAATGCCTTGCGGCCGTTATAGGCGAACTGAGGATTGGTGTACCAGAATGCGATTAGCAAGTAGCTACACAGTCCGACGCCTTCCCATCCGACGAACATCATTAGCAAGTTGTCCGCCAGAATGAGTATCAACATCGATAGTGCGAACAGGTTCATGTAGGTAAAGAAGCGCGCAAAGTCTTCGTCGTGCGCCATGTATCCAACTGAGTAAAGGTGGATTAGTGCGCCGACCCCAGTGACTATCATCACCATCACGCCCGATAGCGCATCGACGCGCAGGCCCAGGTCGGCGTGGAAGGGTCCAGCCTCGATCCATCCCCACAGGTGCATGGCGAGCGCGCCGCCCGGCGGCATCCTGAGCAGCGTCAAAAATGCCCAGGTCGCAACGCCGAACGCGGCGAACATCACGCCCGGTCCCACGACGTTGACCGCGCCGCGTCCCGACCTGGCGCCGAAGAACAGGTTGAACACGACGCCGAGCGCCGGGAACAGCAGGATTAGCGCGAGTGCTGGAAACTCAACTGTCATAGGGTGTTCGTCACCATCTCATCAGGGTCAAGTCGTCGGCGTGCATGGTTTCACGATTGCGGAAAACCGAAATGATGATGCCGAGACCGACCGCCGCTTCGGCCGCCGCGACCGTCATCACGAAAAACACGATCACCTGCCCGTCCATCGAGCCGAGCCGGCTGCCGATCGCGATGAAGGCGAGATTTACCGCGTTGAGCATCAGCTCGATCGACATGTACATCACGAGAATGTTGCGGCGGATGATCACGCCCGCGACGCCGATGGCGAAGATGATCGCGCTCAGCGACATCATGTAGGTGAGCGGAATCATGATGCGATCTTCTCCACGACGCGCGGTTGCTGCTCCTCGACAACGACCGGCAGACGGCGCGCGAGCGCGACCGAACCGACCACGGCTGCCAGCAACAGTATCGAGGTCACCTCGAACGCGACCAGGTAGTCTGTGAACAACTTGCCGGCCAGGCTCGCGAGCGAGCCATAACCGGTGGGTTCGTGCGTGAACTTCACCAGCAGATGCGGCGGCGCGAGGATGAGGCACAGTTCGGTAACCAACAGAGCAGCGCCGATTGAACCGAAGAACTTGAGCGCCAGGTGACCGGTCGGACCGGCTTCGACTTGAAGATTCAACAGCCAGATCACGAACAGGAACAGAATCATGATCGCGCCCGCATAGACGATGATTTGCAGAAAGCCGACCACGACCGCGTCCTCGCCAATAAAAAGAATGGCGACGGTCATCAGCGTTCCGATCAAGGCGAGCAGCGAATGAATCGGGTTGCGCTGCATGATCACGCCGAGCGCCGAGACGACCGCCAGCGCGCCGAGAAAGATGTACAGGAACGGCGGCATCACTGGACTCTCCCGGTCGCCACCACCACGAATGCGGTCAGCAACACGTTGAACAGTCCGAGCGGCACCAGTCCTTTCCATCCGAGACGCATCAACTGATCGTAGCGAAAGCGCGGCAGCGTCCATCGCACCAGGCCGAGAAAGATGCACAGCGCGACGACTTTGACGAGGAACGCGATCACGCCGAGGATCGAAACGACGAGCGCGGGTACCGCGAGAAATGCGCCGCCCGGCAGATGAAAGCCGTCGCGCATCAGCCACGGCACCTGCCAGCCGCCGAGGAAGAACGTCGTCAGCAGCATCGCGACCAGCGCCTGCTCGGCGAAGTCGGTGAGCATGAAGACCGCCTGCTTGCCGCCGGAATATTCGGTGAAATAACCCTGGATCAATTCCGAATCGCTCTCGGGCAGGTCGAACGGGATGCGCTTGGATTCCGCCGCGCCCGCGACCAGCAACAGAATGAAGGCGAGCGGCTGCACGAAAATTCCCCAGCGCGGTAAAAATCCAAACCACACGCCGCCCTGCCCGCGCACGATTTCCTGCAGGTTCAGCGTGCCGAACGTCATGATGACCGACACGATCGCGAGTCCCATCGCCAGCTCGTAGGAGATCATCTGCGCCGTCGCGCGAATCCCGCCGAGCAGCGCCCATCGATTGTTCGACGACCATCCCGCGAGCGCGACGCCGTACACGCCAAGCCCAATCGTCGCGAGCAGATAGAGCGCGCCGGCGTTGAGGTTGGCGGCCTCGAGCCCGATGCGATGGCCGTGAATCAAAATCTGGTCGCCGAACGGGATCACGACGAACGTGATCATCACCGGGAACAGCGCGAGGAACGGCGCCAGCGTGTGCAGGAATTTGTCCGCGCCGGCCGGCACGAAATCTTCCTTGGTGAACATTTTCACCGGGTCGGCGATGGTGGTGTTGATGATGCCGAGGTTCGGCATCCCCATGCGCTTACCGAGGCCGGTGATAGTGACGCGATTCGATCCGATTCGGTCCTGGATTAGCGCGCTACCCTTGCGCTCGAAGTAGAGCAGGAACAGCGACAGGTTCAACCCGAGCACGATCATCAGGATCGCTTTGATCGCGCCGGCAATTAGTTCAATGGTCACGGGCGGCAAGCTCGTCGATTAGTTTGAGGGTGCTTTCTTCAGTGAGATTTTCGATGAACGCGTCCTGATTGAGCTGGAGCATCGGCGCGGTCCCGCATGACGCCAGGCATTCGGCCGAGTCCAGCGTGAACTTGCCGTCGGGCGTGGTCTCGCCTATCTCGATTTTCAATTTGCGCCGGATGCAGTCCACAATTTTGTCGGCGCCGCGCAGCTTGCACGACAGATTGGTGCACACGTCGAGCAGGTAGCGCCCGACCGGCTTGCGATGGAACATCGTGTAGAACGAGACCACGGCGCGCACGTGCGCGGGCGGCAATTCCATCAGGCGCGCGACGTAATCCTGGGTCGCGTCGCTGAGCCATCCGAACTCGCGCTGCGCAATCCACAGCGTCGGCAGCAGCGCGGCCTGCCGCGTCGGATAGCGGCCGAGCATTTGGCGGTACTCGTCGAGCGCCGCGTCGGAAAATTTGGGTTGATCGGTTTCAGGCATGGCAGAAGTATTACAGGGCCTTCAACGTCGGAGTTCTTGAGTTCGGGAATTCTAATGATTGGTAGCGAAAATTTCGTCATTCCGCCAGAGCCGCAAGCTCGACATTTCGAGCGGCCCGCGAACTTGCAGGGCCGGTTAGAACGGGTTATCTATCGTCCGCGAGTTCGAGGCAAGAGGCGTTAGCCGTTTTGATTGAGAGGGCTCAAACGCGTTCGGATTGAAACCCGCTGGTTGATTCGATTGACCGAGCCCTCGAAAATACTCACGCGATGCGAATTATTGCGGGACACGCTCACGGCCGGCGGCTCAAGGCGCCGCGCGGCTTGCTCACCCGGCCGACCTCGGCACGGGCGCGCGAGTCGATTTTTTCGCGGCTCGCGGTGCGGATGGATCTCGACGGCGTGCGGGTGCTCGACATTTTCGCCGGCAGCGGTTCGCTCGGGATCGAGTCGCTCTCGCGCGGCGCCGCGCACGCGACCTTTGTGGATTCCTCGCGCGACGCGGCGTCAGCGATTCGCGCGAACCTTGCACAGCTCGATCTTTCCGATCGCGCCCGCGTCGTCGTCTCCGACGTGCATCGCGCCCTCGGCGAGATGGGACGCTCGCACGAGTCGTTCGACCTGGTTTTCGTCGACGCGCCGTTCAAGGACGACATGAGCGCCGACGTGCTGGCGCTGCTTGGCGAATTCGAGCTGGTCGCGCCCGGCGGCTGGATAGTGGTGGAACAATCGAAACGCGCGCCCGCGGCGCCGCCCGCTCCCACAGCCCATGAGCGCGCGTTTGTAGCAACCCTCGGCGACCACCGGATCGCCTTTTACCGGCGACCCAATCCGGCGCCGAGTGCAGAATGATGGCCCAAAGGAAATGACAAAAGGCAAAGAGCGTTCCCCCTTGATCGCGGTTTACCCCGGCAGCTTCGACCCAATCCACAACGGCCACGTCGACGTCATCCGCCGCAGCGTCGCGATTTTCGACGAGGTGATCGTCGCCGTCACCTACAATCCGCACAAGGATGCGGCCTTGTTTTCCGGCGACGAGCGCGTCGAAATAATCCGCGAGGTCATCCGCGACCTCGAGCCGCGCGCGCGGGTCGACAAGTTCAGCGGCCTGTCGGTCGATTACGCGGAACGAATCGGCGCCAAGGTTTTGATTCGCTCGCTGCGCGCCGTGACCGATTTCGATTACGAGCTGCAGATGGCGCAGATGAACAAGACGATGAGCCCGAACGTCGAGACGGTTTTCATGTTCTCCAATCCCCGCCTGTTCTTCAGCTCGTCGCACCTGATCAAGGAAGTCGCCGGCTACGGCAAGCGCCTCCCGGAGCTGGTCCCGGAGCTGGTCATCGAGCGCCTGCGCGCAAAACTCAAAGTCGGCTAACTGTTCCTTTCAAACGCGCCTTCGACCACGACCGCGATGAAGCGGTGGACTATCTCCTTGGAGTTCCTGCGGGGAATAGCGAGTACACAGCCTTGATCTGTTCCATTCATCATATGCATAATTAACCAAAAGGTTGTCGACTTCTTCGAATGGCGACACCGTGGCTGCCAAGGGCGCTCAAGCGAATCACGGAACTCGCGGCCGAGCGGAACGTCGCGTTCACTCTGAAGGCGCTCCGCGAATTGGTCGCACTTGACTTAGATCAAGATGACGCGTGCGAGGTTCTCGCCGAACTTACCGCTGCCGATTTTGTGGAACGGCAGAGGTCTGTGGTGACCGGTGAATGGCTGTACGTTTTCAAACCTGGGTTTGCTGGAACCCTCTTGTACGTGAAGGTCGCCGTGCGGGCGAACTGCGTATTGATTTCGTTCCACGAAGATGAGGAAGAGCTCGAATGAAAAAAATAGCTAAATCGAAGATTCCATTACGGCGCGCTATTCACGTGCCGGACGACGGGTGTCCGTCATGCGGAACGAAGATGATTGAGAAACGGGGGACACTTCGCTTGCCGGTGAACGGGGAGGAGATTTCGGTGCCTTCCGCGCTTCATTTGAGTTGCCCGAAATGCGGTGAGGTCGTTCTCCGGTTCCAGGACGCGAAGAGGCTGCACGAAGACGCCGTCGCAATTTACCGAAAGAAGCATGCCTTGCTTTCCGCGGATGAGATCCGCGCAATTCGGGAACGGTTCGATCTGGCGCAAGCTGAGTTGGCCGGATTGCTGCATCTTGGCGCGAACACGGTCTCTCGTTGGGAATCGGGACGGAACGTTCAAACAGCCGCGATGGATATCCTGCTCAGGCTGATTCGAGACCTCCCTGGTAGCATTGATTACCTCCGGAGAATCCCGCCGAATCGGGCCGCGTCGCTCTAAAGGCTCTATATGACGGAAAACTTTCCGGATATTTCGACGCAACGGCAGCGCCCTTGATTTGGATGCGGGCCTGTATGATGGACGGTCTCCCGGTTATTTCGGTAGATATCAAACGTGCTAGTGATCGAGCGCCTGCGCGCGAAGCTCAAAGTCGGCTAGCCGGTTTTTTCGAAACGCCGCGACAGCTACAATCTGTCCTCGTTCGCGCCACCGCACCGATCATTAGAGATCTGGATTAACCAATGCTGAAGCTCAATCGCCGAATTGCCGCTATCAAACCGTCCGCCACGCTCGCCGCCGACGCGCGCGCCACCGAAATGAAGCTCGCTGGAATCGACGTCATCTCGCTGGCCGCTGGCGAGCCCGACTTCGACACGCCTGAGAGCATCAAGCGGGCCGCCGTCAAGGCGCTCGACGCGGGACAGACCAAGTACACGGCGGTGGGCGGAACTGCGGCGCTCAAGAATGCGATCAAGCTCAAGCTCAAGCGCGACAACAACCT
This sequence comes from Binatus sp. (SeqCode), assembly GCA_050010075.1. Taxonomy (GTDB): domain Bacteria; phylum Desulfobacterota; class Binatia; order Binatales; family Binataceae; genus Binatus. The sequence continues at coordinate 7,542 of JBEKLS010000146.1, read as the reverse complement.
CGACTACGAGCCGGGCGAGATAATCGCGTCGGCGGGATGCAAGCAGGCGGAAGCCAACGTGATCGCCGCGCTGTTCGACGAAGGCGACGAGGTGATCATCCCGACGCCGGCGTGGGTCAGCTTCGCCGCGATGGTCTCGCTGTCGGGCGCCGAGCCGAAGTTCGTGCCGTGCTCGGAACAATCCGGCTTCATGCTCGAGCCCGAGGCTTTGCGCCGCGCGATCACGCCGCGCACCCGCGGCATCATGCTCAACTCGCCGTCGAACCCGACCGGCGCCGTTTACGGACCCGAGCAGCTCAGCGCGATCGCGCGCGTGCTGGTCGACACCGACATCTGGGTGATGTCCGACGACGTTTACGAGCACATCGCTTACGGAGAATTCGCGCCGCACTTGTTCCATATCGAGCCGCGACTCAAGCCGCACGGCATCGTCTTCAACTCGCTGTCGAAGACTTACGCGATGACCGGATGGCGCATCGGATTTGCGGCCGGACCGAAGGAAGCAATCGCGGCTGCGGGCCGCTTGCAGAGCCAGAACAGCGGTAATCCCAATTCCATCACGCAGGCCGCCGCCATCGAGGCGCTGACCGGTCCGCAGGACGCGCTCAAGCCGATGCTCGAGGCGTTCCGCGAGCGCAACGCGTTGGTGGTCGAACGCGTGCGGCGAATCCCGGGCTTCCGCTTGCCCAACGTTCCGCAAGGCGCGTTTTACGCTTTTCCAAATGTGTCGGAATTGATCGGCAGCCGGTTCGGCGACCAGCAAATCACCGACGGCGACACGCTCGCAGCGTTCCTGCTCGACGAGGCGCACGTCTCGCTGGTGGGCGGCAACGACTTCGGCGCGCCGAATCACGTTCGGCTTTCGTACGCCACTTCGACCAAGAATCTGAACGAGGCATTCGATCGCATCGAGCGCGCCGTCGCCAAGCTCAAGCGCTAGCGGCGATATCGATCGTCAGTGCTTGCGCCACGGAGCCGGGAATTCACCGGTGTCGATCCATCGCACATAGTCGGCGAGAATCTCCGCGTGATCGAACGCGAGCGGAGCCGGCGGATTGCGCGGGTCGAACAGCGTGGCGTTCTTCGCATCGTCGGCGCCGCGCGGCGTCCCCGACGCGCGCGCGACATACACCACCGTGATCGTCTGTCCGCGCGGATCCCGATCGGGCCGCGAGTACACGCCGAGGATCGCGCGCAACTCGACTTCGAGCGAGATCTCCTCGCGCGCCTCGCGCACCGCCGCCTGTTCGACGGTCTCGCCAAAATCGACGAAGCCGCCGGGAATCGCCCATCCCAACGGAAAATTCCTGCGCTCGATCAAAACTACTTTGTCGCCGATCTCGGTGATTATGTCGGCAGCTATCGGAGGACATTTCGGCCGTGGCATGATGCGATTCTAACATGGCGGTAACTTTATGCAGGTAGCTCGGCTTTATGATTTCGGCGACATCCGGGTCGAGGAAAGCGCCCGGCCGGTGGTTGGCGAGGGCGACATCCTGATTCGCGCCAGCGCGTGCGGCATCTGCTCGGGCGACATCATGCCCTGGTACATCAAGCGCAAGGCGCCACTGGTGCTGGGCCACGAGCCGGTCGGTATCGTCGAGCAGGCCGGCGCCGCCGTGCGCGAATTCAAACGCGGCGACCGCGTTTTCGTGCATCATCATGCGCCGTGTTTCCAATGCGCCGCGTGCCGGCGCGGTGAGTATGTGCAGTGCGCGACCTGGCGCGCGACCAACATCGTGCCCGGCGGGATGGCGGAATTTTTTCTGGTGAGCGCCGCCAATCAGCGCGATACGCTGCGGCTCCCCGACTCGGTTACCGACGCCGACGGCGTGCTGATCGAGCCGGCCGCCTGCGTAAGGCGGGCGAGTCGATTCTGATCATCGGTCTCGGCATCATGGGCATGATGCACGTGAAGCTGGCGCGCGAACTCGGCGCCGGGACGATAATCGGCGCTGACCTGTTCCCTTCGCGAGCTAAGCGCTCGCTTGAGCTCGGCGCGGATCGCGCAATCGTCGTCGAAGGCGACAACCTGGTCGAGCAGATGCGCGAAATCACCAACGGCGCGATGGCCGACGTGGTGATCGTCGGGCCCGGCACTCCGAGGGCGATCGCGACCGGCATTGCCGCCGCCGGCAAGGGTGCGACCGTCGTTCAGTTCACCTCGACGCCGCCCGACGACGAACTGACGATCAAGCCTTACGATCTCTACTTTAACGAGACCCGGCTCGTGCCGAGCTATTCATGCGGACCGGACGAAACGCGCGAGGCGTTGTCGCTGGTCGAGCGAGGCGTTATCAACGCCGCCGAACTGGTAACCCACAGTTTTCCGCTGGAACAGATTACCGAGGCGTTCGCGACGGCGCAGAAGCCCGAGGCGCTGAAAGTGGTAGTCACCTTTCAGGCCGCGGCTGAGTGACGGGGACGGCGGAGCGATAAAGTCAAACGAGGGCGGCTGCTGACGCAACCGCCCTCGTCGTTATCGAGCCTGTGCGAAATTACGGAGTTGCAGGAGCCGGTGCTGGAGCCCCGCTATCTGCCGGCGCTGCGCCCGCATCAGGAGCCGGCGCTGCTGCTGCCGCTGCGCGATGGCGACGGTAGTGACGCGCTTCGTGATGCTCCGAAATCGTCTTCGAGGCGATAGCTTCTGCGCGATCCGCAGCCGCCTTCGCATCGCTGGCCGCCTGCTCTACGCGGCTCGCCGCCGCCTGAGCCTGTGCCGCCGCTGCTGCTGACTTCTGCGCCGCCGCGTCCGCGCGAGCCGCAGCCTGATCAGCCTGATTCGCCGCGTTGACGGCGCGCTGTGCTGGATCCGGCTCGTTCGACGAGCATCCCGCGAGCAACGAAAGGGCCAACACAGCCCCGGCAAGACCGATCAGTTTTGAACCCTTTCTCATTAACCCTTCCATTTTTTCCTCCTCAGGAATGCGCAGGAGTATCACTAAGTAGTTCTACGGGCTCCTGCATTAAGACATTAAATTTGTCTCACAAACTCCCCGTCCCTGCAAGTCTTATCCGCGTTAGCGGTGTGCGGAACACGCTGCTGCGACTGACTATCTGCACCATAGGTCTTCCCGGGGACGCTTTGTGAATTGCGACTGACGGTCAGCCGTAAACCAGTCATTTCCATTCCATTTAAGCCCACTCGCAGTGGGGTATTTGGTCTCAATACTAATCTTCTCGCGATGGCTACAGTTGTGAATAGCTACTCCTGGCAGTTTACGATCTAACTATCTTGACGATGCCAAAGCGACTATTTGAACACTCCGCCGATGGTTCCCGCCTAAATGCTCTTTTCGTCCCCTTCAGAACCGTTACGCAGCTATAAAATCGAACGAAAATGCGGCCCGACTTAGAAGTCGTCGCCGCCGAAGTCGTCCATGCCACCCATTCCGCCCATGCCTCCGCCCATACCGCCCATTCCACCGCCGCCGCCCGGCATACCCATCGGCGGCGCGGGCTTCTTCGGCGCTTCGGCTACTGCGGCTTCCGTCGTGAGCATCATCGAGGCCGCACTCGCTGCGTTCTCGAGCGCCGACCTCACCACCTTGGCAGGATCGAGCACGCCCGCTTTGACGAGATCTTCGTAAACTTCCGTGCCCGCATTGAAACCGAAATCACCTTTGCCTTCGAGCACCGCGTTGAGCACGATTTCGGGTTCATGACCGGCGTTGCGCGCTATCTGTTTCAGCGGTTCGGACATCGCCGCCGCGACGATCCCCGCGCCGGCCTTGCGGTCTTCACTGAGCTTCAGCGATTTCACCGCCGCGATCGCGCGCACCAGCGCCACGCCGCCGCCCGGCACGATTCCTTCCTCAACGGCGGCGCGGAGCGCATGGACGGCGTCGTCGACACGCGCCTTCTTTTCCTTCAGCTCGACTTCGGTTGCAGCACCGACCTTGATCACGGCGACGCCGCCGGTGAGCTTGGCGAGCCGCTCCTGCAGCTTCTCGCGATCGTAGTCGGAGGTGGTTTCCTCGATCTGGCGGCGGATCAATTCGATTCGTCCCTGGATTTCCGATTTCTTGCCTGCGCCGCCGACTATGGTCGTGTTGTCCTTGTCGATCAGAACTTTCTTGCATTTGCCGAGAGCGCCGATCTCGATGTTCTCGATCTTGGCGCCAAGTTCCTCGGCGATCAGAGTGCCGCCGGTCAGGATCGCCATGTCCTGCAGCATTTCCTTGCGTCGATCGCCAAAGCCCGGCGCCTTCACCGCCGCCACTTTCATCGTGCCGCGCAGCTTGTTCACGACCAGCACCGCCAGCGCCTCGCTCTCGACGTCTTCCGCGAGTATCAGGAGCGGGCGGCCGGCCTGCACGATGCTCTCGAGCAGCGGCAGTATTTCGCGCAGGTTCGAAAGCTTCTTCTCATGGAACAGGATGAGCGGCTCGTCGAGCTCGACCGTCAGCTTATCGGGGTTGGTAACGAAATACGGCGACAGGTAGCCGCGATCGAAGCGCATGCCTTCGACCAGGTCGAGCACCGTGTCCAGCCCGCGCGCCTCTTCGACGGTTATCACGCCTTCCTTGCCGACCTTGTCCATCGCGTCGGCAACGATTTTGCCAATCGACTTGTCGCCGTTGGCCGATATCGTCGCGACCTGCTCGAGGCGATCGCGTTCCTTCACCGGCCGCGCCATCTCCTTGATAGTCGCGACCGCCTTGACGACCGCGGCCTCGATTCCGCGCCGCAATTCCATCGGGGGGAATCCCGCCGCCAGCAGCTTGATGCCCTCGCGCACGATAGCGCCGGCCAGCACTGTCGCGGTGGTAGTGCCGTCGCCAGCGACGTCCGAGGTTTTCTGCGCGACCTCGCGAATCAGCTTTGCGCCCATGTTCTCGAAGCGGTTTTCGAGTTCGATTTCCTTGACCACCGTCACGCCGTCCTTGGTGATGGTCGGCGCGCCGAAGCTCTTCTGAATCATCACGTTGCGGCCCTTGGGGCCCAAAGTTACGCGCGCGGCTTCCGCCACCAGCGTCGCGCCCTTTACGATTCCGACTCGCGCTCTCTCGTGCAGCTCAACCGTTTTGGCTGGCATTTAAATAAATCTCCGTGTCGTTTATCTCGTCTCGTTGTTGCTACCGCCCGGCACACCGCCGCACCGGCGGTCACTGGGACCGTTCTGAATCTAAACATCGCGCCATGCGATGCAATAGCACTTTGGATCAATGGAGTATCTTTATGAACTTCGCGTGGCGTGCAAGGATGAACTTTGCACGGGAGCTGGAACCCTGGCGGAGGCTATTCAAAGTGCATCAAATTAACGGGCCCTTTACGGGCACGCGCGCGTTTCTGGCGATAATAATCATTTGCGGCGCTATCGGGATGCTGCCGGTCGCGCGCGCATGGTCGGCGCCGGTCAGGTCGGCAGTTCAACTTTCTGCGAACTCTCACGGGCCGCTGGCACAGGACGATTCCGATGAAGAGGACGACAAGGATGTCCCCACCAGCCAGGTCGACAAGTACATCAGCGTTTACGAGTCGATGCAGAAAGACCACAACCTGACGGTCGAGCAGGCCGCCTCGAAGCAAGGCCTCACCGTGGCGCAGTTCAGGGATCTCGAGGGGAAAATCGAAGCGAACGACACGCTGCGAGAGCGCGTGCGCAAAGCATTAAGGCATGCGGCAAATCCCAACGCCCCCGATTCGTCGGACGATTAGGCCGGGAACCTAAGGAAGGCGGCGCCGATCGTGATCCTAACCTCTCCTTGTCCGAGGAGAGGTCGGCGCGCGCCGAAGGAGCGCGACGGGAGAGGTGGGACGCTGGCCGCCGCGCGTACGCCCACTTTTCCTTTGCAGCAAGACAGAAAGTCGTGCTGCTATCTGACGGCGGCCCCGGTGTCTGGCAATTGTGAATAAATGAGTCGGCGTCGTTGGTTCGTCGGGCGCTGCACCTCTCCCGGCGACACCGCTGCGCGGCTTTCGCCGACCTCTCCTTGGACAAGGAGGGGCCAGGATTCGGATTCGTCAGACATTGAAGGCGACGCTACTCGATAACTTCGCCGTCCTTTGTTGCCGTTAGCTCTGGCGGCACTGCGCGCAGCACCGGTACTATCAGCGCCGTTGCCAGCGTTGTGATTATCACCGCCCAGGCGAAGCCGCCTTTTGAGTATATCCAGCTCCCCAGCAGGTTGCCGGAACTGCCGGCTAGTGCGAAGGCCGACGTCTGCGCCACCATCATCGCGGTCCCTTCCAGGCCCTTTGGACACGAGCGCATGATCAGATCGAGATAGGCGGCGGTCGCGAATCCGCCCGACAGTCCATAGAGGACGGCGACCACTATTGTGCTGACCGGTCCCTGCGCGAGGAACATGATCGGCCCTTGCAGGATCGCGACTATCGTTCCCCACCACAGCAGGCGCGAAAGTGGCGCGCGCACGCATAGTACGCCGTAGAGCAACGTCGTCGGCAGGAAGAACAATGATTGCAGCGCAGTGAAGGTGCCGAACAGTTCGCTGGAAATCCGCACGTGCTCCGTCAGGTGATAGAACATCGGCGTGCCCCATCCCGGACTGAAGTTCCACAGGAAGAAAATCGCAGCAGCCGGCCATATCGGTCGATGCCTGAACAGGCGTCGCAGCGCTGCGAATCCGTCTTCGCCCCGCCCCAGCAGACTCTCGAAATCGCTCGCGGCCTCGAGTCGCCAGAAAGACTGCAACGCGATCACCAGCGTCACGCCCGCCGCGATAAGAAAGGTGCCGCGCACGGACACATGCGCGACCAGCCATCCGCCGGCCAGCGCCGAAAGAACAGCCGGCGTGAAATAGCCGAATCCAAAGACCACACTGAGCCGCCCCGTCATCCCATGCGCCTGCGCCACACCGGTCATGAGGGCTTGCGCCGCTGCGAAGATCATCACGTAGACAGTGACGACGATGAGCACGAGCGATAGCAGCTTGTAGTAGTCAATTGACGAGGCGGCCAGCCATAGATACATCCCGACGGCGGCCAGCGCGCAGACCAGCAGGTACTGCCGATCACCCCATCGCGCGCTTCTCCATCGGTCCCTGACAAAGCCGAACACGAATCCGAAGCAGACGGGCAGTGTTGCAATCGCGAGAAAGACGGCGAGCCGCACCGGTGAAAGATGAAGGCCGTCTTTGAGAAAATAGCTGAGAGGTATCGCCGCGATTCCCAGCGGCGAACCCAACCCGATCGCGATGTTCAAGACGGCGAAATAGGCAAGCACCTCCCATTGCATCTTCGAGCCGCTACCGGATCCGGGCGGACTGCTCTCGTCGACGCTCTCATCGCGTGAAGCGGACTGCTCAATTTCCATTGTTCATAATTCGCTCAGCTACTGCGGATTCCTGCTTGCTCTGAGGTGAGACGCACTTGTGCGGCTCGATTGTCCCCACATCAGTCCCATTCCCGACAACGGGAAAGGCTAGGATGCGGATCACATCAAGAGCAACCATGGCCGATGAGGCGTAAGAGAGCACACGATGACGAAGCCGGCCCGGTACCTCGCCGACCGCCGCCCGTAACGGCTTTAAGCAGACCGATGCCTACGCGCCGTATCCTCCGGGCGTCCCAGCGCGT
>JBEKLS010000145.1:0-13450 GCA_050010075.1 Binatus sp. (SeqCode) | reverse complement strand
ACGGCGCCGGTTTTTGGGGAGACTTGCTGGCCCTGGAAGCGGACCCAGACCTGGGTGAATTCGACACCTAGGAGAAAGATCAGCGCGGAGTAGTAGGTCCATAGGAGGATTACGGCCAGCGATCCGGCGGCTCCGTAGGCGCTGACCTTGCTCGCGTGCCCCAGGTAAATCCCGATCAGAAATTTCCCGACTACGAATAACACCGCGATGAACACGCCGCCGACCCAGACGTCGCTCCAACGCAGGTGGACGTCGGGCATTACCTTCAGAATCGCCGCGAATACCAGCGTAAACATGATCAATGAGGCAGCCATCTCGCCGGCGTGCGCCGCACCGGGGAAAGGTATCATCCTGGCAAGCGCCGAAATCGCGGAGCTGGCCGCCACCGAGACCATCGCGAGAATCCCGGCTCCTATCAGGAGGAAAATCGAGCGCAGGCGGTTCATCGCGAAGTTTTTTATGCCCGAGCCGACCACCTTCACCTTCCACGCCTTGTTGAGGCACTGCTGCAGTTGCAGCAGCACGCTGGTCGCGGAAACTATCAGGCCTACAAATCCGAGCGCGGTCGCGAGCAATCCGCCGGCCGTGTTCTGAGCCACGTTGCTCACCATGGTCTGGATTTGCGCTGCCGCCAGCGGGCCCATCGCGCCGCTCAGCCTCGATTCGATCTGGCCGTTCGCAGCTTGCGGACCCAGCACGAGGCCCACGATGTAGATAACGATCAGCAGCAATGAGGGCAGCGAGAACAGCGTCGCGTATGCCAGCGCCGCCGCCATCGACGGGCATTCGTCTTTGGAGAAGTCGCTGAATACTTCCTGAAGGAATCGTTTTGCAGTCGCCAGCATAGGTCCACCTCGGCGGATCTTTCGCTCAACGAAATTATCGATGTCAGGTTAGTGGCTTAGCTACAAGCTGCGGTCAGGCGTTGAGGCGATTGATGCCGTCCAGCGCTGCGTTCTTGTAGCATTCGGCGAGAGTTGGATAGTTGAAAACGGTATTGACGAAATAGTCGATGGTACCCTTCAGCGAGATTACGGCCTGGCCGATGTGAACCAGCTCGACGGCGCCGTCGCCGATGATATGGACGCCGAGCAGCTCCCGCGTCGTGCGATGAAACAGCAGCTTCAGGACTCCGCTGCTGTCGCCGACGATATGGCCGCGTGCGGTTTCGCGGTAGGCGGCTTTGCCGATTTCGTACGGGACACCTTTACTGGTCAAAGCCTCTTCGGTGGCGCCGACGAACGAGATTTCGGGAATCGTGTAGATGCCGTAGGGGAACAATTCGGGCGCATGATGCGCCGGGACCTTGAACGCGCGGCATACCGCGATGCGGCCCTGCTCCTTGGAAGTGGACGCGAGACTGGGAAATCCGATTACGTCGCCGACCGCATAAATGTGATCGACGGCAGTCTGGTAGTCGGCGTTGGTTTGCAGACGGCCGCGCGCGTCGGTGGCGATGCCCGCCGCGGCAAGGTTCAGATCGCTGGTGGCGCCGACGCGGCCGGTGCTGGACAGGGCTTTGTCGGTGATGATCTCCTTGCCGCTGGCCAGGCGGGTGCGGACACGGTTCATACCGTTCTCGCGGATCAGCTCGATCGACGAAACTTCTTCACCCAGGCGCAGCGTCACGCGCCGTTCGCGCAGATGGTAGATCAGGCTTTCGACAATTTCCGCATCGACGAAATCGAGCAGCCGCGGGCGCATATCGATCAGCGTCACGCGCACGCCGAGCGCCGCGAACATGCTCGCGTATTCGCATCCGATAACGCCCGCGCCGATGACCGCGAGCGTGCGTGGAAGCTCGTCGAGCTCCATCATGTCGTCGCTGGAAAAGATGCAGTGGCCGTCGAGCGGGGTGCGCTTGTCGCGCGCCGCATGAGTGCCGACGGCCAGCACGATAGTCGAGGCGGAAACTTTTCTTTGCAGGCCGCTGGCTTTGTCTTCGAGGTGAAGGACGTGCGGATCGACGAAGCTGGCGCGCGCGGTCATCAACTCGACGCCGTTGCGCAAGAGCTGATGGCGCAGGACGTCGATCTCGTGGCGCACGACCGGATCGACGCGCACCAGCAGATCCTGGAACGTGATTTTTTCCTTGACCCGGTAAGAATCGCCGTAGATTGCGTGCTCACGATAGCCCGAGAGGTACATGATGGCTTCGCGCATCGTCTTGCTTGGAATCGTGCCGACGTTGACGCAGATGCCGCCGAGGAGCGGCTTGCGTTCGATCATGATGACGCGCTTGCGCAGCTTGGCGCCCTGGATGGCCGCATGATGGCCGGCGGGTCCGGAGCCTACGACAGCAAGGTCGAAATCAAACTCTGGCATCGTTTCCATTCTTGCGATTTGCACGACCTGACGTAAGGACCGTCATGTTCCAGGAATATGATCGGCGGATCAGCGCTGTGCGATGCGGCCGCCAATGCACATCGGCGCTGATGGCGGCGCGACACCCGCATTCCGCTGCGACGCCGCGGTGACGACTTCGTACGGACGCATCATCTCGTTGTCCTCGTGATCAAGATTGTGGCAGTGCCATACGTAGCGGCCCGGATAGCCCTCGAACTTCGCGATGATTCGCGTGACCATCGCGGGATCGGCGCGCACCGTGTCTTTCCATCCCATCTCGTTCGGATCGGGTGGCACGACCGGCCCCGTGTACCTGAGAATCTTGTGGATGTTGTAGGCGAACTTGTCGAATTTGCGGCGGTCAAGGATTTGAAAGCGCACCAGGTGAAGATGGATCGGGTGCGCATCATCGGTCAGGTTGATCAGGTTCCAAATCTCGGTCGAGTCGAGCAGGGGATTTTCGGTCACCGGCTGATGCCAGTAAGTGGCGTTCAGCAGCATGAGGATGGGCTCGGCGACCTCGTTGTCGTACTCGTTGAGCGTCAGCATGCGGGTTTTAATGGCTTCAGACTCGGGAGTCCGTCGAATCGGCGAGAGCTTTGCGGGCATCGCGCTCGAGTCCGGCGAGGCGTTGGCTGAGACGCGAAACTGCATAATCGGGACGGCACTGTCGTTGAGCACGATGCGATCGCCGCGATGATCTTTGAAATCGATTACCAGGTCCGCGCGCTCGGCCGGCGCGATGAACAGGTTTGCGAGATCGACCGGAGCAGACAGCAGTCCCTGGTCGCTGCCTATCTGATGAAAGTGCGCCTGGTTCGACAGCGACAGTATGAAGTGGCGCGCGTTCGAGGCGTTGAGGACGCGGAAGCGATACTTGCGCGGCTCGACCTCGAGGAACGGCATGATTTTTCCGTTCACCAGGGTCAAGTTGCCGAAGAATTCGGGAATCCACGGCGCGTTGGGCTTGCCTGACACCGGGTAGATGAGCTGGCCGCCCGCATCGAGCATCCGATCGCAGATAACCAGCGGGACTTCGTACTTGCCGCTGGGAAGATTCAGCGCGGCTTCCGACTCGTCGCGGATAACGTACAGACCGAACATTCCGGCATAAATATTCAACCGGTTAATGCCCATCGCGTGGTCGTGATACCAGAGCATCGCGGCGTGCTGATCGTTTGGATAGTGATAGGTCTTCGATTTTCCCGGCACGTACCAGTCCTCGGGATAGCCATCGCTTTCGGGCGGCGCCTTCGCGCCATGAACGTGGACGACGGCTCTGACGTCGGGCTGCCCCTTCGCGCCATGCAGCCGGTAGTCGATCGGCAGGAAGTGCTTCGCCGGCAGATCGTTGACCCATTCGACCAGCAGCGGTTTGCCACTGGCAGTCTCGATGAGCGGACCGGGAACGCTGGCGCCATAGCCCCACATCCTGGTGGGCTTGAGATCGCGATGGAGCTTCTGCGCGCATTCGCGCATCGCGATGCGGTAGTACGGAATCATGAGCCGTGAATTGGCAGGACTCGGGCGAAGTTCGCGGTGCGGGAGAACCGCCGGAATCGGCAGCGGATCGACGAACGGCGCGAGGGTGCTCGCGTCGATGGCCGGCGTCGCGGGGATAGCGGCGGCCATCTCGTGGGCGTAGGCGGAGAGTGGCAACAGCATTGCCGCACCGGCGATGCCAGTCTGTTTCAGAAATTGCCGGCGCGAAATTCGCAACTGAACCGCCACGGGATCAAAGTCGGCGAAGTATAAACGACGCCTTCGAGCACCTCCACGCGTAAGCGGCAGGTAACAGAAATTTAACGGGCGCGCGCCCGAATTGGACGCGCGCCCGTGGTTGACCAGGCCTGAAGTCTAGTGGGAGTAAGTCGGCTCGCCGGTCGTCGGATTGAGAAACAACTTCCCGTACGGGAATTGATTGAAATCGAACAGGTTCGACAGAGAACCCGCGATAGCGTCGAACGAACCTCCGCCGAGTCGCTCGCCACCGAGCCAGTTGTCTTCGATCGCGCGCGTGATCGAGCTTTGGTCCGTCAGCGTGTGATCGACGAAGTTGTTCTTCGCCCACGGAGAAATCACCAGCAACGGCAGGCGAGGACCGTAACCGCAGCGACCCTGAGCATGGAGGGTGCCCGATGCGATTCCGGGCAGCGCCAAGGCGCCGTTACCGCATGCCCCGGTGTCGGTCAGGGCGTCATCGGCGGTGGTGGACTGGTTGGTGATCGGGCTCATCTGATGATCGTACCATCCGTCTGAATCGTCATACGCGATGATCACCGCAGTATCTTTCCACTCCTGCTGCTGCTGCAGAAAGTTGATCGTGTTGACGACGAACGTCTGCTCGTCGAGCGGGTCCGAGTAGCCGGCGTGCCCGTCCTGGAAGCCAGGAGCCTTGAGGAAACTGACCGATGGAAAATTGCCGGCCGAAACCGCGGTGAAGAAATCGGCGGTGTCGTACTGATGATTCGCGGCGTCGCCGTTCTGCCCGATCATGGCGACCGAAGTCGGCCGCACATGCGTCAGGTTCGCGGTCGAAACGTAGTACTGGAACGGCTCATGATGCGGAATGTAGTCGGCCTTTTTGGTCCCGGTGATCGCCGAGGTCGTACTGCGTGAGCATCCGGTCGAACCGTTGGAATTGACGAGGCTCAGATTGAAGCCGCCTTCGAAGAAGCCCCAGCTCACGTTGGCCGCGGTCAACAGGTCACCGATGTTCTTGCCGCCGAACCTGACGAGCTCACCGGTGGTGGTGGAGCATGCGTCGCCGACAGGATCGGCGTCGCTGTTGAGGGTCAAGCCGCCGGAGCCGTCGCCGACTACGGAGCCGGTGCCGTTGAAGTTCTCGATCACGCCGTTGGTCTGACCCGATACCAGGTTGATTGCGCCCGGCGTCGACGGACCGAAATTGGTGTCGTAGGAGTTGTCGCTCATCGCGAACGCCTGCGCATAATTCCAGTACGCGGTGACGGTGTTGCCGTCATAGTAGCCCATGGTGAGACCGATGGTGTCGCCGGGCGCGGTGCCAGGAGGCGGTCCGGCGGTGCCGACCGAGATCGGAAAGAGATCCATCAGGCCGTGATCGAATGCCATCTGCTCAGGCGTGTAATCGTGATCCTGATCCGCGGTGGCGGCCTGCGAGCGATCGAGCCGAAACGGATTTACCTGGCCAGGTTCGTTCTCCGGGTTGAGGGAGTTCGGGTTGGCGCTGAGCAACGGGCCGCTGAGGCCGTTGACGTTGGGCGTTCCCGGCTGCGCGTAGAACTTCGGCTCGCCGCTCGGGTTGGCGGCATTGGGATAGGTACCGAAATAGTGATCGAACGAAACGTTTTCCTGGAAAATTACAACCAGGTGCTTGATTGGCGTCGCGGTTGGGGGTCCCTGTGGCGGATTGCCGAAGGCCGCCGCCGAACCCTGCTGAATCAGCAGTCCCACGAGTCCGAGCGCGAGGTACCGCGCAGTTTTCTTTCGCATTCCCCTGTTCCTCCCTGCTTCGATGACGCGGCCGAGAAAATTTCGGCGGCGTCGCGCAAGATAGGGAACGCTGATTACCCGATGATGAGAACGAGGTTAATTTGCGCGAGCTTCGTGTGAAGGCGCGATGAACTTTGATTGCGAGCAGCTTTCGGCAGTCGCGTTAATCTCTCCTACCGCGCGGCAGAGAAAGTTACAATCGGTTCAAGACGCGTCAGATCACTTGTGACGATTCGAGTCGAGCCATTTCTCGAGTTCATCCTTGAATTGTTTCTTCATAATGCAGGTAATGTGACCGGCGTCCTGAATTTCGATTACCTGCCAATCGCTGCGCACGCTCTGCAACGGAATTACGTAGAGCTTTCGCATCGGATCGCGATCGCCGACCAGGATTTCAACCGGGAGGTGGATCGATTTCAATTCTTCTTCCGTCAACGCCAGCTCGGCCACGCTGCTGACCGCGAGACTCCGCATGTGGGCCCACAGTCTTTGCTGAAAGCTGCCCGCGCGCAGCCATCCCATGCCGCCGAGCGTGCCCGACAGAACGCGATCGGGATGCTCAGCGAATAGTTTCAGCGCGACCATACCGCCCATCGAGTAGCCGACGATGTGCGCCTTTTCGATTTTCAGATGATCGAGCAGCAGGATCACGTCTTCAATCCAGGCTTGACCGTAGGCCGACGGATCGTTCGGCTTGTCGGATTCGCCGTAGCCGGGCAGGTCAAGCGCAATGACCCGGTGATCCACGGCGAGCGCATCCATCACTCCCGGCAACTCCCAATTGAGGTGCGCGCTCGAATCCAATCCGTGGATCAGGACCACCGGCTCGCCGGTTCCTTCGACCAGGTAATGAATCTTGACGCCTTTGGCATCGAAGAATCGCGATTCAGGCGCCGCTATCGAACTTGGTGGACCGCCAAAGACCCACCACAAGACCAATAGTGTGGCGAGCGCGTTTCTTTGGAGCCGCAATCTGCTTATTCCTCCCCTGGCGCTGGAAAAGACTTAGAAGCCCGCGGGGAAAATGTGACAGTTTTGGCATCATCAGGTAAGGCTCAAGGGCAAAGATGGCGTCCTTGAAGAGTTGAGAGGACTGCGCGAGACTTGGGCGCGCGACACTCTTAAGGGAGACACGACCGCCATGATGACCGGACAGCAATACAAAAAATCGCTCGACGACAACCGCGAAACCTATTTCGAAGGCGAGCGCATCCGCGACCTCGTCACGCATCCGTTGCTCGGCGAATGCGTCTCGCGGATAGCCAGCGGCTACGACGAGTTCTATTCGCCTGCGCCCGGCGCGGTCAGTCCGTTGATGGCGATCCCGCGCTCGGCGGCTGAATTGCGCGACCGGATTCCGCTGCTGCTCGAATCCGACATCGTGGCCAACGTGACCTACCAGTCGATCATGACGCTGACGACAGCTGCCACTCGCATCGCCGATACGCTGCCTGAGTATGCGGAGCGTATTCGCAACTACGTGCAGGCTGCGCAGCGTCGCGACATTCGCATCGTCGAATGCATCACCGATGCGAAGGGCGATCGCAGCCGTCCGCCTGGCAAACAGGACGATCCCGATGCGTACACGCGCGTGGTCGAGCGGCGCAGCGACGGCGTCGTGATCCGCGGCGCCAAGTTGCACATCACGGGCGCGTCGATGGCGCATGACCTGATGGTGATCCCGACCAAGGCGATGAAGCCCGGCGAAGAGGCATACGCGATCGGCTGCGCAGTGCCGGTCAACTCACCCGGCGTCAAGATCATCGATACGACGTTCGCGCCGCGGCATCCCGACACGCGCACGTTCCCGGTCTCCGCAAAAATCCACATGCCCGAGGGATTCGTGATCCTCGACGACGTGTTCGTGCCGAACGAGCGCATCTTCCTCGACGGCGCTGTAGCGCAGGCCGCCGTCTTCGCGCATTCGCTGGGGCTCTGGGAGCGGCTGGGCGGGCTCTCGGCGATGGCGGAGGAAGGCGATCAGCTGGTCGGCTTCGCGCAGCTGGTCGCGGAGGCCAACGGCCTGGCGGGCGAAGGGCATATCAAGGAGAAAATCTCCGAGATGCTCATCCATGCCACGCTGATTCGCGCCGCGCTCGAGGCTGCGATTGCGAACTGCCAGATAACGGAGCAAGGCGCGTTCCCCGATGAGCTCTACACGAACGCCGGCAAATATCACGGCGCGGCGAACTACAACCTGATGGTGCGGCATCTGCATGACATTTCGGGTGGGTCGATCCTGACTGCGCCGGGTGTCGCCGATCTCGAGAACGAAGTGACGGGCCCGCTGGTGCGCAAGTACATGGGCACGAGCAAAGGCGTCGACGGTGAATATCGCGCGCGCCTGTTTCATGCGATTCGCGATCTGACCGCCGACGCGTACGGAGGATGGAAGGCCGTCACCAACGTGCAGGCGGGCGGCGGACTTTATGCGCAGCGAATCGTCACGCGCAGATACTACGACCTCAAGGGCGCGAAGCGAAAAGCCTTGAAGGTAGCAGGCCTCAGCGAGGAAACCGCCGGCTGATTTTCGGCGGTCGGGCGCTGGCAAGGGTGGATTCCGGGAAGACGTCCAGGCCATCGATCCCGAAGCCGGAATTTGACATACGCGCTCGCGAACGAGAGCGATGAAGCTCGTCCCGCGACGAAACGCCGCGTTTGGTTATCCTAGTAACGACCGGCCGCGATCCGAACGTCCATCCGCCCATTGGTGCTGATATCGTAACCCTCGAAAGCAGAACTGCACGAGGGAGATATGATGATGAAGAGACAGATAGGCACTGCAGCGGCGTTGATTAGTCTCGCGTTCCTGTTTGGCACGGCGATCGTCGGATGCCAGCAAGGACCCCCGGGTGCGACGGGCGCTACTGGCGCAGCCGCCGCCGCACCGGCCGACAGCACACAGAAAACTTCCGAGTCATCGACCACCACCAGCGACAACGGCCCTGGCGGCTCGACCACGACCACCGACAAAAGCTCGAGCCAGAAGACAAACTAACCGCATCATAAAAATCGGGAGCGGCCTGCAACTGGCCGCTTTCATCTCACCTGCCCATTCGACCAGCCACGTCCTCGCCTTCGCGCGGTTTGCGCGGATGCGATCGGCGTTGTAATGAGTCAGTTGCATTTGCCCGCAAGCGTTGAAGGTAGCAGGCCTCAGCGAAGAATCGTCAAACTGATTCGCGCTGGAATTTCGTCATGAGCAAAGAACCGAGCGAACAACGCGGGCTGGTCTCGCTTACACCGTCGCCGAGGAATATGCCGCCGGACTGGAGGCCACCTGCGCCAGCCTGGGCGGCGAGCTTTTCGCAGCAGACGACGCCGGTGGTCATGGCGTATTTCGGGACGCAGTTTGAATCCGACGATTCTGAACAACGCGCGCATCGAGTGGACGAGTTCCTCAATCGCGCCGACGCACCGGACAACGTCGAGAGCGCTCGCTTTTTCGATCGTGCAGGACGCCGCAATCTGATTACTTCCGCGTACTGGATCGATCCTGCGCGCTACGAAAGATGGAAAGATAAATCGGGCTTTGAGGCGTGGTGGAACGATCCCGCGCGGATCGGTGATCGGCAAGGGCACTTTCGCGAGATTCTCACAGTGCCGACGGATCGCTTCGAGACTCTCTTCTCGCACAACAGCGTCGTCGGAGTGGCGAAAGCCGGTGGTCCCGTCGTCGGTCCGATTCGCGAACATAATTATTGGGGTGCCATGCGCGACCGCATTCAAGTCTCAGCCGATGACGCGCTCCTCAGCGCCCACGGCGAGCGTCTTCCACGCCGGGGCTCGACCGCCACAATCGGCCGCCGGCTGCGGGTGAAGGTGCCGGAGAATCTCGCGATTATTCGCTCGGGGCAGGACTGGACCGAATGCGCTGGTGAAGAACTCGCGCAGTACAATGAGTCCGTGCGGCCGGCGCTCGTGGCGGGAATGAACTTTCTGCGCGACCATGCCGACGAAACCGGCTGCTGCGATTTGCGTTTCGCCGAGGAAACGAGCCGCGACGGCTCACCGATGAAGAAGACCTTCGGACTCGGCTACTTCCTGACTCTTGCGCATCTGGAGAAATGGGCATCGACGCACCCGACCCACCTGGCGATCTTCTCTAAGTTCCTGACGATGGCGCGGGAGCATGGGGCGAATCTCAAACTGAAGCTCTGGCATGAGGTATCGGTCCTGCCCGCGGCGGGTCAGGTTTTCGAATACGTCAATTGTCATCCTGAAACGGGTCTGCTGCCATACTTTCCGTCCGAAGAGTGCTGAACTCCCGGTCGGCAGCCGCCCGCCAAGCCAGTCACAGAGCGCGTTTGCGCGCCGGACAGCGGCGTTGTAATGGATCAAGCAGGCGAAGCGCGCTCAGCGCTCGCCGTCATACAAGGAGACTTAGATGGCTGCTGGATACACGATGACCATCGACGGCAAGTCGGTGAAAGGATCGAAGACCACCGGCGTGATCAATCCCGCCACCGGAAAGGTTTTCGCCGAAGTGCCCGATTGCTCCAGGGCTGAACTCGATCAGGCGATGAATGCTGCGCAGAAGGCGTTTCCGTCGTGGAGCAAAGACGTCAACGCACGGCGCAAGGTCCTGCAGGATTGCGCGGCCGCGTTGCAGCAGCCGCCCGAGGGCCTGGCACGGACGCTCACGCTCGAGCAGGGCAAGCCGCTGGACAAGGCGGCGCAGGAGATCATGCTCACCTCGATGTGGTGCGGATACACGGCGATGCTCGATCTGCCCGCCGAGGTTCTGCAGGACACGCCCGACGCCAGGATCGAAATAAAGCGCAAACCGCTCGGCGTCGTCGCCGCGATCACGCCGTGGAATTATCCGATCATGCTCGGGATGTGGAAGATCGCGCCGGCCTTGCTCGCGGGCAACACGATCGTTCTGAAACCCTCGCCGTACACGCCGATCACGACGCTGATGCTCGGCGAGATTCTGCGCGATATCGTTCCTCCCGGAGTGCTCAACGTGGTTTCGGGCGGCGACGAGCTCGGTTCGTGGATGACCAGTCATCCGGTGCCGCGAAAGATTTCATTCACCGGCTCGGTCGAAACCGGCAAGCGAGTCGCTGCGGCCGCGGCGCCGGACTTGAAGCGGGTGACGCTCGAGCTCGGCGGCAACGACGCCGCGATCATCCTGGCGGACGTTGATCCGGCGAAGGTCGCGCCCAAGATTTTCTGGGGTGCGATGGAGAACTCGGGCCAAATCTGCAGCGCGATCAAGCGCGTGTACGTTCCGGAGCAGATGTACAACGCGCTGCTCGGCAAAGGGCGTCAAGGTGGGCGACGGGCTCGAGGCCGGCACCCAGCTCGGTCCGATCAACAACAAGATGCAGTTCGAGCGCGTGACCGAGCTGGTCGAGGATGCGAAGAAGCACGGCGCCAAGATTGTTACGGGCGGCGCACGCGTCGGCAAGGAAGGCTATTTTTTCGCGCCGACGATCGTCGGGAATATTTCCGACGGCGTGCGGCTGGTCGACGAAGAGCAGTTCGGCCCCGCGCTGCCGATCATTCCATATAAGGATGTCGATGACGCGGTCCATCGTGCGAACGCGACTCACTTCGGGCTGAGCGGCTCGGTATGGTCCAACGACCGCGAGCGCGGCGCCGAGGTCGCGTCGCAACTCGATTGCGGTTCGGCATGGGTCAATCAGCATCTCGCGATCGCGCCGAATCTGCCGTTTGGCGGAGCGAAGTGGTCGGGCATCGGCGTGGAGAACGGCCCGTGGGGTCTGATGGGCTTCACGGAAATCCAGGTCGTGAACTCGATCAAGCTTTCGTAATCTGTTTGAGAGTAGTCGCCCCCGCGGTATCGTAAGTTCGAGCGATACGCGGGGCGGCGTTTTTTGAAATGGGACGCTACGACGACTACAAGCGGCGAGTCCTGCAAATCAGCCAGCGGCTGTCGGCCGATGGTTACTTCGGATCCAAGTCGGGCAGCGCGGGCAACGTGTCGATGCTGGTCGAGGGCGAGCAGACCGTCGTCGTCACGCCGACGCGGCTTCAGTACGACGTGATGACGGTCGAGGACATCTGCGTCGTGGACTTCGACCTCGCGCGAATCGAGGGCGGGCGCAAGCCGTCGATCGAAGCTCCGATGCATGTCGCGACCTACCAGGCGCGCGCCGACGTCAGCGCTGTCATTCATACTCATCAGACGTTCGCGAGCGCGCTCAGCGTGCTGAACGAGCCGATTCCGCCGCTGTTCGATGAAGTCACGCTGGCGATAGGCAATGTGATCGACGTGGTGCCGTATGCCCTGTCAGGTTCGCGCGAGCTGCACGACAACGTCGCGCGCAAGCTCGCCAATCGATGTCACTGCTACATCCTTCAAAACCACGGCACGCTTTGCATCGGCACCGATCTCGACAAGAGCTTCACGTTCGTCGAGCTGCTCGAAAAGTCCGCGCACATCTACATGCAGGCGCTCGCGACCGGCAAGCCGATCACGGTGCTGCCTGAGAAAACCGTCGCGCAGCTTCACGCCGCTGTGATCGCGCGGCAGGATCGCGAAATCGCGCGCAAGCAAGCCGCTCGCAAGCCGGAGCCGAGTCACTGATGAGCGACACGGTGGTGACGCTGGGCGCGCACGTCCTCGACATCCTCGGCCGCTACGTCACGCACATTCCCGAAGGTCAGGGCAGCGTGCTGCTCGACGAGATTCGCCTCGCGCCGGCGGGTTCGGCAGCAGGTACCGCAGTCGGCCTCGCGAAACTGGGACTCCCAGTTGCGACCGTCGGCGCAGTCGGCGATGACGCGCTCGGCGACGTTTTTATCCGTGCGCTCAACGGCTTCGGCGTCGATACCAATCACGTCGTTCGCAAGCACGGTGTCCAGACCTCGGCCAGCATCCTGCCGATCAGGCCAAACGGCGACCGGCCGGCGCTTCACGCTCTGGGAGCCAACGCCGTCTATTCGATCGACGATGTGCCGTGGCCTCTGATCGAACGCGCGGCGCATCTGCATCTCGGCGGCAGCGACTCGATGCGCGGACTCGGACGCGATGGCGCCACGCAGATTCTCCGGCGCGCGCGTGAGGACGGCGCGACCACCAGCATGGACATCCTGAGTGAGGGCTCGCCCAAACTGCTCGCCATTCTGAAGCCGTGCCTGCCGTTCGTCGATTGGTTCATGCCCAACGCCGATCAGGCTTGCAAGTTGACGGACTCTCATACGCCCGAAGACGCGGCGATGCGCCTGATCGAACTCGGTGTGCGCGGAGTTGTGTTGACGCTGGGCGCTGACGGCAGTCTGCAGACAACGGCAAGTGGGCGGATGCATCTGGCGGCGCACGATATCAAAGTCGTCGACACGTCGGGATGCGGTGATGCGTATTGCGCCGGGTTCATTCGCGCGCTACGGCTTGGATGGCCGTCGTCGGAATGCATGAAGCTCGGCAACGCCGCGGCAGCATTGGTGGCGCAAGAACTGGGCTCGGACGCCGGTATCCGCGATCTCGACGACACGATCCGCTTCATGCGCGAAACAGCCTTGCGTTCCGGCTAACTGTCTTGCAGAAAGTGGGAATATGAAAACTCAAATCTCGCGGCGCACATTCGTGGTGGGAAGTCTCGCAGCCGGTTTCGCGTTGGCCGTGATGCCGGTGTCGGCCGATACGATCACGACAGAC
>JBEKLS010000144.1:0-11282 GCA_050010075.1 Binatus sp. (SeqCode) | reverse complement strand
GTCGGTCGCGATCGCCGATGCTTCTTCTGCGCTGAGGGGAGCGGCAGCTTGCTGCGCCAAGGCGTGCGGTCCGCTGAGTGCGACTAAGAGGAGCGCGAGCGCCAAGACGCGCGCGCCAAAGCCAAGTCCCGATGCAGTCGAATTCTCTTTCATTGCGTCATTCTCCCGTGCCTGTCCTGCAGGCTCAATTTCGGCTCACGTCATGAAATCAGGTCTCGCAGATAATGCCCGTGGGACCCCTCAGCCGTATATTGGACTTTGCTCCCAGGTTCAGGCGCCAATACCGGTTCACACCTTCGTTTTCAGCTGACCTTCTCAACCGCCGGAGGTTTCCACGTGCCTTCGCCGGCTGGCAGGATCGAGGGCGGAGTCGTCTTTGGCCAATAGAGGCGCATCACGAGATAGATCGGGTCGTCGGGCGCGGGTAGCCAGTTGGCTTCTTTGCCAGCGCCCGGCGAATCCTTCTGGATATAGATCGTGAGCGAGCCGTCCGCATTCTTCTTCATGTCTGGCAGCATCGGCGAGTTGATGAGATAGCGGTTGATCGGGTTTTTGATCAAGAGCTGGCTCTTGCCGTCATACATCGTCACCGACCAGAAGGCGTTGACCGGCGGGAGTTCGTCAGCGGGGAAGGTGATCGTATATTTGTGCTTGCTGCCGTCGAGCACCTTACCGTCGGCCAGCGTCTTCGCCATTGGATACACGGCCTCGATGGCGTCGTTGCCGTAGATACCTCCCTTCGCGGCGGCAGCTCGCTTTAACCAATTGCCATCGTAGAACGCGCGGTCGCCGAAGAGAGATCCGACCTTCCAGCCGTTGATGTTCTTTTGTCCGGCGGCGAGATACCGCTCTATCTTCGCTTCGCCATCTTTCATAGCTAGAGCCACGGCGGCCTTGTGCGCGAGCGAGAGATCCTTGAAATCGAAGGTCTTGTCTGGACCGATACCGATCCGGCCCAGTTTCGCCCGGATGGCTATCTCCTCCGGTCCGGGCGGGGCGAACTGCAAGGCGAAGTCGAGGTACTCAAAGAAGCCGGTCTTCACCATTTGCGCGTTGATCTTGGGGAAGTTGATGGCAGGCGCCGGCGGGGGCGCGGGCTGATGGAGATACGCAGAGAGTGGCTGCACTTTGTAGCCAGCCTGGACCTTGACCACGTTCGGCATATCGGCCGCATCGAATAGTTGAGTGCGATAACCTGTGAGCGCGAACTGCGTAGTCGAACGGAATACCTTCTTGATGCCGGGGGGAGTCTCGCCTTTCCAGTCGGGCCCGACCACCATATAGTCGCCGGCCTCGCTACCTGTGGCGCGACTGCCGATGTAGCCGTAGTTGAAGGTGTTGCCGTCACAGAGCTGCACTGCGTAGTAACGCGATTTATCTACCGCAGGAACCGAGAGCACCATCGGTTCGGCGCGGAGATCCATCCATAAGAACGAATATGGCGTGTCGCTGTTGGGAGTCACAATCGCCGTGTCCTCGAAGGTGAAGACACGAGCCTCGTTCTTGATCTGATTGAACGGGGCCTTGAACTGTCCCGAGTCGCGGTCCACGGCGTACGCGTACATGACCGCGTAGTTCATCACGATCGGCAACCCGTAGATGAAGCCTTCCTCGGCGATCGCTTTGGTCTCGGCGATGCTGGGTTTGCGCTGCTCGGCCGCCTCTGCATTGGAAATGGCGTCGTTGCTGGCCGCGCAACAGACCAGCAAGACAGCCACGCCCGCTGCGACCAAGGCTCCTTTGTGCAATAGGCTTTTAATTCTCTTCATTGATCCCATGGAATGTCCTTCTCACCGACTGCAATCGGACAGCCTTGTAAACTGCCAAATAGTCCTGAGAAGCGACATTGTACCTTGGTACAATGGTGTGGATGGCTCCTGGACGCATCCCGGGCGGGACTCGGCCACCTTCCCGCGTTCAGTGTCTTAATTCAGCCAGCACCGCCTCCCGGGCCTGATGTCGGTGTAATAGAGGACGCGATTCCATCCTGGTGAATTAGAGAGTCAGCTACCAATTCCTCGCATCTGCCCACGCGTCGGCGACACGAAATTCCCGTTTCCACCTCATAGATTCCTAAGTTTTCTACGACGTCGCCCGGTTTGAGCTCTTGCCAGACATACCCCCTCATTTGTTGTCTGCCTGACGTGGTAATAGTGTTCACACAGAGGCTTGCATGAAGCCCACCCCACGCTGCCCCAGTCGCTTAGTTTGCATTGGTAACGATTAAGAGCGTAGGGTGGCGGCTCAATCTCTAAGAGCCGATACGAGGTGGCGTATGAGGATTTTCGCACAGCCGCCACAGATCAGCGGCTCGCTCAATCACATCGCTCAGCAAGCGCACGATATCCTTCGCGAAGCAGGATCGCCTGTGTGCGTCTCGGCGGCATTATTGACGACCAAGCCGTCGTGTTTGCTGTGATGGAATCAACTTGAAAGCGACCGGACGGAAGCGCTGCCAAGCGAAGGGATGCGCCCAAGTTGGCAAGCCCCGGTTTGTTGGGCAGTGGGCTTACTTCATTTGCGATGAGCACGATCGGTTGCTTAGCGATGCCGACAAAAAACATATCGCACGAACCGAAGGTACCAAGGGAAAGCAAGTAGTGCCTGTCCGCCGTCGCCCGTCATAATCCACTCTGGGTCCGCCAAACTTTGCCCGTCCCACTCGATTTCGGTTGGTCCGCGTGATCGCGCTCAATCTAGCCAGGCGCGGATCGAAGCGAGTTGATGCCGATCGCTTCGACGACAAGGATGTGCTCCAAGTGCTTCGATTCTCAGAGCGCCAATGCGAGCGATCCAGCGAATTCTATGAATGGAAATCTTGGATCAATCAACCGAAATCGAAAATTGTGGGCAGTAAGTGGGCACTCTGGTGTGCGTGAGATTGCGCGGATCGCTGTAAGTACCTAATAAATAAGGGCGGAGGAGGAAGGGGCCCGGTGGCCCCACCGGTCTTCAAAACCGGCCTGGCGGCTAATATTGTCGCTGGAGGGTTCGACTCCCTCCCCCCTCCGCCAGCTTGCCTCCTGCTTATTCGTAGTCCATTCTCTTGTTGAACTATGTAGTTCGATAGATGAACTGAGGCGCGAGGAGTACCGCCATGAGTGAAGACTGGCAAAAGACCATTTGCATCCTCTGTAGCGTGAATTGCGGCATCGACGTGAAGCTCGACGGGCGCCGTATCACGCGCGTGCACGGAAACAAGGAGCATGTCGCGTCGCAGGGTTACGCATGCGAAAAAGCGCAGCGGATTGATTATTACCAAAATGGTCGAGATCGGCTGACCTCTCCGCTTCGGCGCCGGCCCGACGGCAGCTTCGAGGAAATCGACTGGGACACCGCTATCCGCGAGGTCGCGGCGGGCTTCCTTCGAGTGCGCGAGCAATGGGGCGGCGCGAGCATTTTCTATTACGGTGGCGGCGGACAGGGCAATCATCTGTGCGGAAGTTACGGCGCCTCGACTCGGCGCGCGCTTGGCTCGGTGTTCAGCTCCAACGCCCTGGCGCAGGAGAAGACCGGCGAGTTCTGGGTGGACCATCAACTTTTCGGGACCGGCCTCAGCGGCAGCTACCAGCATGCGGAGGTCGCGATATTCGTCGGCAAGAATCCATGGCAGTCCCATGGCTTTCAGCGCGCTCGTCCCATCCTTCGCGATATCGCGAACGATCCCAACCGGGCGCTGGTCGTGATCGATCCGCGTCGCACCGAGACAGCGGAAATGGCCGACTACCATCTGCGCGTGCGTCCGGGCACCGACGCTTTCTGCCTCGCAGCGATCCTTGGGGTCCTTGCGCAAGAAGATCTCATCAGTCCGGATTTCATTCGCGACCGCACGCAGGACAGCGATGAGCTGTTGGCAGCGCTGAACGACGTGCCGGTCGCAGAATACTGCGAGCGCGCCGGAGTTGCCGAGACTTTGATTCGCGATGTGGCGCGCCGAATCGCCCGTGCCGCGAGCGTTTCGGTTTACGAAGACCTCGGAATCGAGCAGTCGCTCCACAGCACGCTCAACTCCTACCTGGAGAAACTTCTGTTCGCGATGACCGGCAATATCGGCAAGCGGGGCGGGATGAACGCGGGCACAAGTCTTACCGGAATGTTCGGCGGCGCCCTTTCGTCCGCGACCAGTCCAGTCGGCGGTCATCGCATTATCGGCGGCATGATCCCGGCCAACGTGATCCCCGATGAAATCCTGACCGACCATCCCAAGCGCTTCCGCGCGATGCTGGTCGAGGCCGAAAATCCTGCGCATTCGGTCGCCGACAGTACCCGGATGCGCGAAGCGCTGCGGGCGTTGGACTTCGTCGTGGTCATCGACGTCGCGATGTCGGAGACCGCACGCGAGGCGCACTACGTTCTGCCGTCGTCGTCGCAATACGAAAAATGGGAGGCGACTTTTTTTGGCGCAGCGTTCCATACCGAGACGCACTTCGCCAACACGTTCACGCTCCGCGCCCCTGTTCTCGACCCGCTGCCTGGAACGCTTCCCGAGGGAGAAATTCATCGCCGGCTGGTTCGCGCGCTCGGCGCGATGACCGATGACGAAGTCGCTCCTCTGCATGCGGCGGCTGCGAAGGGAAGATTCGAGTACGCGATGGAGCTGAAGCGAGTCCTTTCAGACAACCCTCGTTTGGCTGAAGTGATGACCGTGCTGCTGTATGAGACTCTCGGCCCAACGCTGGGAGCCGGAAACGAAAACGCCGCTTCGGTCTGGGGTATCGCGCAGAATTTCGCGCGCAGATATCCGGAGTCGCTGCGCCGCGCCGGCGTCGGCGGCGACGCCGGCAATCTCGGCGAGGCGCTGTTCGACGCGATTATGAGGAATCGATCCGGAGTCGTGGTCAGCCTCGATCCATACGAAGAGACCTGGCGCAGAATTCGTGACGGCAGGATCAACCTGACGATCCACGAGTTGATGCCTGAGCTGAAGTCGCTTCGCGACGAGCAACCGTCGATCGATCCGGAATTCCCGTTCGTGCTGTCAGCCGGCCAGCGGCGCTCCTCGACTGCGAACACGATCATTCGCGATCCGAATTGGCGCCCAAAAGATCCGGCCGGCGCGCTCTGGATGAACCCGGCGGACGCTGCCGAACTTGGAGTGCAGAGCGGCGGGCGCGTGCGCATAATCACCAAGCGCGCGAGCGCCGAGAGCGTAGTCGTGCTCACCGACACGATGCTGCCGGGCCATGTAGCGCTGCCGAATGGGACCGGCCTCTGGTACCCCGACCGCGAGGGCCAGGAGTTTCAGCATGGCGTCGCGCCCAACGAGCTCACGGTGACCGAGGATCGCGACTGGTTCGCGGGCACGCCTTTTCACAAGCACGTGGCGGCGCGAATCGAGGCGGTTGCCTGATGCGGCGGACTCGCTTCGACCGCTGGCCGTGCCCTATCGCCCGCACGACTGATCTGATTGGCGACTGGTGGACGCCGCTGGTGATGCGCGAGGCATTCCTTGGGCGCCGCCGCTTCGAGGATTTTCAGCGCGCGCTGAAAGTTCCACGCGCAGTGCTCGCTCGACGCCTCGATCGGCTCGTCGATGAAGGTCTGCTGAAGAAAGTCGTCTACGAAGAGCGGCCGCCGCGCTACGAATATCGCCTGACCGACAAGGGCCGCGCATTCTGGGACGTTCTCGCCGCGATGTGGCGATGGGGCAGCGATTGGCTGTGGGGCGAAGACGGTCCGCCGGTGGCTCTCATCGATCGCGAAACGGGCCGCGAAGTTCGCCCGATGGTCGTCGACGAAAATACGGGCAATCGCCTCGCCGGCCGCCACCTGCGTGTGGGTCGCAAGCAGGACGTTTCCGCGCCTTCGTGATACTCGTATAGCGAGGTATCGAAGGTGGGCTCTCCTGCTGACGACCGCTCGCTGGCTTTTCAGCGACTCACGCGCTGGCTGACGCCGAACCGCTCGACCGCGCTGCGACAGTATCGCTCGCGCGCTCGCATTTATGATCTAGAGCTTGCGCTGTTCGAGCCTGTGCGGCAGCACGCCATCGAGCTGCTGCGTTTGAAGAAGGGCGACAGCGTGCTCGACGTCGGCTGCGGCACAGGGCTGAGCTTGACGGCGCTGGAAGGCCTGGTGGGCGCGGAGGGTTCGATCATCGGAATCGAGCAGAGCCCCGAGATGCTCGAGCGGGCTCGCGCGCGTGCGACGGAAAACAACTGGACCAACATCGCGTTCATCTCGGCCTCGGTCGAGGAAGCGGCGATTCCGCGGGAGGCCGACGCCGCGCTGTTTCATTTCACGCACGACATCATGCGCACGCCGGCTGCCGTTGCCAACGTCGTCGGCCATCTCAAGCCCGGCGCGCGCGTCGTCGCGGCCGGACTCAAGTGGGCGCCGATTCGGACGATGCCGCTGAATCTTTTCGTATGGAACGCAGCGATGCGCTCGACGAGCACGCTCGAGGGCCTTGCGCGGCCGTGGAGCAATCTCGAGCCGCTGGTGGCGGACCTTCAGGTCGAGCAGATGCTCGGCGGCACCGTTTACGTGGCCAGCGGCATCGTAAAGTAGCGCTGAATTTTCTGATAGCATTGATACACGGCGCTGCGAGGTTGTAGTCGCCAAGTATCCGTTCGCGACGCCGCCGAGTCATGAGACATATATTCGCTTTCGCAGCGTTGTTCACTGCGGTCGCTCTGTTCGGATGCAGCGCTCAGCAGCCCGATCAAACTCAAGCGGAACCGCAAACGGCAAGTGCGCCTCAATCGCAATCGCAACTCGTGATCGCGCCCCAGGTCGTCGACCAGCCGGCGCATGCGCTGCCCTTCAAGGGCAAGCTGCTGTCCGGCGATCCTGCCGAACTTCCGCCCGCGGTCGCGATGTCGCTGTCGAACTCTTCGCCGGTGACGTTCACCTATCGCGAAGAATTGACCCACGACGATTATCACATCCCGCTGGTTGTCACTGCTCTCGATCCGGCCACCCTGATCGGCGCTCCGCTCGGCGATATCGGGACGACGGCGTTTGCGTCGCTGTCGATCAGCGCGGGCGACACGATCATCGGCGACTACACCGCCAAGGAGCACGCCTCGAAGTCGTACAGCATGTACACGAATGCCAGCCACAAGGAGGTGGACGACGCCGCTCTTGCCGCGGTGCGTCAGCGGATCGATCAGAAGCTGTACCAGGACGAGGCACGGCTCGCGCAGGCCGCCGCCGGCGCCGGCAAATCTCCCACTGCGTCCGCCGGCCAATGAATCGCCCGCTTCTGCTAATCTTGCTCGCTGTCATGGCCACATCGGGATTCGGATGCGCCGTGCAGGGACAGCCGTTTGAAAAAATCACCTCGCCTCCGGGCAACGCCGTGATCTACGTGTACCGGCCGTACAGCTATGCTGGCTCTGCTCTTCGGCCCGCGGTCACCTGCGGCGAGGACACAGCGCGCATCGGTCCCGGCGGCTATCACGCGTTCGTGGTTCCGGCCGGTGACAAGGTCGTTTGCAGCATCGAGACCGACACCGCCGATGAAGTCGAATTCCAGACCCAGAGGCGCTCCTATTACGTGAGGGAAGAACTCGGATGGGGGCGGCTGACTGCGACGCCGCATCTCGATCCGGTCGACACCGACCTGGCGCAGACCGAGATCCAGAGTTGCAAGCTGGAAGCTCAGCCGCCCGTGGGCGGGAGTGCGAACTGATGGCGATCACCGATGACGTCACCGCGGTCCGCGAGAATCATCGCTTCGACGAGGCCCGTCTCGGACATTATTTGCGCGAGCGAATGCCGGATTTTCGCGGCCCATTGACGGTGCGGCAGTTCGTCGGCGGCCAATCGAATCCCACTTTCCTGCTCGAGACTGCGGGCTCCCGCTTCGTCATGCGCAAGAAACCGCCGGGCACTTTGCTCCAGTCTGCGCATCAGGTCGAGCGCGAATTTCGAATCATCAAGGCGCTCGCGGCGACCGATGTGCCGGTCCCGCGCGTGCATCTGCTGTGCGAGGACGACGGCGTCATCGGCACCGCGTTCTTCGTGATGGACTTCGTCGAGGGACGCATCATGCGCGATCCGATGATGCCCGACTCGAATCCGCGCGAGCGCGCGGCATGCTACGACTCGATGAACGACGTGCTCGCGCGCCTGCACCGGGTGGATTTTCGCGCGGTCGGACTCGGCGACTACGGCCGGCCGCAGGCGTACATCGCGCGCCAGCTCGCGCGCTGGTCGCGGCAGTACGACGCCTCGAAAATCGACGAGATTCCCGAGATGGATCTCCTGACTGAATGGCTCCGCCGCAATATTCCCGCGGATGACGAAACGACGATCGCGCACGGCGACTACCGCATCGAGAATATCGTCTTTCATCCGTCGGAGCCGCGCGTCGTCGCCGTGCTCGACTGGGAACTCTCGACGCTCGGGCATCCGCTGAGCGACCTGGCGTGGGCTTCGCGCGCGTACCATTGCCCGCCCGGGCTCGAGGGCGTACCGAGTTTTCAAGGCATCGATTTGAAGGCGTACGGAATTCCGACCGAAGCTGAATTCGTCGCTGCGTACTGCCGGCGCACCGGCCGCAGCAGCGTGCCGGATCTGATGTTCTTCGTGGCGTTTTCGTTTTTTCGCGGCGCCGCCATCGCGCAGGGAATTGCGATGCGCGCCAAGCTCGGCAACGCGAGCGGTCCCGACGCAGCGTCGCGCGGTGCCAAGGCGCGGCAGACGGCCGAGCTCGGCTGGCAGGTCGCGCAGAAGTACGAGAGCGGCAAGCCGAAATCGTGAGCACGCCGGCCACCACCGCGGAAATTGTGAATCTCGACGCGGTCGCGCTCGCGCGCGCGATCAAATCGAAGCAAGTCTCGTGCGTCGAGGTGATGAACGCCTACCTCGATCGCATCGAGGGCCTGAACCCGCGCGTTAACGCGATCGTTTCGCTTCAGCCGCGCGAGGATCTGCTCAAGCAGGCGGCGAATCGCGACGCGCAATTGGCGCGCGGCGAGTATCTCGGCTGGATGCATGGCTTTCCGCACGCGGTCAAGGATCTCGAGCCGACTCGGGGCATCCGCACCACGATGGGCTCGCCGCTGTTCAAGAATTTTGTGCCGCGCGAGGACTCGATCATGGTCGAGCGCATCCGGCGCGCCGGCGCGATCATAATCGGCAAAACCAACGTCCCGGAGTTCGGCCTCGGATCGCAAGCTTACAATCCGGTCTTCGGCACCACGCTCAACGCGTACGATCAGTCGAAAACCAGCGGCGGCAGCAGCGGCGGCGCGGCCGTCGCGCTCGCGCTCAGGATGATCCCGGTGGCGGACGGCAGCGACAACGGCGGCTCGCTGCGAAATCCTGCTGTGTGGAACAATGTGTTCGGCCTCAGGACTTCGTTCGGCCGCGTGCCGTCGCTGTACAACGAGGTCTTCATCCCGACGATTTCGGTGCACGGCCCGATGGCGCGGACGGTGCCGGACCTTGCGATGCTGCTGTCGGTGATGGCAGGGTACGACGCGCGCACGCCGCTTTCGATTCGCGAGGATCCGGCCGAGTTCGCGCGACCGCTCGCGCGCGACTTCAAAGCAACGCGCATCGGATGGGTCGGTGACTTCGGCGGACACATTCCATTCGATCCGGGCGTGCTGGATCTCTGCAAAAGCGCGCTCAAGGTGTTCGAGTCGCTCGGATGCGTCGTGGAGACCGCGGTTCCCGACTATCCGATCGAACCGGTGTGGGATGGCTGGCGCAAGATTCGCGGGTGGCAGATTGCGGCGATGCTAAACGCGCCATACGCCGATCCGGCGCGACGCGCACTGATGAAACCCGAGCTGCAGTGGGAGATCGAAAACGGTCTGAAGGCCACCGCGTTCGAAATCGTGGAAGCTAACGTCGTGCGCACGGCGTGGTACCAGGCGGTGCGCAGGTTTTTCGAGAAGTACGATTTCATGCTTGCGCCCGCGGGCCAGGTCTTCCCGTTTGACGCATCGATCCATTGGCCGAAAGAAGTCGGCGGCGTCTCGATGGACACCTACCATCGCTGGATGCAGGTGATGATACCGATCTCGATGTCAGGTTGCCCGGCGCTCGGCGCCACCACCGGCTTCAACGAGCGCGGACTGCCGATGGGAATTCAGATCGTCGCTCCGAATCATTGCGAGCTTGCCTGCATGCAACTCGCGCACGTCTACGAACAAGCAACCAACTGGGCGACAAAGCGCCCACCGCCGTTACTAAGTAGCTAATGAAGTGGCTATTGGACCTTATAGTCAGTCGGCTACGTGCGACTCGGCTGGGGCTGTTGCTGGACGAGGGCGGCCGATAGCGCGCCTCCACAGGCCCGACCATGCCGTGCTGAGGCGGTCCATGTACAGATAAATTACCGGCGTCGTGTAGAGCGTCAGGACCTGGCTCACGAGCAGGCCGCCGACGATCGCTATACCCAGTGGACGGCGCATCTCGGAGCCGACGCCGGTGCCCAGCGCGAGTGGCAGACCGCCGAGCAGCGCGGCCATCGTGGTCATCATGATCGGCCGGAAGCGCAGCACGCATGCCTGGTAGATCGCGTCATGCGGGGATTTACCTTCGCCGCGTTGGGCTTCGAGCGCGAAGTCAATCATCATGATGGCGTTTTTCTTGACGATGCCGATCAGCAGGATGATGCCAATGAGCGCAATCACGCTGAGCTCGATGTGGAAAAGCAGCAGCGCGAGGATTGCTCCCACGCCGGCCGAGGGCAGCGTCGACAGAATCGTGATCGGATGGATGTAACTCTCGTAGAGGATGCCGAGCACGATGTACACGGCAAAAAGTGCGAACAAGATGAGAAAGCCTTCGTTCTTGAGCGAGTCCTGGAACGCCTGCGCGGTGCCCTGGAAGGTTCCGCGAATCCCGGCCGGCAGATGAATCTCCGCCTCAGCTTGCGCGATCGCGTCGACCGCATCGCCGAGCGCGACGCCCGGCGCCAGATTGAACGAGATCGTCACGCTCGGGAACTGACCCTGGTGATTGACGGCGAGCGCGGTCGTGTCGTTGCCGAAGTGGGTGAAGGTGCTCAGCTTGATGAGGTCGCCGGTGCTGGACCTCACGTGAATATCGTCGAGCGACTCGGGGTTTTGCCAGAATTGCGGCGCGACTTCCATCACGACGTGATACTGGTTGAGCGGCGTGTACATCGTGGAGACTTGCCGCTGCCCGAACGCGTCGTAGAGCGTATCGTCGATCGCCTGCTGCGAAAGTCCGAGGCGCGACGCGGTGTCGCGGTCGACGACGACGTTGGATTCGAGCCCGCTGTTCTGCTGATCACTGCTGACGTCGGTGAGGATATGCACGGTGCGCAATTTCTTGAGCACCTTCGGCGCCCATTG
>JBEKLS010000143.1:0-11645 GCA_050010075.1 Binatus sp. (SeqCode) | reverse complement strand
GAGTTGTCGGGGATGATCAAGGGGGTCAAGGGCGCGCACGTCGCGAGGTGGCGGTTCCTCGGCCCTTCATGCAGCTAGAACCGCCCTGCCCCGCGAGCGCGCGGCCTACGAAATATCGCGCCAGAATTCCTGCAGCAGTACGCTCATCAGCTTGGGATGCTCCTCGGGGAAGAACAGCTTCGCTCGCGGCACCATCACCACCCGCTTCACGCCGCCGATATTGGTTCTGAGCCATTCCACCGACTTCAGATCGAATGTGGAATCGGCCGCGCCCCATGCGATCAGAGTTGGCGCCTTGAGCTCTCTCAATTGCGGCGCGATCGCGACGAGCACCTTCAGATTGCCCAGGTTCAGAAAGCGCCGCATCTGCGCGCTCCGCTGGTCCGACGAAACCAACGGCTCGATATACGTCTTGAACGCGTCGTCAGGAATACGTCCCGCATCTTCATAGAGCGCGGCGAACGCCTGGCGTGCGATGGCCGGCGTGGTCAGCATCGCCTTCATCCCCTCGACGATCGACGGGTCCGACAACTGGTCGAACGCCGCTTTGAGCATCGCGTTGGGCCACAGGTCGTGGACTTCGCAGTTGGTGATAGTAAGGCTGCGCAGCCGCGACGGAAAGCGCGCAGCGAACACCTGGCTGATTGCGGCGCCGCTGTCGTTGCCGACCAGGTCCACCTGCGCCAACCCCAGCCGATCCATAAACTCGCCTATCATCCGCGCCTGCTGGGCGAAGTCGAGGTCCTGCTGCGGTCCCACTTCGGTGTATCCCAGGCCCATCAGATCGAGCGCGATACATCGACGGGCCGGCGCGAGGTCATCGATCGTGTCGCGCCAGGCGAAGCCGTTGACGGGAAAGCCGTGAACGAACAGCGCCGCCGGGCCGGTGCCGTGCTCGACATACGCGATGCGGCCGAACGTAGTCTCTGCGAATTTGCGTGCCTGATGGAACTCTTCAGCTTTCATTGCTAACCTGCCTCCTGTGGTTGATTGTAATCGGCGGTATTTAACATACCAACAGTATGTATCTGACATGAGCGTAGTATGACAGTCAAGAGCCGCAAGCTCGAGCAGTCGATCGCCACCCGCGCCGCCCTCATCAAGACCGCGCGCCGGCTTTTCGCCCGCCTCGGCTACGCCAAGACCGATATCGAGACCGTCGCCCGGCGTACCCGCGTCACCCGCGGCGCTCTCTATCATCATTTCAAGGACAAGCAGGACCTGTTCTCGGCCGTGTTCGATCTCGAGGAACAGAAACTCACGCAGAAAATCGGCGAGGCCGCCGCCTCGCAGGCCAATACCTGGGAAGGGCTGCTCGTCGGCTGCAACGCGTTCCTCGACGCCTGCCTCGACCCCGCCGTCGAGCGCATCGTGCTCATCGACGCGCTGGCCGTCCTGGGATGGGAGCGTTGGCGCGAGATCGACACCAAGTACAACCTGCGGCTGGTGATGGCCGCGCTGCAGGCGGCGATGGATCAGGGAATCATTGCCCCCGCGCCGACCGATTCGCTGGCTCACATGCTGATGGGCGCGATCACCGAAGCTGCCATCTTCATCGCGCACGCGGACGACAAGCCTGCCGCCCGCCGCGCGGTCGGCGAGAACGTAGTGCAACTGTTGTCGGGCCTGCGCATCGACAAATCAAAAGGCTAGTCGTAGAACTGCACGCAGGGCTCTCGGGGAGTATCGAGATGGAATATCGAATCACGCCCGGCAGATTGGAAATCGGCAAATTCTCGCTCTACTACGAACGCGTCGGCGCGGGCGCGCCGCTGGTCTTCCTGCACGGCCTCGGCGGCAACCATCTCTCATGGTGGCAGCAGGTGCCCTACTTCATGCGCGGGTTCGAATGCGTCACGGTCGATCAGCGCGGTTTCGGCTTGTCGCCCGACCCCGACGGCCTGTTCAACCGTGCACACGCGAGCGATCTCGCAGCGCTGCTCGATCACTTGAAGATCGAGAAGGCCGTGCTGATCGGACAATCGATGGGTGGATGGACGATCGTCGGCTACGCGCTCGAGCATCCGGATCGCGTCGCTGCGATGGTGATGGCGGATACGCCCGGCGGGATTTTCACGCCCGAGATGAAGTTCGATCGGCCGCGCGAGCCGCTCCCCGTCGACGCTTCGCCGCCTATCGGCTCGCTGCCGACCTATGCGGCCGACTACTTCGCGCGGCGCCCCGAGATGGCGTTTCTGTACGACGAGATCCGTACCCACGGCGCGCGGCCTCCCGCCGACGCCGGCGCGCGCATAATCGGCCTGCGCTACGACCTCGCCGCCGTGAAGCAACGCCTGACGATGCCGATACTGTGCATGGTTGGCGAGCAGGACACTCTGATCACGCCGGACATAGTCAAGGCGCTCGCGGCGGCGCTGCCGAACTCGCACCTGCGCACGGTGCCTGGCTGCGGCCACTCGATCTATTTCGAAAACGCCGCCGTCTTCAATCAACTGCTGCGCGACTTCATAGTCGAGGTCGGCTACGGGAAGTAACTATTTCAATCCGGTTCCCCTTCCACCAGGGGAAGGGGTTAGGGTTTAGGTCGCCCGCTTCGTTCGCGATGCTGACACGGGCAAGACACCCTCAGGCGCCCGACGCGCCGCACGGCCCTCCTGACAGGCTGCGCTGAATCATCGGGAACAGATCCCGCTCTTCGCCGTCGATCAGATCGTCGACGCATACAGCGAATGCAGTCAGCGCGGTCCCTGCTTTGGTGACTTCCTCGTCCGTTCCGGTGATAAACGACGCCGCGTCTACCGTTCGCGCCAGCGCGCGCAGCCGCTGATGCTGCTCGCAAGTGCGCAGGATCAGGTCAACCGGAAAATTCTCCCGCGATCTCATCCACGGCAGCATAATATTTTCTTCGCTGCTCATATGATGCGCGATCACCGGCTTGATCGAGTTCCACGCTTCAGCCGCTTCCGCGCGCAGGATAGTATCCGCCGGCTGACGCGCGAGTACCGCCCCTGCAACCGCCGCATTGATCAAGCGTTCGCCAAGTTTCGAGTCCTCAGTAGAGAGGCGCGTAAGCGCAGCTTCGACCCGCGCCGTGTCTACTCCCTGGTCTATTTCTCTATTGATTGCCATCGCCATTAAAAGCATCGAGCGTGCCATCGAAAAGCCCAGCATTTGGCTCGAAATCACTCTCGCACAACGGGAATCTATTCTCGCAACGCGAAGCGATCTTCGCGAAATGAAACAAAATAGCGGGCATTTCGTCGAATTGTCAGGCGCGTGCCGCAGGACTACAATCCGGACAGTATATGACTCGCATCGCAAACAAACTGACGGTCATCGCACTGGCGATGGCTCTCGCGGGCCTGGCCTCATGCACGCCTGTGCAGAATCCCTACGGTGCGACCAAACCGGCTGCGCTCGGCTCGTCGAACGGCTTCGAATCGAGCTCGAGCCTTCCGGCGCCGTCGAGCTCGGGCACTGTGGCCGGCGGCGTGATCGACTCTCCGCAAAGCCAGGGACTCTCCGACTACCTGAAGCGGCACTCATTGCCGCTGGTCGGCGCGCAAGTCGTCACCAGTTCCAGCGGCGGCGAGCAGGTTATCTTGTTCGGTTTCGTCGCGAGCGATTTCGGCAAGGCTGACGCCGAGCAGAAAGCTCGCCGCTATCTGAAGGATCCGACGCTGGTGGTGGACAACCGAATCAAGATCAGCCCCGAATTGGCCGGCAGCCACGGCAGCGCCGATCAGACCGTCAACGGCGTGCCGTCCCGCAATGCGATGCCGTCCGACGGCTCCGATCCTTACGCCACGACCGGCTCGGTGCAGGATTATCAGAACAACCTGCCGCCCGACGCCCAGGCTTACCAGGCCCAAGGACAACAGCTGCAGCAGTATCAGCAATACAACAGCGCCCCGCCGAGCGGTCTGAGTATGATCCTGCCGATGCTCATTGGCGGTGGCATGTCGACTGGAATGGGCGGCGGGAGTTTCGGCGGATTCAGTTCAGGCTACGCGCCGAGCTATCGCAGCTACGGCTATCCGACCTATCCGCCGCCGATGCCGAACTCCGGCTTCGGCGCGTCGGGATATCCGTACTGATTCGACGCGCTGCGCCTTCGCTCTATCTCGATCGCGTTCTTTATCTCGCCAGTCTGAACCGTTCGCCCAAAAATACCTGGCGCACTGCGTCGCTGGCGACGATGTCGCGCGGCTTGCCCTCGAACAGAATTTTTCCTGAGTGAATGATGTAGGCGCGGTCGATGATCGACAGCGTCGCATGCACGTTGTGATCCGACATGAGCACGCCGATGCCGCGCTCTTTCAGATACGTCACGACGCGCTGAATCTCGACCACGGTTATCGGGTCGATTCCCGCGAACGGCTCGTCGAGGCACAGGTACACCGGGTCGAGCACCAACGCGCGCGTGATTTCGACGCGGCGGCGCTCGCCACCGGATAGCACTCCGGCCTTGGCCTTCGCCAGCTTCGCAATCCCGAGCTCGTCGAGCAGCGATTGCAGGCGCGCGTTACGCTCCTCCGCGGTGAGCGGCAGCGTTTCGAGCACCGCCATCAGATTCTGCTCGACCGTAAGTTTGCGGAAGACGCTCGGCTCCTGCGGTAGATAGGAGATGCCGCGGCGCGCGCGCTGGTAGAGCGGCAGGGTCGTGATGTCCTCGCCGCTGAACATGATTCGGCCCTTGTCGGGCTTGAGCAGTCCCACCAGCATGTAGAAGGTCGTAGTCTTGCCCGCGCCATTGGGGCCGAGAAAGCCGACGACCTCGCCGGGCTTGACCGCGACGTTGACGTTGTCGACGACCGCGCGCCCGCCGTAGACCTTGATCAGGCCTTCGCCGCGCAGTTCGCCGGCTTCGGCTTTGTCGGGTGCGCCGTTTATCTCACCGGACTTGATGCTTTCAACTTTTGCCATGCTTAAGTGCCGTTCAAGGGGCCGTCTTAGAACTTACCGGCTTTGACCGGCATATGGAACGCTCTTGGCCGTCATATCGATGCGCTCGAATGGGCGCTGTGGTAAATTGCGGCGCGATGGCTGATGGGGTCCGGAAAATCTACCTCTGCGGTCCGATCATGGATGCCGAGTCGGAAAGCTCGGCCAAGGACTGGCGCACCCGCGCCAAGGAACGGCTGGCCGGCCGCTTCATCCTGCTCGATCCGCTGCGGCGCAATTTTCGCGACCGCGAGATCGATTCGGCCAACGAAATTGTCGATTTCGATTTGCAGGACGTCCGCGACGCCGACCTGCTGCTGGTGAACTATAGCAAACCGTCGCTCGGCACCGCGATGGAAGTATTTTACGCAGGGCATGACCTCGGCAAGTTCGTGATTGCGTTCAGCCCATTCAGCTTTGCGGATTGCTCGCCCTGGATGGTCCGCTTCTGCACCAAGATTCTGCCCGACCTCGAGTCCGCGATTACTTACATCGATCGCCATTTCCCCTGAAAGGAGTCTTACGATGGTCAAAGGATTGTATTTCGCCGGCGGCGTCATCTTCGGAGTCTTGTTCGCCTGTGTCGCATGCACGAACGGCCCCGCCTACAGCAGTGGTCCTTACGGTCCGCCGCCTGAGGGAACTGGCTATTACGGGCCGCCTCCCGGACCGCCGCCGGGCAGCCATCCTGAAATCTCAAAAGCGTCAAACGAGTTGCAGCATGCCCGTTACGTACTAACAACCGAGGCTGCGAATGACTATCACGGACACAAGGCCAACGCGATCGGGTACATCGACAACGCGCTGAACGAATTGCAAATCTGCCAGTCGATGCCGTAGCAAGTGACTATTCGGGCGAAAGGACTGCCAGCAGCATCGTGAGTGCGAGACCCGATCCATCGAGCGCCGATCTATTCCAAAGGACACCGGTCGAGGGCAACATCAGGCCCTCGCCGGGTTCCAGCATGACGCGAATCCGCCCTGACTCGGTGCCAAGCGCGACCGCGGCGTTCTCCTCGTCCACGTTGATACACGCGAGCACCTTCCCGACTCCACCGCCAAGCCGCATACCCCGACTCTGTATGAGCGGTTCGTCAGGCTCATCTTCAGAACTGACCACCTCGATCAGAAGCGGCGCCTGCAAGGGCCACTCCTTGTACACGAAATACGTAGCGATATCGTTGCCAAAGATTTCGAACGCTCTGGTTCCAGGGTCCGACTCGGCCAACTTCCACCATCGCTTCAACAAGTGCCCTGGTATGCCGATCACCGACACCGCGCCCTCGCCCACTCCTGCGCAAATCGCGGCCAGCTCTTCCGCCGTGGCAGGTCGCCATTGCCCGAACTCGAAGACCTGCACGCGTTGCGCCAGCGTCAGGCGGCCCTGGTATCGCGCCGCGTGACAGATTCGAAAATCCGGCATCGGTTCGGCTTAGCGCCCGGCAGGAACTGTCGGCGCAACCTGCGGACGGCCAAGCTTTTCGACGATCACGTCGACGATCGCCTTGCGGTTCAGGCGGCAGAACATGGTCTCGGTTGAATCGAACGATCCATTCTCGAAGTACTTGTTCACCGGCGCGCCGCCGCCGCATAAACTGTAATACTCACATGTCTCCCGGCATTTACTCAGTCCGCGCGCGATATCATTACTCATATTCCGAAACTTCTCACCGCTCATCGCCGAGGCAAGCGTATGGGTATTCACATTGCCTATAGCGAAATCGCCATAGTGACTACTGGTGAGGCCAAGCAGTTCCGGCGAGTAGCTAGTGAAGTTACCATCGCAATCAATACTCAGTATCGCGCCGGGTGCATTCTCCTGGGTCGGCGGAAAGTCGTCGCCGCCGTCGCCCAGAATCATTGGAATAAGCGAATCGAACTCGCGCACGCTGATTGCCATCTCGTCGCGCGCGACCAGATCGAAAAATCTGGAGATGAATCGCCGGAAACGGCTCTCGACGCCCGCGGCGCCGAGCGTCGAGGCTGCATGCGGCCCTTCGACTTCCTCGATATTGAAAGCGACCTCGCGGATCTCGTTCTCGACGTAGAAGTCGTACAGCTCGTCGGCGTAATCGAGCGATTCTCCCGTCAATACGGAGATCACGTGAAACGGCACGCCGCGGCTCTGCAATTTCCGGATGCCGTCCATGACGCGGCCATGCGTGCCGCCGCCCTTGCGCGTCTTGCGATTGCGATCGTGAAGAAACGCGGGCCCATCGACGCTGACGCCGACGTTGACGTTATGCGCTTTGAAAAAATCGCACCACGCATCGTCGATCAGCACGCCGTTGGTCTGGAACGAATGCCCGACCCGCAAGCCGCCGGGATTGTGCGCGCCGGCAATCTCTATCGCGCGTTCGTAGTACGCGACCGGCAGCACCATCGGCTCGCCCGCATGCCATACGACCGTGAAACCTTGCTCGACGATTCCGCTTGAAAAGACGAATTGGAAGACGCGATTCAGCGTCGCTTCGGACATCCGGCGCTTCGAATCGCGGTCAGGAAGATAGCAATACGAACAGTCGAGGTTGCAAAAAGGAGTCGGCTGGAGGACGAGCAGCTCGAGCGGCCCGGCGATTCGCCATCGATTGCCCGCGACCATCTTGAATCTTACTCGATGCCGCGTGATGCGTGCCGGATTGAATCATCCGGCCCGGGTTCGACGATTTTTACCAGTTGCCCCAGTTGTGCCAATTGTGCCAGTTCGGCCAACCCCATCCGCGCCATCCGCCGTTGCGCCAATTGCGCCACCAGGCGAGCTGGATTTTCGAATCACCCTGCTGCTGCAGATTGGCGTTGGCGTCCTGTGCCTGGGGCCGTACTTTCTCGACGCGCTGCTTGAGGCTGTCGCCAGGATTAGTGTCGGCCACATCGGCGCCGGCGGGAATCGCGCCCAGGATAGTCGTCGCGAGCACGATAGTGCTGGCGCCCGTGCCGACTATGGTGCGAAGCCGTTCTTTAAGCTTGTTCCGGTTGGCTGGTTTGTCGGATTCCACCGGTTGTCTCTCCTCAGGGTAAACTCAGTCCCGGGTTGTATAGGCTATCCACGAAATCCTAGTAGGTATTCCGATCTAACGATCAGTTTAGTCCAAAGTCAAACCAAGACAAGATCACCTATGTTAGATTACGCGCGCGACTCTCAAGGGTTACAGTTGACACCGCCAATTTTCTTTCAGTAGGATCGTAGTTGGCTTAACTACCTGTTTCCCTGCGACTGCCTAAGTCGCTCAGGAGGTCTCCTCATGAGGTTCCGGCCGACACTTTCCGCGGCAATCCTGGGCTCCAGCCTTCTCTGCGCAAGTTTCCTGGCTATTGCCGCTGACGATTCGCATCCGCCGGCGCCGGCCAATCCGGAATACCAGCAATGGTCCAAGTTTAAAGTCGGCACCTATGTGACGCTCGAGCGCAAGGTGTTCGAACATGGCGAGAACAATGTCGGCGTGGTCGCGG
Organism: Binatus sp. (SeqCode); assembly: GCA_050010075.1. Classification (GTDB taxonomy): domain Bacteria; phylum Desulfobacterota; class Binatia; order Binatales; family Binataceae; genus Binatus. Next base: position 3,290 of record JBEKLS010000143.1, on the reverse strand, counting down.
CCATGGCACATCCGCCCGGCGCCGAGTATATGCGCATCAACACGAAGCTGGTCGATCTGAATAAGGATCAGGCCGTGCTCGAGGAGAGCAGGACCGACCTCGGCGACGGCAGCGAAACCCAGATGCCGGCCGACAAGGTTACGCTCTTTGCCAACGGCGAAATCACCGACGCGAAAGAGTCACTGTGGGAAAAGCCAACCGAGGCCACGCCAACCGTCACGGAAACCCAGGGCGACGAGGAAGTGTCGGTACTGGGCAACAAGCTCAAAACTCACTGGGTCGAGACCACGATCAAGACCGGCAATGAAGTGTCCACCTCGAAGGACTGGCTGTCGGACGACGTCCCCGGCGGTCTGGTCCGCGAAGAAACCAAGAAGACCTGGAAAGGAAAGATCCTGGTGGAATCGGTCACCAAGGTGATCGACTACAAGCTGGGCACCTGATCGACTGCCGACGCTAATAGCTTTGCAATTCGAGCCGGCGATGACGACATTCATCGCCGGCTTTTTTTTCAGCTACTTTTCCTCGCGGCGCCGGGATGCTAGTCCCTTGGGTAGTGGCTGACGAATACGACGCCGAACGGTTTCCCGGAAATTTCTACCAGGGGATGATTCTCAAGCTCGACCGCGCCCGCGGCCGCGGCATCGTCCGCTCGCATAGCGGCAAGGAAATCGCCTTCGAGTTCCCATTCGTCGCGGTGGTCGGCGCGCGTATCGGCGGTACGATGCCGGGGATCGACCTGATCCGTGAAGGCGATATCGTCGGCTTCGATGTGGGCTGGACCTCGCGCGGCCTGCGCGTCACCACTATCCATCCGCGCGGCGCCGCCAACTGATTACCGCTTGCGCTGGTACATCCGCCACGTCCTGACGCCTATCGGATACAGCTCGCCCACGATTTCGTAGCCTCTCGAACTGTAGAACGCGACGTTGGCCTCGGTCATCGTCTCGAGGTACACGCCCGCTATTTCCGGCCGCGCCTTCGCTTCGAGCGCTAGATGGTCCACCAACGCCTTGCCGTAGCCTTTGGCCTGGAACGGCGGGTCGCAGCCGAGCACTTGCAGATACAGATGCGGTTCCTTGGGATGATTCTTGGCCAGTACGCTGACCAGGTTCAGCCCGCGCCAGAGCCCCCCAAACCCGAGCGCGCGGACCATTCGCGGCATCTGTCCAAGTCCGGTGGTAACCATGCCGAGCGCGCCCGGATGCCCAATGCCTTCGGTCATCGCCGCTGCGACGACACGCCCATTGTCATCGATGACGCCGAATACCGGCTGTCCGCTGCGACGCTCGATCGCGAGCATCCCGCGGAACAAGTCCGCCAGGTGTTTCGCACGCTCGACCGGGTCGGTGATGTCGGGAATCAGCGCCTTGAAGGTGGGATCGTTGATGAACGCGCGGCCGAGGGAAACAGCGGCCTGCTCGTCCTGCTCCGGGTAGAGCGCGGTGACGTAAGGTTTTCCGTTTTCAGGCATTGGTTTGATTCCTCTTCTCAGTGCGACTGCTTGGTTAGCGCGCGCGAGACCGCATCGTGCCATCCCGCCAGCAATTTTTCCCGCTCATCGGTCCGCATCTTCGGCTTGAACACGTCGGCGCCCTTGACGATCGAGCGCAAGTCATCCGGCGATTTCCAGACTCCCACGGCCAGCCCCGCCAGCATCGCGGCGCCCATCGCAGTCGTCTCGCTGATCCTCGCGCGCCGCACCGGCTTGCCTAGAATATCCGCCTGGAACTGCATCAGGTAGCGGTTCGCCGTCGCCCCACCGTCGGCGCGCAACTCGCTCATCGGAGCGCCGGTGTCGGATTCCATCGCAACTATTACGTCGCGCACCTGGTAGGCGATACTGTCGAGCGTCGCGCGCACGATATCGGCGCGGGTCGTGCCGCGCGTGATTCCCACGATAGCGCCGCGCGCGTTCGCATCCCAATGCGGCGCACCGAGTCCGACGAACGCCGGCACCACGTAAGGCTGCGTGCGATCCTTATTTTTCGCAACGCTGGCGAGCGCCTCGGCGTACGTATCGGCCGCCTTGCGCACCAGCTTCAGGCCGTCGCGCAGCCATTGCACGGCCGCACCCGCGATAAACACCGAGCCTTCGAGGGCATACGCGGGATGTCCGGCGGCGTCGAGCGCCGCAGTCGTGAGCAATCGATTCTTCGACGGCACCATCTTGTCGCCGGTGTTCATCAGCAGGAACGCGCCCGTGCCGTAAGTCGCCTTCGAGTGGCCGGCCTCGACCGCGCCCTGCCCGTATAGCGCGGATTGCTGGTCGCCGATCATCGCGGCGATCGGAATCGCATGCGGCGCGATAGTGCCCGGCGCCGTCTCTGCTATCGGACCGCGCGAACTGACCGCCGTGGGCAGCATCTCGCGCGGCACGGCAAGCATCGCGAGCATCTCGTCGTCCCATTCGCGCCGCGCCAGGTTGAACATCATCGTGCGCGACGCGTTGGTGTAATCGGTCACGAAGCTCGCGCCATGCGACAGCTTGTACGCGAGCCACGTGTCGATCGTGCCGAAGCACAGCTCGCCGCGCGCGCCGCGCGCGCGCAGTTCGGGTTTCTCGTCGAGCAGCCACTTGAGCTTGGTGCCGGAGAAATACGGATCGACGAGCAAGCCAGTGCGCTGCGCGATTTCGGGCTCGCGCTCGAGCAGAGCGTCGCAGATAGCGGCGCTGCGGCGGCATTGCCACACGATCGCGCGATGAACCGGGCGCCCGCTGCGCCGCTCCCATACCACGAACGTCTCGCGCTGATTGGTGATACCGATTCCGGCGATCGCGCCGGGCGAAATCTTCGCCTCTTCGGATAGAACTGGCGAATCTCGGCGTAAGCGCGCCCGCGAATCCGCCCGCGCGCATCGACGACAAAGACCGTCGTGCCGGTAGTTCCCTGGTCGATGGCAAGTATGACCTGAGGCATGCCCAAGATTCTCCCGCGCGGCAGTGTCGCACGTTTTCGCGCAAAGTCGAGGGGCATTTAACGCGGAACCCGCCGTGAGTTCCGCACCTCCCTGGGCAGGGGTGACCCCTGCACCCAGTGAAGGAGAAGGCTAAGCACGAAATGTCGAGGACGACCTTTCGCTCTCAGGTTTCCTCGGGGATTGAGGTCAGACGCCTATCTTTCTGTCATTCTGGCGAAGCGACAAGGCTCGAACAGAGGTGATCTCAGATGATCCAACCCAAGGTCGTGACTCTTTCAGAAGTGCACGCTCACATACGTCCTCGCGGGGCGGCGGAGTTCCTTCCAAAGGATTTCAGCAACGTCACCAAGCTTGCCGAGACCATGATC
>JBEKLS010000142.1:0-11390 GCA_050010075.1 Binatus sp. (SeqCode) | reverse complement strand
GCCATCACGTTGCTGCCGCTTTCGCGCATCTTCTGACTCTGAGCGCGGATCGCGCGGCCGAAGAAGCCGCTGCCCACGGCCACCACCGGCAGAAAGAGAATCGCGGCGACTACAATCACAGGCTGATTGCTGAACTGCGCCGACAGCACGACCATCGCCATCGCGAACATCACGATCGACATGATCGGCGCGAGCACACCCTCATAAAGCATGGGACCGATCGATGCGCTGTCGTACATCACGCGGAAAACCGCGTCGCCGATTTTCTGATCGGCGTAAAGCGCCAGCGGCGATCGCAAAAATCGCTCGTAAACCGCCGTGCGCAACGACTGGTTCATCCGCTGCGTCAGGTCGATCGTCACTCGCGCCTCGAGATACCCGAACAGCCCGTTCCACAGGCTGCTGCCGTCGTTGGCGTCGTTGGCCGTCAGCCCCGCCAGGTCGAGTCCGCCGCTCGAAACGTTGGTCCCGAGTGATTCCGAATCGCCCGCGACCATTCCGATAAGGATGGCAGCCACCACCAGGAATATCGCGACGACGACGAGCAATTCGCTGCGGCTGGCGCCGACCATCGGCGTCAGGATCGCACCCGGAATGCCGCTCAGCGGATGACCATCGATCACGTTGTCGATGACAATCTTCAGTGGCCACGGCGTCATCAGAAAAAAGGTCAACGAAACGAACACCAGCACGCACTTGATCGCGAGCAGCCGCCGATGACGGCTGATGAACGGCCAGCTCTTGACCAGCACGCGCCACGCCTCGCGCAAAGTCAGCGGCGCCTGCTCGCCGGCGTAAAGAAGATTTGCGCGCGAGTCGTCAGGCATTGCTGACCTCACCAATCGCCGCGTCGTCGAGGTTGGGACCTTCGGCAGCAACGAGCCGCCCCGCGGAAAGATGATACACGCGGTCCGCTCGCGACGCCGTCGTACCGCGATGAGTCGCGAGAATCACCATCCGCCGCCCGGGCGCTTCGTTCACCCACTCGCGCAGTCCGATCATCACGGCCTCTTCGGTCGCCACGTCCAGCGCCGAGGTCGGTTCGTCGAGCAGGAGAATCGGCGCGTCGCGCAGAAGAGCCCGCGCCAGGCCAATTCGCTGCGCCTGACCTGCCGACAGCTTCGATCCTTTCTCGCCGAGCATCGTGCCGAGTCCCACCGGCAGCGAACGAACGAAGTCGCCGAGACCTGCCCTTCGAAGCGCCGCCATAACTTCGGCGGTCGACGCGTTCGGTCGACCGTACGCAACGTTGTCGCGGAGCGTCGCGGTGAAGAGCGGATTTTCCTGCAACGCGACCGAGAGCATGCCGCGCCACGCAGGAAGCTCGAAATCGCAAATCGATTCGCTGCCAAACACAATCCGTCCCGCCGTCGGATCAAAAAATCTGACGATAAGCGAAATGATCGTGCTCTTGCCCGACCCGCTCGCTCCTGCGATCGCGGTTATTTCGCCGACCCGAGCCTCGAGCTTCACACCCCTAAGCACCGGCGTGCGCCGGTCGTAGCCGAAGCTCACGTCGTCAAACGTCAAAGCGGTCGCTGTCGCCGGCGGGATCCCGTTGCCGCTGCTGACGCTTTGCTCGGGCGTCTGTCCGAGCATCTCGAGCACGCGCGAAATCGCGACGACCACGTCCTGCATGCTGCCCCACAGGTTCGTAATATTCCGCGTGCGTGCGCTGACGCTCGCCACCAGCGTAAGCGAGCCCTGGAACAGTCCGAGCGAGACCGCCACGTGCGACAGTCCCGCCGTTCCACCGGCCATCACTTCCGCCGCGCCGACATACAGCGCGGCAACGTACGCGAGACCTCGCACAGTGTTGGTCATCACGCGATAGCGCGCGAGCATGAGTCGCGCGCGACGGCCGGCAATGAAAGCGTGCCAGTTGTCGCGTGCGTAATTCCCGGCCTCGAGCGCCTCCGTGCCGAAAGCTTTGACCGTTTTGATCGACGCGAGCGTTTCTTCGATACGCGTCGTCGCGAGCGCCGTAGCCTCGCGCTCATCGATAAAGGCTGAGCGCATCGAATCGGCGTACAGCCACGCCAGTATGAAGTTCGTGGGTATGAGCAGCGCCGCGATTGCCGCCATCCGCAAGTCGTACCAGACCAGATAGAGAATCGAGCCGATGGCGGCGGGAATGAAAATGAGCGGCTGAACGATCAGCCCGTTGATGACGTTGGGGATCGCGGCCGAGTCCTGGAACATCCGGAAAATCGCGTCGCCGATTTTCTCTTCGGAATGAAAACGGACGCTCAGCTCCTGCATCCGGGTGTAGAGATTGACGCGAAACAGATTGCTGATTCGCTGCAGGATCCAGATTCCGTAGCCGACCAGCAGACCGCCCGCCGCCAGCGCGAACACTGGCGCGATTCCGGCGAGCACGCACGCATGAATGAGTACCGTGCGCCGATCTGCGTGCAGCGGCACGTCGAGCATCCACGCCTGCCAGGAGGTCAGCGCGGCGCCGTTGCCGATCACGTCGAAGAAAACGCGCGTCAGGATGAGTCCGACAAGTCCGCCGAGCAGCATCGGCAACGTCAGGAGAAACAGATACGCGAGATGGCGCCGGTACGGCCGGATGAACGGCCACGCGCGGCCGACCAGCCGGAACACGTCGCGCGAACGCAGCCGGCGAGCGTCGGGGAAGGCCAGCTCGCTTGCGGCCGGAGGCGCGATAGTCGATTCAGCGTTCAATATTCGGCCGACTCAGCCTGCCCCAACCGGTCAACTTGTGAGTCTTACGAGATCATAACGGCGCGCGAAGCAGCGGGTAAAGCTGCAATCATGGCCCGCAAAGACCGAATGGTGGTAACTTCGCGCAGCCGAGGAAAAGGAGCGCATCATGCCCGCGTTAATCTTCGAAAAACGGAATCACATCGCCTATCTCACGATGAACCGGCCCGAGGTGCACAACTCGCTGAATCCCGAGATGCTGGTGAGCCTCGCCGCGGCGTGGAAGGAGATAGACAGCGACGACGCAGTGCGCGCGACCATCGTAACCGGTGCGGGCAACGTCGCGTTCTCGGCTGGCGCCGACCTCGGCCGTCTGATTCCGCTGTTCACCGGCGCGCGCAAGCCCGAAGACGAATGGGACCGCAAGCTGCTCGCCGATCGCAAGCTCGGCGACACGGCACTGCTGCGCGGCTACGACATGGACAAGCCTGTAATCTCGGCGGTCAACGGATTTTGCATCGCGGGCGGAATGGAATTTATCCAAGGCACCGACCTGCGCGTCGCGTCCGAGAATGCGAGCTTCGGTTTGCAGGAAGTGAAATGGGCCATCATTCCCGCCGCCGGCTCACTCGCGCGTCTGCAACGCCAGATCCCGTACTGCAAGGCGATGGAGATTCTGCTGACGGGTAACCGCATCGACGCGCAAGAGGCATGGCGCCTCGGCCTGGTGAACTACGTCGTGCCGCAGGACAAACTGATCTTGAAAGCGGAAGAACTCGCGACGACGATCGCGCAGAACGGCCCGCTCGCCGTGCGCAAGATCAAGGAGGCGGTGCGCCGAACCTCCGGCCGTCCCTACGAAGAAGCCTTCAAAATCGAAAACGAAATCGCCCGCGAAGTAATGAAGTCCGAAGACGCCAAGGAAGGCCCGCGCTCCTTCATGGAAAAGCGCAAGCCAAGCTACAAGGGCAGGTAGCGCTGGTTAGAACAGATATATAACGAAGCTCCCGGTCGTGCCCTTTTCCCCTTTGCAGCTCTCATCTTTGGTCATGGCAGTGATCTGCGGCCCGGTCTCCCACATTCCGGCGCCGGCAAGATGGCATTTGCCCTCAACTTTCAAATCGAAAGTCATTACGTCGTTACCGTTGACGGTGCCTTTGAAAGTGCTTTCGCTGACGAAGCCGCTGGCGTTCCACGTTCCCGATATCTTCGTGCCATTTTGCTTTGTGATGTCCATCTGCATCACGTAGGGGGTCGGTCCGTTGTACAGCACGCCATCCCAATCGCCCTTGACTGACGGCGGCGGCGTCTTCGTCTTCTTCTCGGGCTCGGTTGCGGTATCGTCGCCAGTCGCCGAGTCGCCGCTGCTATCGTTGTCGGAGGCGTCCTGAGCCGCGACCGCCGCGCAACCGAAATTGCCGTGTGTAACCAGCGAGCGCACGTGCCCAATCCCGAAAATCGCGAGCAGTGTCGTGACAATCGCGATGCTAATTTTGCGAATCATAGTTTTACCCTCGGTCGGTGATGTAGCCGACTGCTGCAAGCACCATCTGTGCTAATTTCTGTCTGACTTTCTTCTGCAGAATGTCGTAATGTTGAGAACGGTGCGTAACAACTATCGATTATGACTCGTTACTTCAAGCCTGAATCTGTCCTGAAGCGAATACGATGTTCAAATGGTCGCTATTTGCGCCCTCGCTTTTGCGACACGTCGAACGTTTTGAACGCGCGGGAGTATTGAACGATGGCTTACCTCGATTCCAACGGCGTACATATTTATTTCGAGGAACATGGCAGCGGCGAACCTGTCGTGTTGGTGCATGGCTTCGCGTCACGCGCCGAACATAACTGGGGCATCACGCAATGGTTCACCACGCTCGCGCCGCATTACCGCGTCATCGCCCTGGATTGCCGCGGTCACGGCAAGAGCGGCAAGCCGCACGATCGCGAGGCGTACGGCCGCGATACGATGGCGAACGACGTCATCCGCCTGATGGACCATCTGGGAATCAAACGGACGCTGATTATGGGCTATTCGATGGGCGGGCGAATCGTGACGGAGCTGCTGATGTCGCATCCGGAGCGCTTGCGCGCCGCAGTGCTGGGCGGGATCGGCGCGACAGCGGCGAGTGTGCCGTCTTTTAGCCGCCAGCCGATCGTCGAGGCGTTGCTCGCCGAGAATATTTCAAGCGTCACAGATGAGCGCGCGCGAGGATTTCGCCAATTTGCCGAAAGCGCCGGCAACGACTTGAAGGCGCTGGCGGCGTGCATGGCAGGCAGAAGCGGAGATCTTACCGCCGAACAGATAACGGCAAAGAAAATCTCCGTGCCGGTCATGATCGTGATCGGAACCAAGGACCTGCTGGTCGGTAATCCCACTCTGCTGCGCGACGCGATTCCCGGCAGCAAACTCGTGATGCTCGAAGGCCGCGATCATCTCAACGCCCCCGGCGACAAGCACTACAAGACAGCGGTGCTCGAATTCTTCAAGTCCGCCCCCGCTTGAGAAATGGATATTCAGAATTTACGCAAAGGTGCTGATTCCGGCGGTCGGCGCGATCGCGCGGTGCTTGGCATTTGCTACCTGTATGGGATCGACGTCGAGGTCGACTACAAAGAGGCGTTTCGGCTCTTGTCGTCAGCGGGCACTTCCCGAGCCGTGACGAACCTCGCCTCTATGCATGCGGAAGGGCTGGGAATCTCCAAAAATCTGCCAGAGGCCATTCGTCTTTATAAGTCAGTAGCGAAATCTGAATTTCGCGCGCAACTCGAACTTGGACGCATCTATTCGCGCGGGATTGGCGTGCCGGCCGATCCCGATGCGGCGCTAATCTGGTACTCCGCGGCAGCTGCCCGGGAGGCCGACGACTGCGTTGACGATCCAGTCACTGGCGCCTTCGTTGGCTCCGGCACTTTCGAAGAGATCCAGGAGGCGAAGGCGTACGTCGCGAGCGCTGCTCGAGGTTGAACGTCGAGGCGCGTGCTCGCCCAACTCGTTGCAACTAACTGATTCGCGGGGCGTTGAAGGTGCCGGTCAGGTGATAGGGCTGCGCGTTTGGCGGATGCGGTAGCATCGAGAGCAACACCGACAACTGCTGGGCCGTGGCTGGCGATGGCGACAGCGCGAGCGTGAAATCTATCGCGAGCACGCTTTCGCCCGGGTCGGGCGCGAGCTGCACGCTGCCCTCTGCAGTCAGCGTTACGTCGCCGCCACTGGTTGCGAATTGCTCAATCGTTAACGTCCCTTGATTGAGGTTGAACTTTGAATTGCCGTCGCCCAGCCGGATCGGCGCCGGCGCGAACGGCGAGGTGAGCGTCAATCCCGCGGCGCTCAGTTCACCGTCGCCCGTCTCCGCGATGTCTTCCGGCGAGAGCCACAGATTGCCGCTGCCGGAGATCGTGCCAGCGGCGCTGGCGCCGGGAATCGTGAGCAAGTGCTGACGGGCGATGTCGACGGCGTCGAGATTGTAGCTAATCGCAGTGCCGCCGCCGCTCGGCCGCAGCGTGACGTTCACGATGCCGTCGTAAAGCGCGGCCTTCACGCGGACGCCCGGATGCATCGTCAGCATCGAGAGAAATGCCGGCGCGATCGTGACGTTCGGGCTCTCGACCAGCAGACCGGCGGACGCGGGCCGCGTCGAGCTGAGGCGGACGCCGGCCAGCCGCGCACCGAACGGAAAACTCGCGCTCTGGCTCGTGCTGGAAACCTCGAGACCCATCGGCGCGAGGACTTTCGTCAACGTCATCGAGTAGGGAAATGTGGAAATGAGGTAGGCGGCGAACAGCGTCAGACCGACGACAACGTAGCCGATTCGAACGAGCCTCTGCCGCCGCAATTGCGCGGACGCTTCCGCGGGCACATCAGGTGTTCTTCGCGAGCGCAACACAAGTGAGATCAACGTCGTAGGAATGCGTATCCTGGGTCCGGCGCTGGATGCGAATATTCGACACGCCAATCGGCATTGGCAGCGAGTTGATGTCGTAAAGCGCGTCGACCAGCTGCGACAGGTTCACGTTGTCGAGCTTCAACTGCACGCTGTACTCGGTGAAGCCGTCGGTCAGCTTGCGATCGGATCCCGGCGTGATCGAACCAATCTTCTCGCGTCCGACACTCTTGGTCATCGACGCTTCGACGACGCTGAACAGCGAGAAGTCCCTGCCCAGCGGAACCGTGTGCTGCTCGGCCTTGGCGAGGTCGGCCTTCAGTTGCGCGTAGGTGCCCGCGAGCCGCCGAATATCGGTGAGGTCCTGCTGCCGCTGCGCAATCTTGTCTTCGAGCCCCGAGCTGAGATCGACAATTGGCATGTAGACCAGGTTGTAGATGAGAAAAACTCCGATCAGCGCGGCCGCGATTTGCACGAGGACGCGCTCGCGCGGTTCGAGTTTCTGATAGCGGCCGCGCGCCTGCCCGAGAATCGGATCGACGCGCGTGGCGGCCTGCTTGAGCATCGGCCTCAGCAGGTCCATCACTCGCTCGCGCAGATTGTCGAACCAATCTCTAAACATGACTATTCGTCTTCGCGCTCACTGATAGGTGGCGCGTCCTTGAAGCTTGCGTCCATCCGAAAATCCACTTTGCTCGGGTCCGATCCGGCCTTGGCGTGCGCGACTTCGATCGATCCGAAGTAGCCGCTTCGGTCGAGCGCTCTTTTCGCCAGGTCGACGGTCGCGAACGAGTCCGCCTGTCCGGTCACGCGCAAGCCCTGTGGATCGATCTGAACGTCGGCCATCTGCACCGGAAATCGCGGCGGCAACGCGCGCGAGACCGCGACCAGCGTGTCGAGCGGCGAATGCGTCAGGTTGCCGCCGATCAGATTCAGCCGTTTATTCATCTTCGCAATTCCGCTCTGCAACTGCTGCCGCGCGTCGGCGGGATCGGTCTCGCCGAGCACCGGCCCGGCCACGGCCGAGATTTCCGCGTTGACCTTATGCAGTCGATGAAGATTGGCGGACACTCCCAACGCGAAATGAAGAACCAGCACGCCCAGCAGTGCGGCGGCCAGCATGCCCGAGGTGTAGAACGGGCTGAGATCGCCGCGCACCCGTCCGCGAAAAAGAAATTCGCCCTGGCGAAAATTGATCAGATCGATCGGCTTGTTGGGCAACTCGCCCAGCAGCATCGCCACGCACGACGAATACTTGCCCGTGTTCGGCACCGTGCCCTCGAACAGCCCGGTGTAGTCGAAGGTGCCGCCGTCACGCACTGACATCGCGAGCGAATCGGAAAGCATCCCGCGCACTTTCGGATAGGCCGCCGCCGCCCCCGCGATGATCACCTCGGTCTGATCCATTTCCTCGCCATGCGCTAGCAGGGTCTGGCGAACCGAGTTGAGAATCGGCGCGGCCGCGTCCTGCGAGACCACCGATCCGTCCGACATCATCAGGCCGCCGGTTATCGAACGCATCGCGCGCGGCGTCCCGCCAAGATCGACCAGCACCAGCGAGGTGGACGCATCGTCGCCTTCGATTACCAGGTGCGCGGTCGGCTTGGCGCCGTTTTGCGCGCGCGAGAACATTGCGGCCAACGCCAGCGGCGCGAGCGTGACCGTCTTGGGATCGAGTCCCGCCTTCTGCAGCATATCGAGATGTTGCTGGAGGTCGGTCTTGCGCACCATCGCGGCCATCACCAGCGTATGTTCGCCCTCGCGGCCTACGCGCGTAAACGCAACCGCCGCATTGTCCACCGGAAACGGCAGATGCTCTTCGAGCGCGAAGGGCACCACCTGGTGCAGCCGGCGCGCGTCCTTGAACGGCAGCTCGAGCAGCCGCTTGGCGACGCGATCGGGTGGCAGCGCCGAGATAACGATGTCGATTTGGCCGGCTTCCGCGACCAGCCGCGACAGCGCGCCGCTGAAGTCGGCTTCGTCGTCGGCGCGAACCTTGTCGAACACTCCCGCCAGCGTGAACGAATTCCACGCGCGCTCCGCAACCGCGGCGCGCACCCGGTCGCCCACGAACTCCAGCGCTAGTATCCGTTGAGCCATCAGCCGTGCTTGACCCTAGTCCTCATGCCATGCCGCGAGCGTGCCGATACCGTTGGTCTCGCGATGGAACGTCGCGGTGATCATCTTGCGCGCGCCCGCGTAAGTGCCGGTCCCGTAAATCGTAAAAAAACTGCTTTTTACGCCGAGGTCGGTGGAAAGCTTCTGCGCAACCGGGGCGAGATCGGGCAGGTTCATGACGTCGGTGGTCTTGGTGAACGGCGCTACCGCACGCGCCTCGAGAATCTCCTGCACCAATTTCTGATCTTCCGTCAATTCAGGCTCCATCGCGGCCAGCACCTGCGGCGACGCGGTATTGGCGTTCACATTGGTCTCGGACATCACCGTCAGAAACGGACTCACCCGGTTGAAGATGGACTCGTTGAATCCCTGCACCATCTGCAAGTCGGCAATCGTCGGCATCGGGCCGTAACGCGGCTGATACGGCGGCTGCAGGCCCATATAATAGTCCGCGGCGCCGCCGCCCGGGTCGTTTGCACCGCTCGGCGTGATCCAATCGATGATACCTTGAATCAATTGCGTGTCCACGTCGAGTATCGTGAAAAGGCGCGTCACTTTGCCGACCGCGACCGGGTTGATCTGGTTGTTCTGACTGACCATCGAATTCAGATTGATCTTGCGAGCCTCGTCCACGATCGACAGCGACACGGTCCCGCCGCCGAGCGACATCGGCGGAAACGGCACCGCCCAGACGTCGTTCAGACTGTCGATCGGACTCGAGTTCTGCGCGTCGGATCGGGCGTCGGCCGCGAGCAACCCGAGGCCGACCCCAATCGCGGATCGCGCGAGATACGAGGCGCGCAGCTCGTTGGCCTGGTTCGCCGCTTCGACGAAGCCGAGTCCCGACGTCATCGCGAAATCGACCACCACCAGCGTCATCAGCGCGATTCCCAACAGGACCGCCAGCAGCGCGACGCCGCGCTCGTTCTTGCGTAGTCGAGTTACCATTCCTGTAACGCCATCGGCAGCGTAACTTGCGTCGCGAAGTCCATCACGTGGCCGCCCGGCGCCAACATCTCAATCTGGATCGCTACCGCGGCCGGCAACTGGCGCCCGCGCGGCAGACTGGACGAATCCCAGCTCTCGCCCCATTTCTCGCCGTCGAAATATCGAATGTGCATCATCAGGATATTGTCGGCGAGCACCGTGGATTGCTGCTTGACCGGACTCGTCAGCAGGCCGCTTTGCTGCGATCGGGTCAACACGTAGCAGCCCGCCATGTCGGGATTGGCGGTCAGGTTGTAGGTGACGATTGTCTCGGGCGTCATCGCGGTGATCGCGCGGCGATGACCGCCGCTGAAGGTGGACATCGTGATGGTATCGATCGCCGTGCCGTTTCCCATACGTCCGTTGCCATACAATCCAACGTCGCTGGCCGCGTACGGCGTCTGCACGACGTTGCGCAGCTCCTTGGTCACTTGCCACAGCAACGATCGCCCCTCGCGATCGACGTAGAGCCGCCCCTCGGCGTGCACCTTGCTGTGCGCAATGGCGCTGAACGAGCTGGCGAGCATCGCAAGGATTAGCGCCAGCACGCCAATCGCCAGCATCATCTCGATAAGCGTAAACCCGCCCGAGGCTTTCCTGCCTCTCCCTACGGGAGAGGTCGTGCGGCGACACTGCAGTCGCGCACGGGTGAGGGAGCTGGCATCGAGCTGAATACTCGCACGCTGCCTGATCATGGCGTCTGCGACCCGGGCGTCGTCGTTGTCGTGGTATCAGGCGGGACCGGCGAATGCATGAACTCGACCAGCTGGAAGTTCTCCGCGAAGCTGGGGCCGTAGCGCACCGCAACCTCGACTTTGCGCACATCGGGGAACATGCCCGAGGCTTCGACCTGGCGCTCCCAGCGGAAGTCCTTGAACTCGCCGGGGAAGGACGACTCGAAATCGCCGCTCGTGTAACCGAGATCGGGGAAACGCTCGAGCTCCGCCTCGGTCATGACCGCCTGCGCGAGCATCGAAGCGCGCGTCTCCATCTGCGCGCGAATTACAGACTGCATGCTCTGATGTTGCAGTGAGAGCAGGCCGAGCAGCGCGATCCCGAGGATCGCAATCGCGACCATCACCTCGAGCAGGGTAAACCCGCGAGTGCGCCGGTGGATGAAACTCATTGCCGCATTCCGGTCGGCATCACGTCGCCGCTAACGATCGCCACCTGGCCCGTCAGTGGAGAAAACTCAAGCGTCATCACGTCGCCCGAGGCGTCCTCGAGATGCACCACGGTCGCATCGACGTAACCCTCGGGATAAAAGTTGACCGCGACAGTGCCGCGGTTGACGGTGCCAACACCCTCGACCGTAACGTCGCGAATCCGAATCGCCGCCGGCAGCATCACCGGCTTGCCTGATAGGCTGTTATCGGGCGCGAACACGGGCTGAACGGCGAACGGGTCGAGCTGCGCGGCGGCATAGCCGTTGTTGTCCATATCAAAGATGAGCCGCAGCACCAGCTTGTGCCCTGTTGCCTCGTCGAACATGTAAGTTGCGCGGCCCGCGAGCCGGCGCGCCTGGCTCTTCAGCGCGGCCTCACGAAAGCCGCCGAGATACGGCAACGCCAGCGTCAGCATCAGTCCCATGATGAAGATCACGACGGCTAGTTCGAGCAGCGTGAAGCCGGGCGCGGCCGACGATGACAGCGTACCGCCCCGGCGCGATCGCATCATCGCGCTGACGGCTCGCGATGTCGGCCCGGGCCGCGATTTCATGGCGCCATCACT
>JBEKLS010000141.1:0-11516 GCA_050010075.1 Binatus sp. (SeqCode) | reverse complement strand
CGATCGAGCCCGCGCGTTTCGAGCGTGTCGATAACGCCGGTGCGATGCGGATAGCGGCCGGTCATCAGCGAGGCTCGCGCGGGCGCGCAAACGGGAGACGCGGAGTAGTGCTGGGTCAGGGAGACGCCGTCGCTGACGAGATGGTCGAGCGTGGGCGTGCGCGACGCGCCGTAGTTGAAGCATCCGAAGTCGCCGTAGCCCATGTCGTCGGCGAGGATCAGGATGATGTTCGGCGGGGTGCTCACTCGGTAAGTCTCAGCCGATTTCGTGGCATAAGAGACAGGGTTGGGTGCGAGCGCCTCAGCGACCTAACCTCTAACCCCTTCCCCTGGTGGAAGGGGGACCGGATTTTTAGGGGCTACTCGCGTTCCTGGAAGCCTTCGAGGTTGCGCGATCTGCCTGTCTGCCGCAGCTTGCGCAGCGCCTTCGCTTCGATCTGGCGGATGCGCTCGCGCGTTACGGCGAACTGCTTGCCGACTTCCTCGAGCGTGTAGTCGGTTTTCTGCCCGATGCCGAAGCGCATGCGCAGGATTTGCTCCTCGCGCGGCGTCAGCGTCGCCAGCACCTTGCGCGTCTGCTCGCCCAGGTTGCCCTGGATAGCGGCCTCGACGGGCGAAGGCGCGAGTTCGTCCTCGACGAAATCGCCGAGCGAACTTTCTTCTTCGTCGCCAATCGGCGTTTCGAGCGAAATCGGTTCCTTGACGATCTTTAGCACCTTCTGCACCTTGTCCAGCGGCATTTCCATCTGCTCGGCGATTTCCTCGGGGCCTGGCTCGCGCCCAAGCCTCTGCACCAGCAGCCGCGTGACGCGGAGCAGCTTGTTGATGGTCTCGACCATGTGCACCGGGATGCGGATGGTGCGGCCCTGGTCCGCGATCGCGCGCGACATCGACTGCCGAATCCACCACGTCGCGTACGTCGAAAATTTGTAGCCGCGCTGATACTCGAACTTGTCCACCGCGCGCATCAGGCCGATGTTGCCTTCCTGGATGAGGTCGAGAAAGCCGAGCCCGCGATTGGTGTAGCGCTTGGCGAGGCTGACGACGAGGCGCAGGTTGGCCTCGGTCAGCTCCTTCTTCGCGCGGCGGCTCTTGTCCTGTCCCGCCGCGATCGTTTCGAGCTTGCGCGCGTACTCTTCGCCGTCGTCCTTGGCCTTCTTCTCGACTTCGCGAATCGTCTTCTGCGCGAGGCGAATCCGTGCCGCGATATCGAGCAGGTTTTCGCGCACGTCGTTTATCTTGAGGACGTGGCGGCGATCCTCGGCCTCGGCAGCTTCCTTGAGCAGATGCGTGCGCGAGCGCCCGGTCGCCTCTTCGTATTTCGCGATGGTGTGCTGCGCGATGCGGTACTGCTGCAGGAAATCGCGCATCTCGCCGATCACCGCTTCCATCAGGCGGCGCGACAATCCCATCGCGCGCAATTCCTTCTTCACGCGCTCGCTGAGCCGCGCGTGATCCTTGTCCAGCTTGGGCTTGCGGCGCGGACCCGGCTTGTTGTGAAGTTCTTCTTCGAGCGCCTCGATCTTGGTGCGCAGGTCGGTCAGC
Source organism: Binatus sp. (SeqCode) (assembly GCA_050010075.1). Classification (GTDB taxonomy): domain Bacteria; phylum Desulfobacterota; class Binatia; order Binatales; family Binataceae; genus Binatus. The sequence goes on along the minus strand of JBEKLS010000141.1, from coordinate 9,972 downwards.
TTCTTGGTCGCGACGCTGAGCTTCTTGAGCTGGCGCTCGTCGGCCTCGGGACCGCGCTCTTCATCGGGATCGTCCGGCGTCTCGGCCGCATCCTCGAATACGTCGCGCAGGTCGGCTTCGCCCAACTCGACGCGTTCACCGACTCGAATCACGAAATCGAGCGTGATCGGCGAGCCCAACACTTCCTCTTCGACTTCGTTCTCGCCGGCCTCGATGCGCTTGGCAATCTCGACTTCCTGCTCGCGCGACAGAAGCTGGAAGTTGCCCATCTCCTTGAGATACAGCCGGACCGGGTCCGACGACTCGCCGAGCGAATCCGTCGCCGCGGGCGCGGCCTCCGGCGCCTCTTCGGGCTCTTCCTTGCCGTCGACCTCGACCTCGTCGGCCCCTTCGGTCGGGACTTCCTCGAGCACCTTGATATCAAGGTCCTCGAAGCTGTCCAGTGCGGCGCGCAGGTCGGTGGGCGAGGCAACATCCTGCGGCAGGTAATCGTTGACCTGCTCGAAGGTCAGGTAACCCTGTTCACGCCCGAGATCGACCAGACCTTGTAGGTCCTTACCTTCGTACTTCTGCTTCATTCTTTTTGCTTCCGTTTTGCGCGGACGTTGCCAGTCGACCGATCGAACCTGAAAAATTGACGCGCAATCCGGCCGTCGTCGCGGCCGCGAGCCGGGGAATCAGGTAGCCTCATTTATACAGACGAGAATACAAAGGCAAGTGAGCGACACCAAAGCACCAGTCTAAGGACCGACATCATGCGAGTCAACGTTGAGTACAACCTTCCGCTGCGAATATCGGGCGAATCATCGGCGACGTTGCGACTACCGCTCGTCGATGGCCACCATGAATATTATATGCATCGTTTCGCGGTTTGGCTGTAGCGGGGCGGATAATATTCCCCTGAAACAGAACCGGGATGCGCGAAAATGAACGCGCGCTGGAAATCGGCAGCCTGCATCTCTATTCTCGACGCTGCTCCGCCTCCCTCTGAGCAGAAATTTTGGCAATTCAAGCGATAATCCTGGCGCTCAGCTTCGCCATCATCCTCGTCGGTTCGGAACTTTTTACCAATGGCGTCGAATGGGCCGGGCATCGCTTGCATATCGCCGAGGCCGCCGTCGGCAGCCTGCTCGCCGCCGTCGGCACCGCGCTGCCCGAGACGTTCATCCCGGCGGTCGCGCTGCTGACCGGTCGCGACACCGCGTCTGCCCACACCGCGGTCGGACTCGGCGCGATCGTTGGTGCGCCGCTGATGCTCTCGACGGTGGCACTGTTCGTGATGGGCATCGCGGCGCTCGCATTTCGCAAGCGTCGCGGACGTATCGCGCTGCGCGTTGTGCGCGAGGACGCGCGCCGCGACCTCGCCTTCTTCTTCCCAGTTTTCTTGTGCCTGATAATCGCAGGCACGCTCGACATGGGCCCGACGCTTCGCCACGTCCTCGCCGTCGGACTGCTGATAGTGTACGCGAGCTACACGGTCGTGATGCTGCGGCTCAAGCGCGCGGCCGGCGCCGAGGTCGAGCACGGACTCTATTTCGAATCGATTTTCCGCGGGAATGGACTCGAGCCGCGCGGATTTGCAATCGCCGCGCAGGTCACGGTCGGCGTGCTGGCCATCCTGCTCGGCGCCGTCGAGTTCGTCGACAAGATCATCCTGTTCTCCGCGCAGGCGCACCTGAACCCCGGCGTGCTCTCGCTCATGTTGAGTCCGCTCGCGACCGAGCTACCCGAAAAATACAACTCGGTCGTCTGGATTCGGCAGGGCAAGGACCATCTCGCGCTCGCCAACATCACGGGCGCGATGGTTTTCCAGTCATGCATCCCGGTTGCGCTCGGCCTCGCGTTCTCGCCCTGGCACCTGACTAATCCCGAGCTGCTCGCCGGCGCGATTGCGCTCGCCTCGGTCGTGATTCTCTACATCAACCTGCGCGATTCGGAGCTGGGAACGCCGACGCTGATGATCGGCGGAGCGGCGTACGCGACTTTCATAGCGGGTCTCGTATACCTCGGTACGCTCTAAACCGGCGCATCAGCGTTGTCTGATGCGACCGCGTGGGTGCACAATCGAAATACGCAACTCGTCATGACCACGTACCAGGAAATCTCGGCGCAGTTTTACAGCAACCGACTGCTGTTCGGCGATCCCGCCGATTCGGGTGTGGTCGCGGTCGAAGTCGCGTCGAAGACCGAGATTGACGTGTACAAGCGCGTGTCGGGCGAGCTGACGCGTGAGCGCCGTCCGATTCGATTGTTTGCGCTGATCGAGAACGTAGCGCTGCTCGACGGGTTCAGGGCGCCGCATGAGACGCGCACGCTCGATGGCGATTTCCGCTACCGCGTGCTCGTGACCTTCAACTCGATGGACGCTCTGGAAGCCGCCAGGCGCCATCTGCGCAACGTAACTGATAAGCCGCCCAATGCGCCCGACGCGCCGTACCTGGTGCTGGCCGATCCGGTTGAGCAGCATCTGATGCTCACCGGGACCACGTACTTTATCGGCATGGATTTCAGCGAGCTGCGCCGCCTGCAGCTCGACATCGAGACCTATATCTCGCCCGGCTTTGAGTTTCCGTCGGCGGCGCGCGAGGGCGACCGCGTCATCGCGATTTCGCTCACCGACTCGACCGGTTTCGAGCGCCTGCTCAAGGGCACCGAGATGGACGAGCGCGCGATGCTCGAGGAGATGGTACGGATCGTCCAGGAGCGCGACCCCGATGTGGTCGAGGGGCACAACCTGTTTCGCTTCGATCTCGAATACCTCGAGACGCGCGCGCGGCGCCATCGCGTGCCGCTCAAACTGGGACGCGACGGCGGTGAGCTTCGTGCGCGGCCATCGCGGATGCAAATCGCGGAGCGCTCGATCGCATATCGCCGCTACGACATTCCCGGCCGCAACATCATCGACACGTGGATCCTCGCGCAGCACTACGACATTTCGAGCCGCGAGCTCGAGAGCCTCGGACTCAAGCAGCTCGCGCAACACTTCGGCCTGGCGCGCAAGGATCGCGTCTACATCGACGCGTCGAAAATCAGCCACTACTTCGAGCATGAACCCGACAAGCTTTACGAGTACGCGCTCGACGACGCTCGTGAGACGCGCGCGCTTGCGGAGACCCTCTCTCCCAGCTACTTCGTGCAGGCGCAGATTTTTCCGTACTCGTACCAGAGCGCGGTGCTGCGCGGGAACGCGACCAAGATTGATGCGCTCATGCTGCGCGCGTACCTGGCCGCCGGGCATTCGATTCCCGATCCGTCGCCCGCGGCGCCGGTCGCCGGCGGCTACACCGAGGTGCGCCGATGCGGCGTCGCGCACGGCGTCCTGCACTGCGACGTGACCTCGCTGTATCCGTCGCTGATGCTGCAATACCGGCATGCGCCGGCCGCTGATCGCCTCGGCGTGTTTCTGAAGCTGCTCGGCGATCTGCGCAGCTTCCGGGTGCAGGCCAAAGCGCTGGCGCGCGAACTCAGCGGCGCCGAGCGGCGCAACGCCGACGCACTCCAGCTCACCTTCAAAATTCTGATCAATTCATTTTACGGCTACCTCGGATTTTCGCTCGGGCATTTCAATGACTTCAACGAAGCCAACGCGCTGACCAAGCGCGGGCGCGATCTGATTCAGCGCGCCGTCACCGAACTTGAGAATCGCGGCGCGCAAGTGATCGAGGTCGACACCGACGGAATTTACTTCGTGCCTCCGCCCGATGCGGCCGACGACAAGGGCGCAGAGGCGCTCCTGGAGCAGGTCGGAGCTATCATGCCCGAGGGAATCCGGCTCGAGCTCGACGGCCGTTACGCCGGGATGTTCTCCTACAAGATGAAGAATTACGTGCTGCGCGACGATGCGGGCAAGATGACGATTCGCGGCTCTGGCCTGCGATCGCGCGGACTCGAACGCTTCCAGCGCCGCTTCATGGAAGAGATGTTCCGCCTGCTGCTCGAGGATCGACGTGGCGAAATTCCGAAACTGCATGAGGAATATCGCGCACGCCTCGCGCGCCACGAAATCGGAATTGCTGACCTGATGAAGACCGAGACGCTGCAGGATTCGCTCGACACTTATCGCAGCAAGATTGGCGACAACAGCCGCAACCTCGCGGCCGCCTACGAGCTCGCGCTCAAGGCCGAGCGCCCGTATCTTCCCGGCGACCAGATTTCATACTACGTCACCGGCCGCCGCTGGACCGCCAGCGTGAACGCGTTTGCAAAGATGGCGGCCGAGTACGATCCGGCCGCTCCCGACGAAAACGTCGAGTACTACCAGTTCAAGCTCGCCGACCTCTACGAAAAATTCCGGATCTTCGTCGAGCGCCCCGGCCTGTTCGTGCCGGTTGTTGAGACCGACGACAATCCCGCACAGCTATCGCTGTTCGGCCCTGCGCCAGCCAAAACCGAAACGCCGAATGCCGAGCCCGAAATCTAGGCGCTAGCCGCGGACGCCTGAATTGATCGATACTGCCCGTCACCGGAGGAGAACGATGGCCGACGACAAGCAGCAGCTCGATTGGGACAAGATCAAAAAATTCTCGAAGCAGGTTTCGAATGACATCGGCGCCGCGATGCTCGGCGCGCTCAGCTACATCGGCGACCGTCTCGGAATTTTCAGCACGCTCGCGCATGCGGGTGCGGTCACCAGCACGCAGCTTGCGGAAAAAACCGGCCTCAGCGAGCGCTATCTGCGCGAATGGCTGGGCGCGATGACTGCGGCCGGCTACGTGAACTACGACGTGGCGGCGAAAACCTACGCGATGCCGGCGGAGCATGCGATGGTGCTCGCGCGCGACGACTCGCCGTTCTTCGCCGGCGGCTTCATCGAGATGATCGTTCCGCAGATGTCGATTGCGCCGAAGGTGCTCGAATCCTTCAAGAACGGGCGCGGCGTTTCGCAGAGCGAGTATCCGCCGGAGACGTGGGAGGCGATGGAGCGGTCGTCGGCTTCGATGTACCGGCATCAGCTGGTGCGCAAGTGGCTGCCGACGATGCCGCAAGTCGTCGCGAAGCTGACTGAAGGCGGCTCGTCGCTCGACGTTGGCTGTGGCAGCGGACGCGCGGCGATCGCGATCGCGTCAGCATTTCCCAAGGCCAAGGTCTTCGGCTTCGACGCGCACGGCGGTTCGTTGGAGCGTGCGCGTGCGAATGCGAAAGCCGCCGGCCTGGGTGACAGGATCAAATTCGAAGTCGTCGATTGCACCCGGCTGCCGGCCGCGCAATTCGATTTCATTTCGACCTTCGACGTCGTGCACGATTCCGTCGATCCCGACGGGCTGCTCAAATCGATTCGCGCCGCGCTCAAGCCCGACGGCACTTACCTGATGGTCGAAGTGAACGTGTCGTCGAAACTCGAAGACAACATCAACCCGATGGGCCGCATGATGTACTCGATGAGCACGCTTTACTGCATGACGACGTCGCTCGCGCACGGCGGTGCGGGAATCGGCGCGTGCATGGGTGAGGAAAAGGCGCGCGAGCTGGTCGCGGCGGCGGGGTTCAAGCAGTTTCGCCGCCTGCCGATCGACGACTTGTTCTCGGCGCTCTACGAAATCCGCGCGTAACATCGCGGGCACGGCGGCCCGCGCCACTGACTTACCGGCGCCGGTCCGATCAGGTAGTTTCGCGAGGTGGATTTGTATCGACTCGCGGCTGCCGCCGCGCTCTGCGTGTGCGCGCTTGCACTCGCCTCGTCTGCCCCCGCGGCTGCGCCGATGCGAATCGTGTCGCTCGCGCCGAGCGTGACCGAGACCCTGTTTGCGCTCGGCGCCGGTCCCGACGTGGTCGGCGTCTCGCAGTATTGCGACTATCCGCCGCAGGTGCGCGATTTGCCGCGGGTCGGTTCTTTTCTGACGCCGAATCTCGAGGCGATCATCGCGCTGCGTCCGACGCTGGTCGTCGGTCTTGAACTGTCATCGGACGTGCGCCAGATTCGCGCGTTGAACTCGATGGGCTATCCGGTCCTGCTGGTCAGCGACGACTCGTTGAACGAAATCGAAACCAGCATCGAAAAAGTGGGTGCGCGAATAAATCGCCAGGATGAGGCACGCCAGCTCGTCGCGCAGATCCAGGCGCAGATCGCCGCCGTTCAGCAGCGTCTCGCGAACGTCAAGCCCGAGCGCGCGTTGATGCTCGTCGGTCATCAGCCGATCGTCGCGGTTGGCCCCGGCACTTATCTCGACGAGCTCATGCGCATTGCGCGCGCCGACAACATAGCTGCCGCCGCCGGCGAGCAGTGGCCGCATCTCAGCATCGAGTTCGTCATCGCGATGCGGCCCGAAGTAATTCTCGACGGCGCGATGGGTTCCGATCCGGCGTCGAGTGATTTCTGGCAAAAGTATCCGACTATTCCCGCCGTGCGCGACCATCGCGTCATCGGCTACGCGGAGGATCCGATGCTCCACGCCGGGCCGCGCGTCGGCCAGTCGCTCGAGATAATCGCGCGCAAGATTCATCCTGAAGCGTGGCAAAGCGCCGCCGCCGGTGCCTCGCAGTGAACGTAGCCGCAAGTCAGCCCGCCGCGCACCTGACGCGCGCCCGCCTGCTTTCGGTACTCGGCGCGCTTTCAGTTCTGTTGATCATATGCGCACTCGCGGGCGTGTTGTTTGGCACGGCGCATATCAGCCTCGCGCGCGCTTTCTCGGATCCCGACAGTCCCGATCACGCGATTTTCTTTGCCGCACGATTGCCGCGCGTACTGATGGGCGTGATCGTTGGCGCCATGCTCGCGGCGGTCGGAACGGCTCTGCAAGCGCTCGTGAGAAATCCGCTCGCCGAGGGTGGCATCCTCGGCATCTCCGGCGCCGGCGCCCTCGGCGCGATTCTGGCGCTTGTGATGTCCGCGAAAATCGGCGGCGGCGAGGCGACGGTTCCGCTATGTGCGTTCGGCGCCGCGCTGCTCTCGACCGTCGCGGTTTATCGGCTCGCGATGGTGGACGGCCAGCTCGAGCCGTTCACGCTGCTGCTGGTCGGCGTCATCTTCAACGCGTTCTGGGGCGCTGCGATCATGCTGGTGAACAGCGTCGTCAACTTCTACTTCGCGCACAGCATTCTGTTCTGGCTGATGGGCAGTCTCGAGGCGCCGACGTACGGTGAAGCTGCGATGGTCGCCGGCCTCGGACTCGCCGGCTTTGGCGTGCTGATGTATCGCGCGCGCGATCTCAACCTGCTCAGTCTCGGCGACGAGTCCGCGGCCGAGCTTGGCGTCGACGTGGATCGCCTGCGGCGCACGATCTTCGTCGCGACCTCGGTCATGATCGGCGCCGCCGTCTCCGTCAGCGGAATTATTTCGTTCGTCGGACTAATTGTGCCGCATACTTTGCGGCTGGTATTCGGCGCCGATCATCGGCTGCTGCTGCCCGCGTCGCTGATCGGCGGCGCCGCTTTCATGGTGGCGGCGGACCTGGTCGCCCGCGTTGCGATCGCGCCCGCAGAAATTCCCGTCGGCGCGATCACTGCGCTGTGCGGCGGCCCCTTCTTCATCTATATGCTGCGCCGCGAAGGCCGCAGGCCGCTCTCGCTATGACGACGGCGTCGCGCGACATCATTGCTATGCGCGCGCAGGCGGTTCATGCGGGATACCCCGGCGTACCCGTCCTCCACGGCGTGTCGATCGAAGTGGCGGCCGGCGAGATGCTCGCGATCGTCGGGCCGAACGGCGCGGGCAAGTCGACGCTGCTCAAGGTTCTCGGCGGCTCGATCAAGCCGAGTGCCGGCAATGTCGAGCTTTTCGGCCGCCCGCTCGACTCGATCGATCGTCGCGAATTCGCGCGCACTGTCGCGTCGGTCGGCCAGGAAAACGCGGTCGCGTTTCGCTTCACCGTGCTGGAAATCGTGCTGATGGGACGCGCGCCGCATCTCGGCGCCTTCCGCTTCGAGAGCCCGCACGATCTGGAGATCGCGTCGGCCGCGCTCGATCGCTTCGACCTGCGCCATCTTGCCGCGCGCCACGTGCAGGAGCTGTCGGGCGGCGAGCGCAAGCGCGCGTTCCTGGCGCGAGCGCTCGCGCAGGAGCCGAAGATTGCGCTGCTCGACGAGCCGACCGCATTTCTCGACCTCAAGCATGTCGCCGAAATCTTCGCCCGCTTTCGCGAGCTATGCGCCGAGCGCGGCATGGCGGTCGTCGCGACGCTGCACGATCTCAACGCCGCCGCGCTGTACGCCGATCGCGTGCTGCTGCTAGCCGGCGGCGCCGCGGTTGCGTACGGCACTCCCGCCGAAGTTCTGACCGCGGAAAATCTGCGCCGCGTTTACGAGACCGAGGTTTACGTAGGGCACAATCCGTCGACCGGCGCGCTGATCGTGCTGCCCGCCGCGATTCCCAACGCGCGCGAATAGCCAATTGCCCGCTTCGTCGCGCGCCGGTACTCTGTAGGTAGATGTCTTCTTCCGCGACTGAGTCTTTGAATCTCGTATTTGACGCCGACGACACGCTCTGGGATTCCAACATCCATTTTCTCGAGGCGTTCGATTCGTTTGCTGCCGCTGTCGGCGACGCGGGCCTCGGTCTGTCGCGCATCGAGATTCAAGCCGCCGTGCGGCGCGCCGAAATCCGGTTGATCAAAACCCACGGCTACGGCCGCCGTCCTTACGTGATAGCGCTGCATCAGGCTGCTGCTGAACTCGCGCCCGCGGGCAACGACGGCTTGCGCGACGAGATCGAGCGCATCGGTTCGCATCTGCTCGAGCGCGAGTGCGCGCTGCTGCCCGACGTCGAGCCCACGCTGCAGGAATTGTCGCAGCGTCATCGGCTGCTGATGTTCACCAAGGGTCAGCGCGACGAACAGTTGCAGAAGCTCGCGCGCTCGGGCCTCGGTCCGCTGTTCGATCGGGTCGAGACGCCGCGCGAAAAGGACGTCGACGCCTATCGCCGCCTCGTGCGCGACGCCGTCCTCGATCCTGCGCTGACATTTATGATCGGCAACAGTCCGCGCTCCGACATCAATCCCGCCGTCGCCGCCGGCCTGCGCGCCGTTTTCATTCCGCATCCGCACACGTGGGAGCTTGAGCATGAGGAAATCAATGACGCCGGCGACCGAATCATTGAATTAGCCTCCTTTCGCCGACTGGTCGAAGTATTCTAGTATCACTGATCCGATGTCGACCGCAGAACTAATTGATGACTTGCCTGCGCCCGAGCCGCCCGTCCGTGGTGCCGCGCGCGCGAAGAATAAACCGCCGCTCGCGCTGCGCCCGCTGCATCGGATGTGGCGGCGCACGATCGACGAGATCCAGGTCTCCGAGATCGATCTGCCGGTGCGCGGATTGCCCGCGGCTTTGCGCGGACTCGTCGCCTGCCAGATAAGCGACTTCCATGTCGATCGCGACGAGGATCTCGAACGCTTGGCGTCCGCGGTCGAAGCGATCAATCAGCAGCATCCCGACCTCATCTTTCTTACCGGCGATTATTTTTCCGGCCCCGACACGATGCATCGTTATCTCGGCGCCTTTCGCGACGCGCTGAAAAGTCTGCGCCCGAAGTCCGGACTGTTCGCGATCCTCGGCAATCACGATCACTGGTCGTCGGCCGATCGGATCACAGACGCGCTCAAGCGTGCCGGCGCCGACGTGCTCGCCAACGACAGCCGCCGGCTCTCGCTCCGCAACGAGAAGATCGTAGTCGTCGGCATCGACGACCTGTGGTCGCGACGCGCCGAACCTGCGCGCGCGTTCGGCGACGTCAACAGCGACGACTGCACGATCGTCCTTGCGCACAATCCTGACACTGCGCTCTACACGCGTCATCTGAAGCCGGGCGTGATGCTCTCCGGCCACACCCACGGCGGCGTCGTGCGGATTCCATTCTACGGCTCGCCGCTCAAGTCGATCCTGCGCATCGGCAAGGAATTCTACTCGGGCCTCAATCGTTACGAAGATTTTTACATCTATACCAATCGCGGCCTCGGCACCTTCTGGCTCAGGATTCGCATCAACTGCCCGCCGGAAGTGTCGCGCTTCTCGCTGACGCCGCTGGTCGACGCAGCTCCT
>JBEKLS010000140.1:0-11913 GCA_050010075.1 Binatus sp. (SeqCode) | reverse complement strand
GCACAGCTTTTGAGACGCGGATTGTGCGCGATTCAGATGCCGATGGCCTTGCGCAACGCTTTGGTCCAGGGCAGCCAGCGTTCGTCAGGCCCGCTGAAGCCGTCCCACAGCATGTTGTTGCAGACATAGGCTACCGCCGTGCCCGACTCCGGGTGCGCGAACGCCATACGGCCCCCCGCGCCCGCATGACCGAACGATCCTTCGCCAAGCATCGGCGCGATCGAACGCGGCAACTCAAAGCCCAGGCCGAATCTTTGCGGATTCGGGCCTGCCAGCGGCTTTCGCGTGCGCGCTCCACAGTCTCGCTCGTTAGCAGGCGGATGCCATCGATCTCGCCGATGCACGCGGCGTACATCTTCGCCACCGAGCGCGCGTTCGCGAGGCCGTTGCCAAACGGCAGCTCGACGGCATGAGCTTCGGGTGTATTGAGCAGATTCAACCCATCTCCCATGATCGCGATTAATCCGAGCGCACCGCGCACTGCTCGTGCGTTCATGTCCATCCCGAGGCTGGAGAAAAGCGCGCGACCCTGCTCCTCGGTCAGCTGCGCGGCGGCGATATGCGGCGCGACGCGATGCTCCTGCTCGGGCGGGAGACCGATCCACAGATCGAGTTTGAGCGGACCTGCGATTTCCCTGGCGACAAACCTGCCGGTAGTTACTCCGGAGACGCGGCGCACGAGCTCGCCCGCCAGATAGCCGAAGGTCAGCGCATGGTAGGAGTACGCAGTACCCGGCTGCCACCACGGCTCCATGTTCGCGAGCGCGGTCGTGCAGCGGTCCCAGTCGAACAGCGCACGGCCCGATATTCCGGCCTCTTCGTCGAAGCCCATGAGGCCCGCTCGATGCGCCAGGATGTCGCGAACGCTGATAGCATCCTTGCCCTTGGCGGCGAACTCCGGCCAGTAGCGTGCGACCGGCGCGTCGTAGTCGATGAGTCCACGCTGCGCGAGCATATGAACGCAGATGGCGGTGATGGCCTTGGTGCATGACATCAGGATGGTGAGCGTGTCGGCGGTGTATGGGCGGTTCTTCAGCTTGTCCGCTCCCGCCCACAAATCGACGACTACTTTGCCGTGCCGATAGACGCAAAGCTGGGCGCCGCCTTCGTCCTTGGCCTGGCCCGCGGCGAACGCATCGCGCACCGCATCGAATCCACGTTGCACCGTTCCTTCAGCACGCATAGTCGGCACCTCGAGATGAGTCGTCGCAGATTATGGGGAATTGCGGCGGTGTCTGCCAGCGGTACTAACTCTTTACCTCTCCCCTCGGGAGAGGATGCGCCTCCGGCGCAGGTGAGGGCGCCAGCATTCAGCTCGATGCGGGCGCCCTCACCCGCGCGCGACACCAGTGTCGCCAGCACGACCTCCCGGTGGGAGAGGTAAGCAGTTCGGTCAGCGCTGGGCCATGCGGGGGATTTTTATTTTGCGAGATCTGTCGCCATGGCTTTGCAGCGAGCCGATTGCACTCATCAGGCTGCCTGTCCCGCCTAGCAGGCTGCCGGCGCCGCGCATTACTTGCGCGGTGGTTTGCCAGGCCTGATTGCTCTGATTGCTTAGATGATCTTCCAGCTGGAATTTTTGCTGCGGGGTCAGCGTGTTGTACCCGCTCTCGTAGTACGACGGCGCGTACTGTTGCGCGGCATACTGCGGCATCATGTTCGTGCATCCCGCCAGGCCGGAAATCGCGATCGCCAGGGTCATCGCCCCCAGCAACGGACGTGTCAACTCATTCACGCCGAACCTCCGGGACTGCGAGCCGGCTCAATGATCGATCGAATGTATCCCGCGCAGCAGAAAGCCAGTGCCCTGCGCCAACTGCCCGGTCGCCGAGGTCACGTCGGCAGTGGTGCGCCATGCGTTGTTGCTCTGATTTGCCAGGTGATCTTCCAGCCCGAACTTCTGCTCGGGTGACAGCTGGCTGTAAGATTCGCCGTTGTAGTAGCTCGGCGCGGTCTGGATGGCGGCTCCCTGGGGATTGAACGCCGTGCATCCTTGTATGATGAGGGCCGCTACCAGCAGGAGCAGCGCGAACATCAACCTCATCTCAACCGCGTCGCGCACAATCGGGTCCTTGCTAGTCATGAGTCTCCCTCCTGGTACCAGTACGACGGCTCGCCGAAAAAGTTATTAACGGACAGTAAGGCGAGCGTCCGAAGTGAGATGAGCCAGCTTCGTGCCAGATGCGTGTGATGTGCAGTTGCGACGCTGGAGCGCGAATTGGAAATCGCCAGTGGAGTTGCAGCGCGCAAATGCGGCGGCATCGCCGCCGATATGGTGCAGGTCGCGAGAGATTACTGAGCGTTAATTTTCTTCTCAGCCAGATGCGATCGTTACCGCGTAGTCGTGGCCTTCCCAGCGGTTGGTTTCGCGCCAGTTGAAGGTGAATCGAATTGGCGCGCTCTGGCCGGCGGCGATATCGATATCCACGTAGTCGAATCCTATCGGGACTGAGATCGACGCCGAGTCAGTCACGTGCTGCCATTCGTCGTTGGACCAGTGAAGCGTGAACGGCTGCGACGCCTGGACCCGCAGGCGCTCGCCAGGTGAAACCGACTCGAGGTGGCGGTTGGGCTTCCAGACGCGAAGGCGGCTCGGCGCACGGCCGGGCGCCAGGTAGCGGTCGCTCACTTCTTCGATCATATCGAACACGCGGCCGTCCGCGGTCGAGCGCAGCAGCTTGATGTATTCGGCGTGCGCCCACATCAGCGGAGTCGCGCTGCCGGTTTGGCCGCCAAATTTGAGCATCGCGCGCCGCACGTCCGGCTCGTCCCAGATTTGTTCCGGCAGCAACTGGGTTGAATTCGCAAACCCTTCCATCGCGAGCAGGTACGGTTTCGGGTCGCGGCCTGCCGCCAGCTCGTAATGCCCGCGCTCGCCAGTCAGCAATGGCCAGGGGCGTCCGCGCCCCCATCCGAGGAACGGGCCGCCGTTGTCGTGCTGGCCGTAGCCGTCGTGAGTATAGCGGCGCCAGCATGGCCCGGCGGGAAATTCGGTCCTGAGGACCGCATCGATGACCTTCAGCGAATCCTCCATCAGCGGATCGCCGGCTTTGCGGATGCCGTAGCGGACCAGCTCGAGGAAGCCCGCGTCAACGATTTCGGCGACGGGAAATTCGGCCTGCGTGCCAGGCGGGCGGTTGTTGATGATCACGCGCTTGCCTTCGAGGCGCTGCTCTGCGTCGGGATTGGCGATATCGATGGGATTGATGCGCACGTAGTGGCGTTTGATGCTGGGGACGAGGAAGCCTTGGTTGGTGACGGTCCAGGGTTCAACTTGCGCCTCGAGGAAATCGGCGAACTCCTCGAGGAACTGCGCCGTTACATCGTCGCCGTGGTGGCGCGCGAAGCATGCGGCGCAGATTAGTCCGGCGATATTGGCGGCCAGTGTCGAGGGCGAGTAGCCGGCATTCTCCTCCCATCGCTCCTGCGGCGTGGCGGGTCCGTTTTCGATTATGAAGAAGGCGGCGCGCATCACCATCGAATACGGATCGAAGTTCTTCAGGGCGTCGTGCTTGTGCAACCGCCACGCGAGCATGATCGGGAACGAAACTTCGTCGAGCTGGATGCCGTTCCAGTAGGGCTTGCCGTCGATCCAGAAATTCTGCGGAAAGCCGCCGTCGTGGCGCTGCGCACATGCGAGATAGATGAGGGCTCGCAGCGCGGTGCTGACGTCGCCGGTGGCGATCAGGCTGGTCACGCTGTTGACCATGTCGCGGGTCCAGACCAGGTGGTAGCCGCCGAGGTCTTCGTCGCTCTTGGCCTCACCCCAGGGGATGCTGAGCGAGGCGATAACCGCGCCAGGGTAAGTCTTGTCTTCATGGGCGAGCAGCAACTCGCATCCGCGGCGATAGAGGTTGCCGTTGTCGCCGGAAAATTTTTCGAGCGGTCTGATATGGCGGCACGCGCGCTCCCATTGCTCAAGGAAGCGGGCGCGATGCTCCTCGAAAGGATCGGCGAGCGACTGAAACAGCGTGGTCACCGCACGATTGAGCTCGCGGCCGAAGCCGAGGCCGAGCGTGAATGAATAGTCGTGGCGCAAATCGATCTCGGCGGTGAGCGCGATGTTGCCGTTGAGCGCGGTGGCGAACTGATAGTCCATCTTGAAGTTGGCGCGGATGTCCTGCCATCCGTCGGTCGCGCCGACGTAGCCGCATGACGATTTCAGAAACGGCTCGGTGGCTCCCATCGCCAGCCAGACGTTGTCCTTGTTCGCGACCAGGAACTCGTGGCCAACGATATGAGTGACGTAGCCGTTGTTGCCCCATCCGCCGACGCCCAGATGCGGTGCGAGCAGGACGTAGAGATGGAGTTTTTTGAGCAGCTCGGCGTCGCCGACGAGGCGCGCCTTGACCAGCAGCGTCGGCTGATGGGGATCGGTGATGACTTCCTTGAACAGATGATAGCGGCCATCGGGCGAGTGGCTGACTATTTTCACGCCGAGACCGATATCGGCGAGATACTCGGTGGTGGAATGGAGATGGCGGCGCTCCTCGTGGAAAAAAGTCTCGCCGTCGGTGATGAGGAACTGCATGTCGCGGACCTGGGGTTGATCGATCGTGGGGAAATAAACTTCGTTGAGCATGCCGGCGGAGGTCGTGAACCATAGACGGCTGGCCGACGAGTATGCGGTACAGACCGCGTCCTTGGCGCTGCGGGTCCATCGCGGCGGGATGCCGGGTGCGCCAGTGGCGACTGGAGAAGTCAGAATTCGTGCCATAGGACCTCTGTTGGATGCGCCTCAGCTCAGACAGTTTCGGTTGATTCGGGTTTCGTGGTCGTCATAGCCGCCTTTTTCTCGGGATCGATTTGAAACATCCAGGCGACGCCGACGCTGATGACGTAAAGCAGCGTCAGCGGCATCGCGAGCAGGAACATCGAGATCATATCGGGCGGCGTTATCGCCGCCGAGACGATGAAGATCGCGAGGATCGCATAGCGCCAATAGCTGAACAGCATCTGGTGGTCGACCACGCCGAGCTTGGTGAAGAAGAATGCGAAGATCGGCATCTCGAACGTGAGCGCGAACGCGAGCATCAGCTTGGAGGTGAATGCCAGGTACTCGTTGATCGTGAACATCGGGGTGATCCCGATGGCCGAGTATTGATCGAGAAAAAATCGGTAGCCGACCGGGAACACAGCGGCCCAGCAGAAATATCCGCCGAGCAAGAAAAACATTGTCGCAAAAATGACGAAGGGCCTCGCCAGTTTGCGTTCAGTGTCGTACAAGCCCGGCGCTATGAATTTCCAGATTTCGTAAAAGACCGCGGGACTGGCGATGAACAATCCGGCGATCAGCGCGACTTTGATCTCGGCGTAGAACGCCTCGGCGACTCCTGTCCCGATCAGCAGCACCTTGCCGCCAGAGACCTCGCGCATCGGGTACGTCAGCATGCGGAAGATGGATTTTCTGATCGCGTAAGCGAGGATGAAGCCGATGCCGATGGCGATGAAAGCGCGAATCAGCCGCGTGCGCAGCTCCTGCAGATGCTCGATGAGCGACATCCGCGCCTGCTCGGGCGTCGCCTCGATGGGCGCTGGCGGTGTGATATCCTCGCTAGGCACAGGACGGGATGACCGGCTATGTATTCTCGGGCGGCTGCGTTGCGGCAGGCGGCTTGACAGCCTCAGGCGAGGGCTTGGGCGGCGGCGGAATATTGGCAGGCGGCTCCTCGAGCACGTCGGTCAGCTCGTGAAGGATGGTATTGCTCGCCAGGCGGAGCTCGCGCAGGATTTTTCCGACGGTGCGCATAACTTCGGGCAGGCGTTCGGGGCCGATGACAATCAGCGCGATCGCGAGAATGAGAGCTATTTCAAAAAGGTCCAAACTTTGATGATCGTCCCCCGCAAATGCCGGTGCAACTCCAAGACTTTGCGGCGCGTGGAAAAATTCCGCGCAAGTGCGCCGACGCCATGCCAGTTAATCATCATACCCGACCGGGGTGTCAACGATGCTTAAAACCGCGGTGGTGACGGATCGCCGCTACCTGAAACACTTCGCCGGCCGGGCGCATCCGGAGCGTCCCGAGCGGGCCGAGGTCATGACCGAGATGGCCGAGTCGCTCAGGCGCCCGGATCTGAAGTTCATGGCGCCGCGCGAAGCGACTTACGAGGAAATCGCGAGCTGCCATCAGCCCGAGTATATCGCGACGGTGGCGCACACGGCGTCCCTGGATCGGTTCGACTTCGATCCGGATACGCACAGCTCGCGCGACACGTACGAGACGGCGCTGCTCTCTGCCGGCGGCGTACTCACCGCGGCCGAGGCGGTGATGGACGGAGCAGTAGCTAATGGATTTGCTATTGTACGGCCGCCGGGGCATCACGCACTGCCTAATCGCGCGATGGGCTTCTGCTTCTTCAACAACGTTGCGATCGCGGCGAAGTGGCTAATCGAATCGCGCGGCCTAAAGCGGGTGATGATCGTCGATTGGGACGTCCATCATGGCAACGGCTTGCAGGATATTTTTTACGAATCACCCGAAGTGCTGTACGTCTCGACTCATCAGTTTCCGCATTACCCCGGCACCGGATCGCTGCACGAAATCGGCTACGGCGCTGGGATGGGTTTCACGGTCAACCTGCCGATGCCGGCGGAATTCGGCGACGCCGAGTATCTGCGCGTGTTCGATCGCCTGGTCTTGCCGATTGGACGCCATTTCAAGCCTGAGTTCATCCTGGTGTCGTCCGGCTTCGACGCCCACGTTCGCGACCCATTGGCGCAGATGCGCGTGACCGACGCGGGCTTCAGCGCGATGGCGCGCCGGGTCAAGCGGCTCGCGGCGGAATGCTGCGACGGCAAGATCGTCGCGGCGCTCGAGGGCGGCTACGACCTCGAAGCAATCGCCGAGTCGGGGCGCGCGGTGATTGACGAACTCGGACGCGACGCCGATGAGCCGATTCGTTCCGACGAAGGCGGCGATCGGGTGATGCCGATGATAGAACGGGCGGCGCAAAACGTCGGCCGCTTCTGGAACCTCGGGTGACGGTTTAGATGCCGGGGCAGGGCGCGGCGGACAAAATCGCGGGTGAGAGCGGGAGCAGCCGTCTTGTTTCACTAGGCACTCCCCCTCGGCGTGAATACTCACTGAACAAGCCGACAGTAGCTATTGGCAGTCATCCGTCGAACGACGTAGTACTCGACGACACGACGGTTTCGCGCCGTCACGCGACGATTACGCGCAAGGCGGGCAGCTTCGAGCTGACGGACCTCGGCTCGACCAACGGCACGTTCGTTAACGGCCGCCAGGTGCGCAAACCGATCGCTTTGAAAAGTGGCGACGAGATCAAATTCGGTTCTGTCCGTATGGCTCTCGATCCGTCGTCGGTGGCGCGCCGGATGATCCGGGGACTGGCGATCATGGTCGCGATGTTCCTCGTGGGATTAGGTGTGGCTCGCTACCAAAGCGAGATCGAACCGGCGGTATCGGCGATTGTTGCGCGATTTTCATCGCGCCGGCCCGCCCCCGAGCCTTCGGCGGCCAATACTCAGTCGCCACCAGTCGGTCCGGTGGCGGCTGCCAGTCCGTCGACAACAATGCCGGTTGTTCCTGACTCGACGGAACCCCAATGGCTAAAGCGAGTGAACTACTACCGAGCGATGGTGAAGGTTGCGCCGATAGTTGAAGATCCGGAACTCAGCAAGGGCGATCTCGCGCATACTATCTACATAGTCAGCAACTATCATGATGCGATCCAGAACGGCGGACTTGGCGCGGAGATGCACACGGAGGATCCGGGGAGCAAAGGTTTCACTCCGGAAGGCCTCGAGGCGGCCAAGAGCAGCGACATGGATGTGTGGTCGATGCGCGGCGTCTCCGCCAATACTGGCGGTGCGGACCCTGACCCGTGGGGATCGCCGGCGTGGTCGATCGACGGATGGATGGCGCTTCCGTTTCATCGGATGCCGATACTCAATCCGCAACTGACCAGCGCTGGCTTTGGAATCTACTGCGAGAAGGAAGCGTGCGCCGCGGGACTCAACCTGTTGAACGGCGCTCAGCGGAAAATCGCGCCGGGTGCGGCTGACGCGCCGATCGCATTTCCTCCCGACGGGGCTACCGTCGCGATCCTATCGTTCGAAAACGAATGGCCTGACCCTCTAACCAGTTGTCCCGGCTACGAGAAGCCGAGCGGACTGTCTATTACAATTCAGCTGGGCGCCTGGATGAATACTCATTTGACCGATTACTCAGTCGCCCGGGTAAACCCCGACGGCACCCGCACGGTAGTTCAAGCCTGCGGTTTCGACTCGACCAGCTACTCGAATCCCGATGGATATACACAAGAGCTTGGACGCAATGTGCTGAAGTCTTACGGCACTGTCGTGGTGATACCGCGCGCGCCGCTAGATAAGGGCGCAAAGTACGCGGTGTCGATGACCGCGAACGGAAAGCCTTACAATTGGAGTTTCGCCACGGCTCCGTGATGAACAACGACTGACTATCGCTGAAAATCGATTGCTATAATCGTCGCTACCGAATCGAGCGCGCTGTCGGGCGTTGCAATCACGAGTTCGCCGACCGGATCGTGATTGAACAAACTATCGGCCGCTGAGATTCGTTTGCGCACCTTGAGCGAGATTGTGCTTGCCAGCGGACGCACATCGCCGACGTGCTTCACCCTGACGCTGCGGACTGAGACGGATTCGTACGGCTTCATCAGCACGTGCAGGTACACGCGATTGCCCCGGCGCGTCGAGGGTCCGTAGAACTGCCACGGCTCTAGCCCGGGGTCGGTGCCGATGATCGCGTCGTTGTTGCGGCCCATCCAGTCGCCGATCGCTTCGAGCCGCTCGACGTGCTCGGGCGGTATCGCGCCGTCGCCCATCGGGCTCACGTTGAGCAGCAGGTTGCCGCCCTTGCCGGCCACCTCGCACAGCGTATGAATCAGGGAGCGCGTCGATTTGAGGTCCTTGTCGGACGGGTTGTAGCCCCAGCTGTTATTGATGGTCAGGCAGGTTTCCCAGGGACCCTCCGGCGGCTTCGGCGGCACGGCCTGTTCGGGCGTCTGGTAGTCGCCGTAGCCCGGAATGCGATCATTGATGACGACTTCGGGCTGGAGCGAATGGATCATCTCGACGAACTCGCGTGACTTCCATTCCTCGGGCGTCCGCTCCCATCCGCCGTCGAACCAGAGCAGATCGATCTTGCCGTAGTTGGTCAGCAGCTCGCGCATTTGGGCGAACATGAACTCGATGAACCGGTTCCACTGTTCCGGCGTCGAGCGGCGCCAGTTGCCCCATTTGTAGGGCTTATCCGACTCCACAAACGCCGGATAGTCAGGATGATGCCAGTCGATAAGTGAGTAGTACAGCCCGACTTTCAAGCCCTCGGCGCGGAACGCATCTGTATATTCACGAACTATATCGCGCTTGAACGGCGAATACTCAATCGAATAGTCAGAATGCTTCGTATGGAACATGGAGAAGCCGTCATGATGTTTACTAGTCAGAACGGCATACTGCATACCGGCGCGTTTAGCCATTCGCGCAAGTGCGCGGGCGTCCCATTTCGTCGGATTAAACGTTTTGGCAGTCGAGTGATATTCGTCAACTGCGACACTCTGCGATTGCGGCAGGGCGCCAACGCCCCCGACCAGCGGCCACGACAGCTCGAGTCCGCGCTGGCTGCAATGCCCCCAATGGATGAACATCCCGAATCTTGCCTTGTTGAACCACGATTCCATACCCGCGCATTGTCACCTTCGTCAGATGTGCTTGTCCATACCGCGAACCCGGGCGTCAATTCAGCGCAACGGCGTCCATCCGAGCGCAGGTACGAGTTGATCGTATTCGAGCGAAATATTCCACACGAAAGATACCGCGCCGTCGGCTGTCGCGGCGTGATTGACGCCGACGTCGACGCCGAGGTTTATCTCGATCAGGGAATTCATCCAGGCGATGGCGGGCGTCAGCTCGAAGTCGGGCGCCGACGAGTTTCGATGAGCGCTCAGGTACTGCGCATAGTCGAAGTCGAGATGCGGCGTGAAGTCTCGAATTGCGCGAGGCACGAATCGCCCGACATTCTCGTCGAGATAGAACAGCGAATACTCGAGCTCGACGTCTGCCGAGAGCAGGTCGTCGCGCGCGCCGGTGACTTTGCTTTCCCATCCAATGTCGCTCTCGAGCGCCGCGGGACGCAGCATCCACAAGGAATCTGGCAGGTCGCCGAATCCTTTCTGAGCGAGCAGATCGCCCCCGGCTCGGGTATGCGACTCCGAGCCGACACTGCGGTTGCCAACCGGCAGTTCGACCTCGGGACTTAACGAGGCCAGGAATTCGTGGCCGGGGCTGGCGAAGAGGGTGTGCTTGTAGGCGAGGCTCAGATTGCTCCATCCGCTGGTGTCCTCGCCTTCCTGCTCGAGGCGCTGGTAGCCGCCGAAGAGGGAAAAGCTGGACTCCGGCGAGATAGCCTTTTCGAGATACAGGGATTCGGAGTTCTGCAGGCGATCGAGGCTGCCGCCGATGGAGAAAGTATTGTCGGGCGTTGCGTCGTTGCCGATGAAATCGCCGACGAATGATCGCGCGGGAGGATCGGCATGCGCCATCGTGACGCAGAGGAGCATCGAGGCGACGCCGAATGCTGCGATCAATTTCACTCTGCACATAGAACAGCACGGCGGCGGCATCCGCAACGTAGCGAGGTTGGGGAATCGCGGCACATCGTGATATGGAAAAATGGAGAGCTGACGCGCCCGGAGGCCAACGATGAAGATTTCGATGTTCCATCTGATGCCGTATCGCGATCTGCCTGACGACTTCGCGCAGAAGTATCACTCGGTGTGGGTCGATCCGCCGTACACCGAGCTCGCCGATTCGGTGAAGGTCGGCCAGTACTACAACTGGACGCTTGACGAGCTGATCCACGCTGCCGACAAGGGCATCGACGGCATCTGCGTCAACGAGCATCATCAGAACGCCTACGGCTTCATGCCGAATCCCGACCTGATGGGATCGATTCTGGCGCGCGCGACCAATGGCACCGACGTCGCCGTGGTGCAGATGGGCGCGACGCTGCCGACCTCGAATCCGCCGATACGAATCGCGGAAGAATATTCGATGATCGATTGCATCAGCGGCGGGCGCATGGTCGCCGGGATGCCGTTGGGGACGTCGCAGGACGTGAACCTGTGCTACGGAATTCCGCCGATTGAGCAGCGCGAGCGTTACTACGAGGCGCACGATCTGATTATCAAGTCGTGGACATCGCCGGAAATTTTCGCCTGGAACGGCAAGTACTTCAAACTGCCGATGGTCAATATCTGGCCGCGGCCGATTCAGAAGCCGCATCCGCCCGTGTGGATTCCCGGCAGCGGCAGCCTTTCGACCTGGGATTTTTCCGCCAAGCACAATCACTGCTACTGCTTCCTGTCGTACTGGGGGAACAATTTCGGCAAGCGCGTGATGGACGGCTTCTGGGATTTTGTCGCCAAGGGCAATCACGATCCCAATCCGTATCGCGCGGGATTTCTGCAGCTGGTGGCAGTGTCGGAGACCGACGCGCAGGCCGAAAAGGACTACTACAAGCACATCCGATATTTTTACGACAAATGCCTGCACATCCTGCCGGAGTATTTTCCCGTCGCCGGCAACCAGGACTACAAGAGCCTCGTCAACAGCGTCACCAAGCTGAATCCGCAGCTGTTCGACCTGATGAACAAGATCCCGACCTGGAAGTACAAGGACTTCATCGACAACCAGTTCGTGATCGCGGGATCGCCGGCCACCGTGCGCCAGCAGTTGATGGAGGCGGTCAAGAAACTTCGCGTCGGCAACCTGATGGTGCTGCTGCATATCGGATCGATGCCGCATGAGTTGACGATGAAGAATATCGACCTGTTCTGTAGCGACGTGCTGCCGCATTTCCGCGGCGTGTGGGACGGCGAATGGGAGAACAAGTGGTGGCCCGAGTCGCT
>JBEKLS010000139.1:0-12495 GCA_050010075.1 Binatus sp. (SeqCode) | reverse complement strand
CACCGCCATCATCAAGGTCTCGATCGCGAATCGTTTCTGCACTACGCCCTTGGCGCCGAGCCGCAGTGCTCTGACTCCATTTTCAGCGCTTTCGCTCGCGGTCAGCACGATCACATTGGTCAGACGGCTGAGTTGCGGGATATCTTCCATCATCCAGCGGTCCATCTGAAGATCGAGCAGAAGAACATTACAGGCGGTGCCCGAGACCATCGGCTGCACGTCATTGGCCGATTCGATTTCAGCAACGACCTCGGTGTCCGGTTGAAGCAGCAGCAGTGACTTCAATCCCTGCCGAAAGAGAGCGTGGTCGTCGGCGATAATGAGGCGCAGCGGCGTTGGCATCCTCTAACTGTTCGGAAGTTCGATTCGCAGCCAGGTGCTGCCGTCGCTGTGGATGCTCATCTGCCCTTCCAGTTCCGCGACCCTCGAGGCGATTGCCCACGGCCGCGACGATGAGTCCGACAGGCCAACGCCATCGTCCTCGATTGTGATCGAGACCTTGTCATCGGCCTCGTGCACGTCGATCCTTACCAGGTTAGCCAACCCATGGCTGCGGGAGTTGCGCAGGCCTTCGAGCATGATTTGCAGTATATGCTCGCCGAGAAGACTGCGGCCACTGAAATCGGCTCGAACTTCAAAGTTTGGATCGGAAGTCCGCGCGACGAGTTCGGAAGCAGAGCTTTGGTCGATCCCTGCGAGCGAGCGCAGATAGATTCGCACCGCGTCATACTCTCGATTCGCACCGCGTCATACTCTCGCGCGACCCCGGTCTGCAGGTCCGTGATTTCCGACAAGGCATCTTGCGGGCGATTCCGGTTCAGAAGCGCGCGGCAGGTCTCGAGGCGCAGGTTAACTCCGGCCAGGGCCTGGACGTAACCGTCGTGCAACGAGCGGGCGATTGTTTGTCGCTCTGTGCGCGTTTCGAGCTCGCGTACCTGCGCCTCGAACAGGGCACGTTGTTGCGAAAAGAAGCCGATGAGATAGCCAGCGATCGCGAGATAGACGGCCCGCATATCATAGACACTGGTGATTCCCCGGGTCAGCACTATCACCAGCAGATATAGAGCGACGCTGCAGAACGTCACGGTTACTATTGGACGGGATTTCGCGCGGTTTCCAGCGGCGACAATCGCGAACACAAAAAATACGTACGAGGCGCTCGTTTGTCCTTCGGTTATGAACGCGACCGCAGTCGCGAAGAACAGATCGAAGCTGGTCGAAAGCAGTTGAAGATTACCGTCGGAGAATCGGCGGCTGAGCGCGAAGTACATTCCGACGCTGTACGCCAGGTGACAGAGCAGCGTCGTCAGCGCGTAGGCGTTGAGGTGGAAGAGGCCGCCTGCAGTGCTCGGATCGATGTACAGTGACAGCATCGCGATGAGCGACAGCGCAATTCGCGCGCGTGCGATGCTCAAGTCCAAATCCCGGAACTCGGGCAGATTCATGTAACTATCAACCTCTGCGAAAGATTAAACAGATCGAATCGACGGAACAAAACCGCGCGTTTCGCGTTTACGACTTTGTCGACGAGCGCGGAATTCCAACCGCGACCATCAATAGCGGACTTTTTCCCGCGGCGTGCGGCTCGAAAAATTTGGTCGTGTCGTCATCGTAGAAGGTCAAGCCCGTCGCGCCGCGGCCGAGCGAATAGGCAGCCAGGTAAGCGCGACCGCCATGAATTCCCGCCTCGAGATGCGCGTCGCCGTAGCCACGATTTCCCAAGGCATTCAGCGCACGCTCGAGGTCGGCCATATAAACGATGAGCGCGGAGCAATCCATGCCGAGCGGCTGTTCGAGGCACAGGTAGCCGGCCTCGCCGCGGAAGTTGCCGGCCTTCAGCAGCTCGAACGCGCGCGCGTGCCGATTGTAGTAGTACGCGCCGGGCTCCATCCCGTCGGCCGCGTTGACGATTAGGTAGGTGTCGGTCAACGGCGGAAAGTCTGCCTGCGGATGCTCGCTCGAAGCGGCCATGATCGTCGCGAGTTCTGCGGCGGTGATCGCTTGCTGAGCAAATGCGCGCGACGATCCGCGGCGCAAAATCGTCTCGCCCAGTCCCGCCGACTCCTCCGACGTGATGGTCTCAAGATGAAGCGCGTTCGCGCCCAACGGCGTCGGCTGTGAATCCAACTTGGCCGCAGCAACCGCTGCAACTTCTTCGGAGGTCACCAGCCGCGACTCGCGATGGATCTTGATCAGGTCTTGATACTCGACCTCGCGCGACGATAGCGGAATCGTTTCCAGCGCCAGCGGCTCGGCGGCTGGCGATTGCGCGGCCGGCTCGTCGGTTCGGCCGAGCGCGACCAGCGCGACCATTCCTTCGCGATCGCCGTCGGTCCCGAGCAAAGTTTCCAGCGCAGGATCCTCGAATGCGGTGATCACCTCCGCGGAAATTTCCTCGGCGGCCGCTGCCGCCAGCAGATTCGCGAGCAATGTGCCCGCATCCCAATAGCAATAGCGATATGCCCGCGCGCGATACTTCCATTCGCTGCGCCAATAAATCGCCGATAGCGCGATCACCGCGCTCGCGCGCAAAAGCGACGGGCGCTTCGCCGCCGCCTGCGCGATATAACCGCGCCAATCACCGCGCCTGAGCCCAGCCATCCGCAAGTCAGCCGGCGAAAAATGGTAGAGGCCGGTCTCGAGGCCGTCGACGCTGCCGGCTGCGATGTAAATCTCGATCGGATAGAGCGCACCAGCCGAAGGCGCGGCACGAAAATGATAATCCTCGCCGCTGACCTGCTTGCGCCGCGTCAATCCGTCAGCACAAAACAGCATTCGGGTCAGCGCATCCGTCCCGATTGATGCGGAAAAATCCGCCGGCACGTACGACGACAGCGCGGCCAGCGCCGGCGTCGAGGAAAGATTCAGATCGCGCGGCAAAGCGACCGACGCCGCGCCGGGGTAAATCTTGTACGGGAGCGGCTTGATGTCCCAGTCCAGCATATGCGGCGAAGATCGCACGCTGGTGTACGAATGCTTGGTGATCTCGTGAAAGACGCGCGCCGCCTCGATGTAATCGTTGCCCAAATCGTCACTCCAAATCGCCCGCCGCTAATCCATACCGATCGTTCAAATTGACAGGCCTGCGGCTGGCCGTGCTATACGAGTTTTTCGACCGATCGCTGGCCTTAGGGAGAATCTATCATGGCGCAAAAGCTTTCGCCTTCGGACGTGAAAGGTATGTTCGAGAAGCTCAGCAACTGGGGCCGCTGGGGCAAGGATGACCAGCGCGGCGCGCTGAACTTTATCACCAATCAAAAGCGCGCCGCCGCAGCGCGCCTCGTACAGACTGGCGAAAGCGTCTCGATGGCGCTGCCGCTCGCTACTATTCCCGCGCCCGACAACCCTACTCCCGTTACTCACCTGATGGTGCAGGCGGGGAGCGACGCACATGAGCAGGCGCTGCCCTATTCGGGTGACTATTTCGCGATCGCGCCGCACGGCATGGCCAATACTCATATCGACGCGCTCTGTCACGTCTTCTGGAACAACAAAATGTACAACGGCTTCGACGCCAGCGAAGTCGGCTCGCATGGCGCAAAGAAATGCGCGATCGACGTCACCCGCGCCGGTATCGTCAGCCGCGGCGTCCTGCTGGACATTCCGCGGCTCAGGAAGATCGAATGGATGGAGCCGGGCGAAAAAATCCTGCCCGAAGATCTCGACGCCGCCGAGCGCGCGCAGAACGTTCACGTCGAAGAAGGCGACGTGCTGCTGGTTCGCACCGGCCGCGCCGCAAGGCGCAAAGTCAAAGGCGCATGGGATCCCATGAGGGTCGGCCTGCCCGGCCTCGACGCCGCCTGCCTGCCCTGGCTCCACGAACGGCGCATCGCGGTACTCGGCTGTGACGCGGTCAGCGACGTCGTGCCGAGCGGTTACGACGGCCTCGCGCTGCCGGTTCACGTCGGCACCCTGGTCGCGATGGGCATCCACCTGATCGACAACGCCGACCTCGACGCCGTGTCGTCGGCAGCAGCGGGACTCGGCCGCAACGAGTTCCTGTTCTCGATGGCGCCGTTGATCCTCGAGCGCGGCACCGCGTCGCCGGTAAATCCGCTCGCTATTTTCTAATACTCAGTCCCGGTTGAATGACTACTGAGTAATGGAGCCAATACTATGAAAACCGAAGAACTGATTATTGATTGCGACGGACATATTCTCGAGCCGCCCGACCTGTGGGAGAAATACATCGATCCGAAGTACCGCGATCGCGCGATGCGCATTCGGGTCGGCGACGACGGCTTCGAGTATCTCGAAATCGATCGCAAGCGCGCCAAGATGACATCGCCGGGTTTGCTCGGCTCGCTCGGCGGCATGGGCAAGAAGATCGAGGAAGCGCGGAAGCTACGCGAAGACTCGACGCGCGGCGAGGTCAAGCCCGATCAGGTGCGGATG
The DNA here is from genome assembly GCA_050010075.1 of Binatus sp. (SeqCode). Taxonomy (GTDB): domain Bacteria; phylum Desulfobacterota; class Binatia; order Binatales; family Binataceae; genus Binatus. The sequence continues at coordinate 8,100 of JBEKLS010000139.1, read as the reverse complement.
ATGGCGCCGAAGCCGGAGGATACCTATCTGAAGGGCGCCGCCTTCGGCACGATGGTCGCGAAGGAACGCCTCCAGCTGCTCGAGCAGGAAGGGATGGAGAAAACGATTCTCTATCCGACGATCGGCTTGCTGTGGGAGGCCGAGCTTTTCGACGCCGAGCTGTCCGCAGCATACTGCCGCGCCTATAACCGCTGGATTGCTGATTTCTGCCGCGACTCGGGCGGACGCCTGGTACCGATTGCGCACCTTTCACTCGGCGATCCCGCTGAAGCGGCGCGCGAACTCGAACGCGCCGTTAAGGATGGCTGCAAGGGCGCGTTCGTCTGCCCGTTTACCATCACGCGCGTTCCGCACGGCGACCCGCGCCACGACGCTGTCTTCGCCGCGGCGCAGGATCTCGGCGTGCCGCTCGCGATTCATCCGACCTTCGAGCCTGCCAGCTTCGGCATCCATCATCGCTACGACAATTTCGCCTGGGCCGCCTGGTATTACGATCTGTTCGCGGGCCAGGGCGTGCAGCACGCGTTCGGCACGTTCTTTCAGTTCGGCGTCTTCGACCGCTTTCCGAAACTCCGCGTGGTAGTGCTCGAGTCGCAGGCCGGATGGATCGGCTACTTCCTCGATCGCGGCGACGCGATCTTCAACGGCACCACGCTCGGTGCGACGGTCCGCCTGAAGGAGAAGCCGTCACACTATTTCAAGCGCCAGTGCTACATCTCGGCGGATCCGGACGAACGTACGATTGCCGCGATGATGCAGATTGTCGGCGAAGACAAGTTCTTCTGGGCGACTGACTATCCGCATCCCGATCACCCCGGCAACTATCTCGAAGAGTTGAAGGGGATGATCGCGCCGATGAAGGAGTCGGGCCGCCGCGCCATCCTCGGCGAGAACGTCGCGCGCGCATACCAACTCATGTAGCTACTGCACGAGCGGGACGAGATCGTTTCGACCGCGCTCGCACAGCCATGTCGTTCGCCGGCCGCGGCTATGCTGCTCTGCGCCGCAGGGCAGTCTATACTTGACCATCTGTCTACTGGAGGAATCTATGCCGCGTCCGAGGATCCGCCATCGCTCTCTCACTTCGTCCACCGCCCTTGCAGCGCTGGCGATTCTGCTCGCAGGTGTGACCTCCTCCTGCAACTCGCAGTCATTCCAACAAGCGCCGGAACCGTCGATGCCGGTGCCGCCGCCTGCGCCCGTGCAGCCGCCTCCGCCGCCGATGAACGTTGCGCGGCTGCTCAATGGAAACTGGATGGCAACTTATCCGGGCGGCCCGCTACGGGTGGTTGTCGGTCTCGACCAGATGCTGCGCGGCCGCAATTACGTCGCGACGCTGGTGGACGGCAACAAAAATATTCCGCCGGGCCAGGTCGTGTGGAAGGGAACGCTCGACCATCATGTGCCGGGCATCGTGATTGCCGATCAGATATGCGCGGAGCATGGATTCCTGTCGGCGCGATGGGTGAACGCGCGAGTCATCGTCAGTGACGCGAGCAACTTCCGCATTGAACTCGTCAATCCCAGCGACTGCCACGGATTCCCGGTAAAGTTCACCCGCGTCGGCCCCGCGCCAACCTCACCAGTGAGAGATTGACGCGGAAATAAAAAGGCCGCCCCACTCGGGACGGCCTTTTCCGACTGTCGCGTGACTAAACCAGCATCCCGGCCTGCACGACGGTCGGTCCGTCGCTCTTCGGAATTTTCGGCTCGGGCTTGCGCTTCATCGCCTTCTCGAGAATCGGTGCGATTCGCTCGGCCTTCTGATGCGCGCGCTTTTGCTCGCGCTCCTTGAACTCCGGCATCACCTTCTCGGCGAACAGGTTGAGTGACGAGCAGATATCCTCATGCTTATTGTTGCCGGCTTGCGAAATGAACACCACCTGGTCGACGCCAGCCTCCTCGAACTCGCGCAGCCGCGTGCGAATCTGGTCGGGCGATCCGACGCAGGAGTTCGAGCCGTCCATTCCGGGCAGGGTGATCGGGCTGGATTTGAAATTGTTCCAGATATTGGTCTTGCCGGGCTCGTGTTGGCCGAACGCGTAGTGATGGCCGAGCGCGTAGGAGAAAAACTTCAGCCCCTCTTCGCCCATCTTGTGCGCGAGCTCGGCGTTCTGATCGCACATGAAGCCGGTGACGATCGCGATGTTCGGATTGATCGCGTATCCAATCGGCTCGCATTCATTCTCGAGCGTCGTGTAGTAGTCGTTGACCCATTGGCGCGCCTCTTCGGGCGAGACAAACGCGAACGTCAGCGCGCCGATTCCAAGTTTGGCCGCCAGGTGAATCGTCTCGCGCCGCGAGCATGCAACCCACAGCGGCGGATGCGGTTTCTGCACCGGCTTCGGCACCACGTTGCGCACCGGCATCGTGAAGTACTTGCCCTCATGCCCAAGGAACGGATCCTCGACGAACATCCGCGCGATCGCGCCGAGCGACTCCTGCCACATCTCGCGCTTCTCCGCGCGCGGGATGCGAAAGCCGCCGAGTTCGAGCTCCGCTGACGATTCACCGGTGCCGAATTCGACGCGCCCGCCGCTCACCAGGTCGAGCGTTGCGATCCGCTCTGCCACGCGCGCCGGATGATTGTAGCCGGGCGGCAGCAGCACGATGCCGTGACCGAGCCGAATCTGCTTCGTGCGCTGACTGGCGGCCGCGAGAAAAATCTCGGGCGCCGACGAGTGCGCATACTCCTCGAGGAAGTGATGCTCGACTTCCCACATGTGGTCGATGCCGAGCTTGTCCGCGAGTTCGACCTGGTCGAGCGCGTCCTGGAACAGCTTCAGCTCCGAGCCCTCCTTCCACGGCCGCGGCAGCTGATGCTCATAAAAAGTTCCCAACTTCATAGGCGCGTTCCTCTCCTCTTTTCAGTATCTATTCCTGCGGCGCTGCGGGCGGCTTCGAATCCGCCGTGAACAGCGTGCGTTCGACCATGTCGATCACTTCGCGCTTGCGCCGCTCGATCATCGCGGGCTCGAGAAGGTTCATATTCCACAGCCGCCGGATCATCGCAGCGGTCGTGAAGTATCCGATCGTGATCGAGTTCAGACTCCACATGAAATGCAGCGGATCGACTTCGGCGCGAAACTCGCCGTCGCGCTGCCCGCGAAAAATAAAATTCACCGCGGTGGAAAACAGCGGCGGCAGCCGCCGTTTGAGCACCTGGCGGCCCACGCCGCTTTCGTCGGCCATCTCTTTCCACATGATGCGCACGAAATTCGGATGGCTCGCGATAAAATCAATCGCGTCACCGACCGCCTGGCGCATCCGCTCCTGCCGGCTCTCGCGCCCCCACGCAAGCGCGTTGGCCGCGTCCTCGAGACTCTCGAACATCTTGTCGAGCACAGCGAGGTAGAGCTGCTGCTTCGACGGAAAATGATGCAGCAGCGAGGGCGCCTTGATTCCGATCCGCTTGGCGATGTCACGCAGGCTGGTGCCGCGATAGCCGCGCTCGGCGAAAAGCGCCTGCGCCACCTGCAGCACGCGATCGCGCGTGTCGGTAGGCCGCCGCAGGTCAACGATCTTCGCACTCGCGCGCGATGTTGAATTTTTCGAAACACTTCTCATCGGCTTGCCTAAAAAATTTATCTAACGCCTGTTAGGGAGTCAAACTACACCGCTTTGGCCGGTGGAGAGTCGCAGTTCGCGCAGAAATCGACTAAGACGCTCGCACGGACGATTGCACGAGGCTGGCAAGTTAGGAGGCAGCGTCGAAACTGCGGCGCAGCAGGGAATTGCGAACAATCGGTCCTCCATCCTAACCCTCCCCCCATTTTGGGGGAGGGAATCACAGATCAGAAAAGCGGCGCGCAGATTGATCATAGACCCTTCGCGAAAGTCGCGCTGCGCGGATTTCGCATCTTATCACTGGGTGGAGGGGTCACCCCTGCCGCCCACCGCGCAGGTGATTGTACCCTCGCCAACGCCGATTCAGACCGCTTCCGCTTTGTACCATTGGGCTCATCATAGTAAACATCGCAGCAGCAAGTGTCCTCGCCCCGGAGGTATCCGCAAATGAGTGAACTGTATTGGAAGCCCGCGCATGAACTCGCCGCGATGATTCGCAAGCGGGAGCTCAAACCCAGCGAATTGATGGAGGCGACGATCCGGCGGATCGAGCAGACCAATCCCAAGCTGAACGCATTCGTTGCGCTGCGCACTGACGACGCGATGGCCGAGGCGCGCGCACTTGACGAGAAGATCGCGCACGGTGAGCAGGTCGGCGCACTCGCGGGCTTGCCGCTCGGCGTCAAGGACCTCGAGGACACCATCGGACTGTGCACGACACACGGCTCGAAGCCGTTCAAGGACAATATGCCGAAGGCCGATTCGACGCAGGTCGCGCGGCTGAAGGCGGCGGGCGCGATCGTTATCGGCAAGACCAACGCGCCCGAGTTCGGCTACACCGCATTCACCAAGAACCTGCTGTTTGGCCCGACCCGCAATCCGTGGAATCTCGAGCGCACGCCCGGCGGATCGTCGGGCGGCACCTCGGCCGCCATCGCCGGCGGCGTCGTGCCGATATCGACCGGATCCGACGGCGGCGGATCGGTGCGAATCCCCGCGTGTTACACCGGATGCTACGGTCTGAAGCCGTCCTACGGCAGGATTCCGAACGACCCGACCCTCGGGATGCAACAATGGAACGACACTTCCGTGCACGGGCCGATCACGCGCACCGTGCGCGACGCCGCGCTCTTCATGGACGCGGTGGTCGGTTATCATCCGGTGGATCCCGACTCGCTGCCGCATCCGGGGTTTTCTTACGTGTCGATCCTCGAGGGGCTGCCGAAGAAACTGCGCATCGCGTTTCATCCTGACTTCGGCCAGCTCGTGCAGCATGACGTCGCGCGCGAAATCGCGAAGGCCGCCGCAGTCTTCAAGGACCTCGATCACAGTGTGACGACGATCGACGATCCGGTGCCCGATACCGGCCGCGCGTGGATGCAGGTCGGCGCGGGACAAGGCTACGCGATGTTGCATGAGTGGCTGGAGAAGGATCGCGAAAATTTCGGGCGCGCATTCGCCACCGGCACTGAAGGCGCCACTCGCGTCTCGTGGAAGCATATGGGCGCCGCGTACCGTCGGCGGCGCGAGTTCAACGATTGGTGCCAGCGCGTGTTCGAGCGCTTCGACCTGCTGCTATGCCCCGTGCTGCCGACCGAGGCGTTTCCCGCCAAGGGTCCGATGCCAACCGAGATCAACGGACAGCCGCTCCAGGAACCGCTGAACGCCGTCGTGTTTACCTATCCGTTCAACATGAGCGGGCATCCGGGCGCGTCGGTGCGCGCGGGCCTGACAGACGCGGGTCTGCCATGCGGATTGCAAATTGTTGCCGAGCGCCATCGCGAGGACCTGGTGCTGCAAGCGTCGTACGCCTACGAGCAAGCGCGCCCCTGGAACAATCAGTGGCCCAAGATCTGAAGCGTGATATAACCGCAGACTAAGGGAGAGAGCTAATGGCAGAATTCAACGAGAAAGCGATGCACGATTTCAACCAGAAACTGATCACGGAGTTCCGCGCTAACGGCGGCAAGGTTCTGAGCGGCCCGTTCGTCAACGCGCCCCTGCTTTTGCTGACGACGACCGGCGCGAAGAGCGGGCGTCCCTTCACGACGCCGCTCGTGTATACGAAGGACGGCGACCGAATTGTGATAATCGCGTCGAAAGGCGGCTTTCCGAAGCATCCCGCGTGGTATCACAACCTCGTGGCTCATCCGACCACGACGATTGAAGTTGGCAAAGAAAAATTTCAGGCCAAGGCCGTCATCACTAAGGATCCGGAGCGCCAGCGCTTGTTCGACGCGCAGGCCGCGATAATGCCGACGTTCAAGGATTACGAGAAGGCCACGACGCGTCAGATCCCGGTGATTGTGCTGGAGCGTCAGTAAGCGGTCGCTGAGTCGTGACGATGGCGGATGCGATCGATCCCGCGATAATCAAGTGCTATCACGCGCACATCTACTATGACGATGCGTCTCGCGAGACCGCGGCGCGCCTGCGCGAAACGATCGAGCGCAGCTTCAAGGTCGAGATGGGGCGATGGCGCGAAGAGCCGGTCGGGCCGCATCCGCAATCGATGTACCAGGTGAAATTCGATCCCGCCGAATTCGCCCGGATAGTTCCATGGCTGATGCTGAACCGCGCCGGTCTTAACATCCTGGTGCATCCCGAGACGACCGACGCCTACATCGATCATGCGGTCAACGCGCTATGGCTCGGCGAAAAGCTGACGCTGCGGCTCGACGTGCTGCGCGGCTTGAAGACTGGATAGATGGATCAGAAGACACTCGGCGCCTACGACCGCGCGTCGGAAGCTTTCGCCAAGGATTGGCACGAACAGTCGCCGCCGACTGATCTGCAAAGCGCGGTGCGGCAATTCTTCAGGCCGGGCGCGACGGCCGACATCGGATGTGGCAGCGGTCGCGATACGGCGTGGCTGAATGACAACGGCTTCCCTGCTATCGGCTACGATCCCTCCGAAGGGCTGCTGGCCGAGGCGCGGCGTCGGTATCCTCATGTCGGCTTTCAGCTCGGCGCGCTGCCCGAGCTGGCAGGGATAGCGGACGACAGCTTCACGAACGTGCTGTGCGAGACGGTCATCATGCACATGCAAGCCGCGGCGATTTCGCCTGCGGTGCGAAAGCTGATGGCGATTCTCGAACCCGGCGGCACGCTGTATCTGACCTGGCGCGTCACTGAAGGCGCTGACCTGCGCGACGATCATGGGCGGCTCTACACGGCTTTTGATTCGTCGCTGGTATTTCAGGCTATTCCCGCTGAAAACGTCCTGCTGAACGAGAAGGTTACGAGCGCCTCTTCCGGTAAGATGATTCATCGAGTCGTCGCAAGAAAAAGCCCGAAGCAATAAATATGTCGTCAAATCTTCGTTCCGACCCTGCGCTCGCCAGCGCCCTCGAGCGCGGCGATACTCTGCCTGCGCGATGGTACGTCGATGCCGACGTGTTTCAGGCTGAGAAGGAGCGCATCTTTCATCGCACCTGGCAGTACGTTGGACATATCGCGCAGGTGGCGAACATCGGCGACTTTTTCACGACGCGTCTAGGCGACCTGCCGGTCGTGATTGTTCGCGATACCGGCGGCGCGCTGCGCGCGTTCGCCAACGTATGCCGTCATCGCGGGAGCGAAGTCGTGCTCGAATGCGCCGGCAACCGCAAGACGCTGCAGTGCCACTATCACGGATGGACCTACAACCTCGACGGCACGTTGCGCACTGCGCCGCGCGAGAATGAGCAGCGCACTTTCGCCAAGGAGACGCTCTCGCTCGCACCATTCGCGGTGGAGACGTGGGGTCCGCTGATCTTCGTCAACCCGTCGCCGGCCGCCGGTCCGTTGCGCGACGTGATCGGTGATCTGCCCGCGATTTTCGCGCGCGCCGGAATCGATCTCGCGCAAATGCGGATGCAGCGGCAGGACACTTACGAGCTGGCCTCGAACTGGAAAGTGGTCGTTGAGAATTTCAACGAATGCTATCACTGCCCGATTGCGCATCCGAAGTTTTCTTCGGTGATCGACACCGACAGCTACCGCGTCGACACCGATCATGAATATTACTCGACCTACTACGGGCCGCTCCTGCGCTCGCCCGACCGCGGCGTCACTTACGCAACGCTGTGGCCCAACGTGATGTTTGCGCTCTCGGACAATCCGGCGGGCATGCAGGTGATTTCGGCCGTGCCGATCGACGCCGGTCACAGCCGGCAAGTCGTCGACTACTATTTCGCGGACAACCTGAGCGATGAACAGATGCGCGACTACGTGGAGTTCAGCGACCTGGTGACGCGAGAGGATATCGTGCTGTGTGAGTCGGTGCAGCGCGGCCTGCGCTCAGGCGCGATCCAGCACGGACAGCTGATGCTGTCGCGCGAACGCGGCATCCAGCACTTCCAGAAACTCGTCTACCGATTCCTGAGCGGCGAGTAACTCCGCGGGCTACGCGCCGAATTGCTTGCGCACGGCGGCGAACGCCTGCTCGGTGACGTTCAACGTCTGATCGATATCGCGCTCGGTGTGCGCCGCCGAGATGAACCAGTTGTGGCGCGGCGCGAAGTACGCGCCGCTGCGCGCGCATGCGCCGCA
>JBEKLS010000138.1:0-11812 GCA_050010075.1 Binatus sp. (SeqCode) | reverse complement strand
TTGGTTTTGCGAACTACGTGATGCTGCGATTTTACGGGACGCGTGGCACCTACTACGCGGCCTTTCTGGGCGGGCTGGTCAACAGCACGGCGGCGGCGACCGAGCTCTCGGGGCTTTTCAGGGGCGTGAAGAATTCCTCGCTGGCGGTTGCGGTGGTGATGGTCACGAGTGTCGCGATGTTCATCCGCAACCTCGTGATTCTCGCGATCTTTGCGCCCGCCGCAGTCGGCACCGCCCTGCTTCCGCTGCTCGCGATGACGCTTGCCGCGCTCTGCGCCGTGTGGGTGCATCGAGATCGCGACGGCACTCGCGTGTCGCCGCTCTCACTCTCGTCGCCGCTCTCGATGCCGCATGTACTTAGGTTCGCCGCGCTGTTCGTCGCGATTGCCGCCGCGGGCAGTCTCGCGCAGAGATACCTCGGCACGCTCGGCTTCCTGGCGCTCAGTGTTGCCGGCGGGCTCGTGAGCAGCGCGAGCACGACTGCGACAGCCGCCACCCTTGCCGCAGCCGGAAAAATCTCGCCCGACGCCGCGGGGATGGCGGCAGTGCTGACCTCGATGGCGAGCGCCGTCGTCGACATGCCGATCGTCTACCGGCAGATTCGCGACAGCGCCGTCTTCTACCGGCTGGCGGGGGTGTCGGTGCTGGTCCTGGTAATCGGGCTGAGCGTGATGACGCTGGGTCAATCGGAAAGTCACGCGATCCAGCACCTAGCGCTCGAGACACTGCAAAACCTGAGGCCGCCCGCGCAATAGATCGCCGTTACGGTCGCGGAAGCGAGGGCATGAGCGGAGGCGGAATCGTCAATCGCGCGCGGAATAGCACGCTGAACAAAGACCCTCACCTTCATCCCCTCTCCCGTACAGGGAGAGGAGACAGACGAGGATTCCAGGAACCTGACCTCTAGCCTGTTCGCGCGGGGGAAGGTTCGGGTGAAGGTGGCTGTTCGCCGAGGTTCCATATTTTTTCGGCCTGTCGGCCCAGTATCCAGAAACTGATTCCCAGCAGGCCAAAGAAAATCGCCTTGTGGGTCATATTCCAAAAGTATTCGAAGTAGCGCGTGTAGAGATTCAGAAATAGAAACGTGAGGCCGAATCCCTTGGTTATCGCGTTGTCGTAGCGCAGCCCGTGATAGATGGCCGTGCAGGCGACGAGTCCAAACAGCAGCGCCCAACCGAACAGTTCGATTTGTTTCACCCGGTACCACGTATCCATATCGCCGTAGTTGCCGAAGATCGACATGATCCAGAGAGAGATGAAGAGGTACAGCAGGCCCATCACGAGCGTGGAGCGAAAGAAGAATTCGAATCGATCGGTTTGCTCGATGGCGAAGGCGGCCGCGGTGAGGAGCGCGCCGAAGAGGGTGAATCGCAGCGGGTAGTTCATCCCCAGGTAATAGGCGCCCCATCCGGAGAGATAGCCGGTTTCCGCGCCGAGCCAGCTGCCGAGTGAGAGCAGAGAGAACAGCCAGATGAGGTTGGATCTCAGAGCGAGGCCGAGGATCCCGTAGATGACGCATGAGGTGAGGATGAGCAGAGAGAAATGCTCGGGGCCGGCACCGATGGCTTCGCCGAATTCAAAGATGGCGCCCGCGGTTACGAGAACGGCGAAAAAGAAGACCGCCTCGTTGCTGAAAATCTTCTGTGGATGACGGGCGCGCCGATGCGCACCGTACCAATAGAGCGCAGCGGAGAGGGTCGAAAGCGCGATACATTTCGCGGTTTCGGGAGCATTGAAGATGCGCCAGAAGAGTTGGCGCAAATACTGATCGGCAAACAGGGCGCCGATGGCGATCACGATGCAGACGATGGAAATCCAGAAGCAATATTTCGCGAGGCGCCCCCAATCGAAGGAAATTATTTCAAGGTCGTGGCCGAGGGTATCGGCGAGGTTGTCGTCGAGCAGATGGGCCTGACGCCAATGATCGAGCGCCCGGCTTATAGTTGCGAACTCTTTCTTGCGCAGCTTCATCGGGAGCGCTCGGGGGCTGTTGCGAGCATCTCGAAGTACGACACGTCGATCAGATCGGCCCGCGCCACGCCGACCGCTGCGAGTATTTCATCGACAGCGGCGCGGCTGCGCTCCGGGTCGTCGCCGTCTGCTATCACCGCCTCGATCTCGCCGAACTCTCCCAGCCTCGCGACCTTATCGAGATGAAGCCGCACGTTGTCACGCATCATCAGGGTCCGCGTTTTTTCAACGATGGCAATCGTCCCGAGCGCATCCGTGAGGATTCGCAGCGTGCCCACCGGTTCGGCGACAGGCACGATTTCGTAGTTGCTTAGCATCAGCGGGCCGCTCTCTGCGCGGCGGTAGAAGATGAGAGCGGCGCTGCCGTTTTCCTCGCGCAGCTTCAGCTTGCCGTTGGCGACGCGAAAAAAAGTGTCGCGCTGCTCGAGTATCGCACGCCGCGTGTATCCCAGCGCCGTCGCGCGCGCCTCGGCCTCGGCGTGATTGGCGAGACGGAATTTTGCTTCGAGGTTTTTCATTCTTTCGTTCGTTGATCGCAAGCGGCCTCGCGTGAAAAACTTGACACTTCGGGAAGCGCGCGCATAGGCTCCCACGACCTCACACACGGCATCCACAGTTGAGTACCTCGCGGGAAACAAATCCGGACGACGGCAAGCTGCTCGAGGCAGGCTTCGATCCTGCACTCGCGCCGGCCGATGCGATTGCGAAACTTCGCGAGCTCAGGAGCGCGCCCGGGATCACCGATGTCGCAATCGCGCGTGCACTTGGAATGATTGCCGACCCTGGCGCCGCCGCGATGCTCACCGAGATGGAAGCCGGCGCGGCCGGCGCGCTGCGGCGCGAAGTCCGGCGCGCGTTGTACAGGCTGAAGCAGCATGGTGTCGATGCGCCTGCGGCCAGCGCGCCCGAGGCGAGCACTCTGCAAGACACAACCACTGAAATAACGGCGATGTTGTCGCCGATCGACGGCGAAGGCGCGCGTATCGTCTGGATCGTCAAGCCGCGCGTGCAGGGCGGCATGCTGCGCCTGTGGGCGCTCATCTCAGAGCGCGACGGCCTCGTTGGCGCGCAGAACACGGGCGTGTCGCGGCGCGAGCTGAAATCCGAACGCGAGGAACTCGAGCGGCGCGCGCAGGTCAAGCTGGTCGAGGCCGACTGGCGCCTCGCCGATTTCATCGCGTGCGAAGCGTGGCGCAACACGCCGGACTCGCGGCGCGGGCAGGTTGGAAATTTTCTGACGCTGCGCTCCGAGTTGATCGCGTCGCCGCCGCCGACCGAGCTCGTTCATCCCGTGTATGCCGAGCTGGCCGCCGAAGCCGCCGCCGAGCCGTCGGTCGAGCTGCTCAAGGAACCCGAGATGCTCGAATGGCGGCTGCCCGACGCGCTGCTCAAAGCGTACGTCGACGAGATCAACGCAGCCGGCGAAAGCGTGATCGTGCTGAGTCCGGTGCACAAGCAGGAGCGTGTCAATGCGGTGATCGACCGTGCGACCGCCGAGCTGCTGAGCGGTGAGAACGGGCGTCGAATCCGCCGGCGGCTTGAGGATATCGCGTATTACCTCGCGCGCGCTGGACGGCGTGAGCAGGCGGGATGGGCCGCGGCGGCGGCAGCCAGAATCCGCGACGGCGTCGACGTCACCAAGGTACTTTTTTTTCAGGGCTTCATCCGCACGCAGCTCGGCACGGTCGCAGCGGCCGAGCAGCAGAAGGCCGAAGAGGAGCCGCGCCTCATCATGACTCCGGCCGAGGCGATGCGCGCGCGCGAGGCCCGCGAAGCCAGGACCCGCCGCCGTTAAGCGCGCCTCGTTCGCGACGTTTCTCTCGCCAATCTCAGTCGGCTAGGATGCCTCAATCCGCTGTTCCGGGCGGGACTCGAGGCTGACTTAAAGCATGACTTTAATATTTGCGCGGGCGCGAAAGGCCCTTCACGAGGGTAACTATCGATGATCGATCAACAGCCGTTGCGCGGGGTTCGCGTGCTGGACCTGACGCGCGTTTTGGCCGGGCCGTTTTGCACGATGAACCTGGCGGACCTCGGCGCCGACGTAATCAAGATTGAAGTGCCGGGGCGCGGCGACGACTCGCGCAGCTTTGCGCCGGTGATGCCTTCGGGCGATTCGGGCTACTTCTACAGCGTCAATCGCGGCAAGCGCAGCATCACGCTGGACTTGCACACCGCAGAAGGCGCGGCGGTCTTTCTCGAGCTGGCGGCGAAATCGGATGTAGTGGTTGAGAATTTCTCGCCAGGCACGATGGCGCGTTTCAAGATCGGATACGCGCAGCTCAAGGCGATCAATCCGAAGATAATCCTGTGCTCGATTTCCGGCTTCGGGCAGACCGGGCCCAAGGCTTCGGCCCCCGCCTACGATATTGTGGCGCAGGCGCTCGGCGGCACGATGAGTATAACGGGCAATCCGGGCGGCGAGCCGGTGCGATGCGGCGTCTCGATCGGCGATCTGTCGGCGGCGCTCTACGGCGTGATTGCGATCCTGTCGGCGCTGCGCGTGCGCGACCGCGACGGCGTCGGCAATCACGTCGATATCGCGATGCTCGACTGCCAGGTCGCGATGCTCGAGGACGCGCTCGCGCGCTTCTCGGTCTCGGGCAAGGTTCCCGGCCGGCTCGGCACGCGGCATCCGTCGATCACGCCGTTTCAGCAGTTTCGCGCGGCCGACGATTACTTCGTGATGGGCGCGGGCAACGAGTCCATCTGGATTCGCTTCTGCGACGCGGTCGCGATGCCTGAGTTGAAGGACGATCCGCGATTTCTGACCAATGCCGATCGCACGGCGCACCATCCTGAGCTCGAGGCTATTCTTGCGCGGATCTTCGCGACGCAGCCGCGCGATCATTGGCTGCGCGCGCTTACCGACGCGTCAGTGCCGTGTGCGCCGATCGCCAACGTCGAGGAAGTCAGCCGCGATCCGCATCTGGCCGCGCGCAATATGATCCTGCGCGCGGATCATTCATCCTTCGACGGCTTGATCGTGCCGGGCACGCCGCTCAAGAGCGCCGGCGACAAGGATATTCCCTCGACGGTCGCGCCGCGGCTGGGCGAAAGCACCGACGAGGTGCTGGCCGAGGTGCTCGGCTACGACAATTTGCGACTATCGGAATTGCGCAAGCGTAGTATCATATAGGTTTAACGATTTGCGGCCGCGCGCTTCGATCAACGCGGGCCGCCGAAGGAGAATCTCGTGCACGAAGTTGTTATCGTCGATGGCGTCAGGGTTCCGATTGGCAAGGCCGGCAAGGACAAGGGCTACTACAAGGATATCCGCGCCGACGACCTGGGCGCGATCTGTATCCGCCGCCTGCTCGAAAAAAATCCGAAGCTCGACCCCAAGGAAATCGAAGACGTGGTCTGGGGATGCGCGAATCAGACGGGCGAGCAAGGGTTGAACGTCGGCAGGATGATCGGATTGCTGGCGGGGCTGCCGGTCGAAGTCGCGGGCACGACGATCGATCGTCAATGCGGCTCGAGCCTGCAGGCGGTCAACTTCGCGGCGCAGGAAATAATGACCGGCGCGGGCGAAGTCGCGATTGCCGGCGGCGTCGAGCATATGACGCACGTCGCGATGGGCTCGGGAATTCTGCCCAATCCCAAGCTGCTCGATATGTTCCCGCGCGACATGTTCTTCATGGGAATGACGGCCGAGCGGCTGGCCGAGATGTACAAGATCACGCGCGAGCAGTCCGACGCGTTCTCGTTGCGATCGAACATGCGCGCGGTCGCGGCGCGCGAGCGCTTCAAAGAGGAAATCGTGCCGGTGAAGTTGCCCGACGGCGTCGTGGTCGACGTTGACCAGGGACCGCGCGCGGAAACCACGATGGAAAAACTGGCCGGTCTCAAGCCCTCGTTCAAGCCTGACGGCCAGGTGACGGCCGGCAACTCGTCGCAGTTGAGCGACGGTGCGGCCGCTGTGCTGCTGATGAGTGCTGAGCGCGCGCGTTCGCTCGGACTCAAGCCCTTCGCGAAGATTCGCGCGACCGCGGTCGCCGGCGTTCGTCCGGAAATCATGGGATGGGGACCAGTGCCCTCGACTCGCAAGGCGTTGGCGCGCGCGGGTCTCAAGATAGGCGACATCGACCTGTTCGAAATCAACGAGGCCTTCGGCGCGCAAGTCCTCGCCTGCAACACCGATCTCAAGATTGACGAGAATCGGCTCAACGTGAATGGCGGCGCGATAGCGCTCGGACATCCGCTCGGATGCTCGGGAGCGCGGCTGGTCGTGACGCTGACGCATGAGATGCGCCGGCGCGGCGTGGCGCTGGGTGTGGCGACGATGTGCATCGGAATCGGCCAGGGTATCGCGACGGTAATCGAGCAGGTATGAGCGGCAGGCAGGCAGGACTGCGCGCGGCCGCCGCAATCGTCGTGGTAGTGCTGATCGTCGGCGCGTTCTTGCACTCCACGTTCAAGCACGCCGAAGCGCCCGAGGCTGTGCCGCATCTCGACACGCCGCAAGCTGCGGCGCCGGTGCCGCCGGCCGCACCGGCGGACGAAGGCCTGAACTTCAGCGCTCCCGGACTCGACGGCAAGCAGATCGACCTCGCCAGTTTCCGCGGCCATCCTGTGATCGTCGACTTCTGGGCGACGTGGTGCGGCCCTTGCCGCCGGCAGATTCCGGAGTTGATCGGGCTGTACAAGAAGTACAACAAGTCGCGGGGCCTGGTGATTATCGGCATGTCATGCGACCAGATCCAGGGTGAAGGAGCGCGGGCGGTCGCGCCGTTCGTGGAAGAGTTCCAGATCAACTACCCAATCGGTCTCGCCGACGAGCGGCTCACCGAAAGCCTGGGAATCGAGGCGATCCCGACGACGCTCTTTATCGGGCCCGACGGCAAGATATTTTCAAAAGTGGTAGGCGCCGGGCAGCCGGGCGAGATAACCGAAAATACGAAGCAGCTACTCGACGGCGCCAAGGGCAACGGCTCGCCGGAGAAACAGGAAGAGAACGCCGGCCACGTCGAGAATATTTCCGTCGTGAATTGAATTCGTTGGAACTGGCTTAGTTGAATGTGAAACCGCGGTGGGTTTCACGCTTCCTCCGGCAGGGGTGACCCCTGCACCCGGTATTAAGAGGTGCGGGCGGGAGAATCAGTTTCATGCGTTGGTTGCCTCGAGCTTCTATCGCGGAACGTTTGAGAGTCGGCCGTGGCCTGCGCAAGCGCGTTCCGCGCAAGGCGCATGGGCTCTGGCAGGAATCCACGAATCGCCCCGATCCGATTCAGCTGTTGACTCAGTCCGACGCCGGGCGAATTCCCGCGCTGCTTCCGATTCGTTATGGGCGGATGCAGCAATCGCCGTTTGCCTTCATGCGCGGTGCGGCGGCCGTGATGGCTTTCGACCTGGCGCATACGCCTCGCATCGGAGTGCGCGTGCAGGCATGCGGCGACTGCCACATCATGAACTTCGGAGCGTTCGCGTCTCCCGAGCGCAACCTGATTTTCGACATCAATGATTTCGACGAAACGCTGCCGGCTCCCTGGGAATGGGACGTCAAGCGCTTGACCGCGAGTATCGATGTCGCGGCTCGCAGCGCGGGTACGCGATCCGGCAGTCGGGAACGCGCCGTTCGCGCGGCGGTTCGTTCCTACCGCGAGCATCTGGCCGAATACGCGACTATGTCGTCGCTCGAAGTGTGGTATCAGCAAATTGATTTCGAGGAACTTATCGAAAAAGTTCCGAAGCCCGGCAATCGCAAACGCGATCGTAAGACTGCCGAAAAAGCGCAGCGAGAGACCATTCCGATCACCGCGCTTCCTTTGACGGCCGGAGAGAACACTAAAATCAAGGACCGCCCTCCCCTCATCTATCACCTGCCCGCCCAACGGAAAGCGGCATATCTGCACCGCGCCGCGGCCAGCTTCAAACGGTACCGCAACTCGCTGCCCATGCCGTACATGGATCTGTTCGATCGGTTCGAATTACTGGATGTCGCGCTCAAAGTCGTCGGCATCGGGAGCGTCGGGACGTTCTGCGAGGTCGCGTTGTTCAGGGATGATCAGTCGGCGCCGCTGACTCTTCAGATCAAGGAAGCTCGCGCTTCGGTGCTGGAACCCTACGCGGGCCGGAGTAAGTCTTCCACGCACGGACAGCGAGTCGTCAACGGCCAGCTTCTAATGCAAGCCGCCAGCGACATATTCCTGGGATGGATGGTTGGGCTGCAGCCTCGGCGCGATTTCTACGTCCGCCAGCTTCGCGACATGAAGATCGCGATGCCAGTCAACACCGAGGATCCTGACGACCTCGCCTACTTCGCCGACGCGTGCGGCTGGGCGCTGGCGCTCGCGCATGCGCGCTCGGGCGACCCCGCGATGATCAGCGGCTACCTGGGCTCGGGCGATGCGTTCGATGACGCGATTGTGAAATTCGCAAAAAATTACGCCGAGCAAACTGAGCGCGACTACGATGCTTTGTTGAAAGCGATCAAAGTCGGACGAATAAAAGTCGAAAAGTGAACCGGCCCTTTGCGGTTGTGGATTCGCGGGGGCGATGCGGGTTAAGATGCGAGCCTGATAGAATCAACCGATGGACCCGAAGGATATCGAGACAATGATTGCGCGCGGAATCCCCGATGCGCAGGTTGAAGTGCGAGACTACACCGGCGGCGGAGACCATTTCGAGGCGCTGGTGGTCAGTGCGAGTTTCGAGGGCAAGGGTCTGATCGAACGGCATCAACTGGTGTACCAGGCGCTGGGCGACGCGATGCGGGTGCAAGTGCATGCGCTGACCTTGAAGACGTTGACACCGGCCCAGTACCAGAACCGGAGGTAGAGGAAATCAAATGGCGGACATAATCGAGAAGATCGACGCGGCGGTCAAAGAAAACAAGATCATGATTTTCATGAAGGGCAATCGCAGCTTTCCGCAGTGCGGTTTTTCGGCGGCGACGGTTGCGATCTTCGACGAGCTGGGCGTGCCTTACGCGACGGCCGACGTGCTGAGCGACCCGGAGCTGCGCGAAGGGATCAAGCGCTACAGCAACTGGCCGACGATTCCGCAGGTGTACGTCGACGGCAAGTTCGTCGGCGGCTGCGATATCATTCGCGAGCTGCATGAGACGGGCGAGCTCGAGACGCTGGTGAAGGCAGCGGTCGGCGCGAGCGCGCTGCAGTAATCGCTGATCCCTCGCCCGTTATGTCACGGGAGAGGTTAGGTGAGGGCTCTGCGATTCGGCCGACTACCCGCGAACACGGAGGCGAACATGCTTACTGAACAGGAACGCGCTTTTCTTGATTTTCTCGCCAAGAGTCCTATTCCGACCGATGTGAATGGGCTGCGCGGGGCGATGGAAACCATGGGGCCGATGTTGAATCAGAACCTTCCCGCCATCGGCGCGTTCCATGAGGCAGTCGAACTCCGACCCGGTCTCACCGCGGACGTCGCGGTGCCAAAAGGCGCAGGGCCGCATCCGGTGGTCGTGTATCTGCACGGCGGCGGTTGGATTGCGGGCAGCCCCAAATCGCATCGCAAACTTGGGATGCAGTTCGCCGAAGCGGGTTACCTGACTATCAACGTCGACTATCGGCTCGCGCCCGAGCATCCGTTTCCGGCGGGGCTCGACGACAGTGTGTATGCCGTGAAGTGGGCGGGCGAAAACGCCAAGCGATGGAACGGGGACGCGTCGCGGTTGGCGGTGGGCGGCGATTCGGCGGGCGGCAATTTGACGGCGGCAACGGTCACGTCGATTGCGGCGGAGAAATATTCAGGCGCGAGACCGAAAGCAGCGCTGTTGATTTACGGCGTATATGATTTTCCCGCGGTGCTTAAGCGCGAGGCCAACCCTGCAGCGATCGAGGGTATGGTGAAGGCGTACGCGGGCAAGGGCTATCCGGCGAATCTCGAGGATCCTCGCGTCAGCCCGCTGCGAGCGGTCAAGCCGGGCGCGCTGCCGCCGAGCTTCATCATATGCGGCACGGCGGACACCTTGCTGCCGGAGACGCATTCAATGGCGGAGGCGCTCAAGCGCGCGGATATCCGGCACGAAGTCGCGATCCTCGAAGAGATGCCGCACGGGTTTCTGCAGATGGACGTGCTGTCGGGGTGCAGGCAGGGACTCGACCAGATGTTCGATTTTCTGCGGCGCACGATTTAGCGGGGGTCTAAATCACTGCTGAATATGCAGCAACCTAACCCCTAACCCCTTCCCGCGCGGGAGGGGAACCAGACGCAAAATTTACCAGAAGCGGACGCGGCCTGTGTCTACGTGGACGAAGTCGCTCTTCGGGTAGTAGCCGACGCCGCCGGCTTGTTGCGCGAGTGCGGCGCCGCGTAGTTGCGCGAGGCTTCTTCCCGGCACGCAGATGTCGATGGCCTTGCCTTCGATGTGCAGGCTGTGCACCGCGACGCCTTCGCTGTTGGCATGCAGCATCGCGTTGGTCACGGGCGAGCGGTATCCGGAAATCACCTGAAACGGCTCGGACGTGCCGAGCCGATGCTGGATGCGAACGAGCAGGTCGAGCAGCGCGGGATCGATTGGCTTGACTTCGTTAGCCCGGAAATCGCGCAGGATATAGTTGATGCGATCGAGCTCGCCAGAAATGTACTGACCGTCGCGCCAATAGGTCGTCTTCAGGCTTTCACCGGTATGCAGCGCGTAGAAACTGAGCGAGCGGCGCCGAAGCTGAACAGTGGTTCGTGCGAGTGCGATTGCGGGCACGGCGAGCTGTACCGCGGCGAGGGCGCTAATGCGGAGGAATCGCCGCCGCGATAAGTCTGCGGGATGCCCCGCCTGCGAGTGTGCTCGTTCGCTCAATTGTCGCCGCCACGCTCTGATCAGCTGGCGCTCCCCCGGCGCGATCGGTTTTGAGAGTCACGTCGCGCGCGATTCCGTCCTCGTCAGTGACAACTTCTGAGGCGCGGAACCAGTCAATAAGATTATCTATCCTACTGCTTTGCGCAAGAGCCTTGAGCGCTTCGATTCCGCCGGTGCCCTTATGGTAAATGTCGCGTTCGCTTTCGACAAAAATTCGCCCGTCGTCGAGCTGCGCGAGCATCAGGGGGTAGTAAACGATTATGCCCCGATCGTTCAGGTCGACGGCCTTGAATAGCGCCTCGATATCGTCGGGATGCAGGCGGACGCAGCCGTGGGTGCGGTAGCTGTACACGCTGACCGGATGATTGGTGCCGTGAATTCCGATGATCGGGAAACTGAGGCCGATCCAGTATTTGCCGAGCGGGTTGTCGGGCCCAGGGTCGACCTCATCGACGACATCCTTGCCCGCCGCTTCCTCTTCCTGCTGAATCGAGGCGGGCACGCGCCAGGTCGGATCTTCGCGCATCTGGATCACTCTGAAAGCACCGATCGGCGTCTGCCATTGCCGGCCCGGTTGACCGATCGCGACCGGGTATACTCCGGTCACGCCGCCATCCTCGAAATGAAAGAGCATCCGCTGCGGTAGGTTTACCTCGATCAGATCGGTTCCCTCGAGGGGAACGATATGACGATTGTCGACGTGAACGATGTCCCCGGCGTCAGGATGATCGGTGACCTGCTTGCCGTTCTCACTGGCGAGAACTTTGGGGCTCTCACCGAACCTCGAACCGATGGTCGTAAACGTGTCGCCATCGGCGGCCGTGAAATCGAATTCTCCACCAACGACTCGATGCGCCACCGGCGGAAGCGCGACGCCGGGCTCGGCTGTGCTGGCAGCGGCAGGAGAAGGCTGTGCGTCCAATGAAGGACTCGGCGCGGCAGCAGGACTCGCGTCGAAGGCGCTGGAGACGTTGGCTCCAATCGAGCACCAGAGGAATGCCGCCACGACTGCGCAGCTTAGTTTTGGAATCAAGCTCGTCACACTTCGATTGTGACGAGTTTTGGAAATCGACACGAATC
>JBEKLS010000137.1:0-11827 GCA_050010075.1 Binatus sp. (SeqCode) | reverse complement strand
CCAGATCACGCCGTAACCGGCCTCGCGAACAGCGGCTTCCGGAAATTTCTCCTGCGGTGCCTTCAATTCCTGCAGGCACGCAACATCGGGCTTCGATTCAGAGAGCCAGCGAAGCAGTGCCGAGAGGCGAGCACCGACGCCGTTGACGTTAAAGGTCGCGATTTTCATCGAGCTTCGATGCCGGCGACGAGCGTCTGATCAAAACCTGTCACGCCGCGCTTATGATTCAGACTTAGCTTGTGCTGAAAGAAGACGCTACCGGGTTGCTCTCGATCAATTCACACCAGGTTCGTTGCGCGCAACATCCGATATTTTGCCACCGCCTTCGCGACCTGATTGCCATATTCCGGATCGGCCTTGCGGAAGTGTCCGACCGAACGCTCGATGATATCTTCGCGGCTGACTTTCGAGAGGCTGGCCGCGATGTTCGCGATCAGTCGCTGCTTCTTCTCATCGCTCATCAGCCGATAGAGATTTCCAGCCTGAACGAAGTCGTTGTCGTCGCGATGATGCACAGGCGCCTGATTCCCAGTGAGCCCCGCGACTTCAATCGGCGCCCACAGCGGCCGGCAGGTTTGTTTTGGACCGCCGAAGCTGTTGGGTTCGTAGTTCTTCTCGCGACCATGATTGCCGTCGACGCGCATCGAGCCGTCGCGGCTGTAATTGCGGACCTCGGCGACATGTGGCGAGTTGACCGGCAAATGCATGTGATTGGCGCCGAGCCGGTATCGATGAGTATCGCCGTAGGAGAACAGGCGGCCTTGCAACATCTTGTCGGGGGAGGGACCGATGCCGGGCACGAAGTGCGCGGGATTGAAGGCCGCCTGTTCTACTTCGGCGAAATAATTTTCGGGATTGCGATTCAACACGATTCTGCCGATCGTCGTCAGCGGGTAGTCGCGATGCGGCCAGACCTTGGTCAGGTCGAACGGATTGAAGCGGTATTTCGCCGCCTCAGCCGCCGGCATGATCTGCATCTTGAGCGTCCATGATGGATATTCGGCGCGGTCGATCGCACGCAGCAGATCGCGCTGATGATAGTCCGCATCGTGGCCGGCGATGCGCGCCGCGTCCTCGGGGACGAGATTCTTGATCCCCTGGTCGCTCTTGAAGTGATATTTCACCCAGAAGACTTCACCGCGCGCATTGACCCATTGGAATGTGTGCGAGCCGAAGCCGTCCATCGTACGGAAGCTGGCGGGAATGCCGCGATCGCTGAACAGAATCGTGAACTGATGCGTGGCCTCAGGACTCAGCGAGAAGAAGTCCCAGATATTGTCGGGTTCCTGGACATTGGTGTAGGGGTCGCGCTTCTGCGAATGGATGAAGTCGGGAAATTTGAGCGGATCGCGGATAAAGAAGACTGGGGTGTTGTTGCCGACGAGGTCGTAGTTGCCGTCCTCGGTGTAGAACTTGATCGCAAATCCCCGTGGGTCGCGCACCGTGTCGGCGGAACCTTTCTCCCCCGCCACGGTAGAGAAGCGCATGAATACGTCGGTTCGTTTTCCGACGGGGGTAAGAAAGGCGGCCTTGGTCCACTTCGTCACATTGGCCAGCACCTCGAAATATCCGTAGGCGCCCGAGCCCTTGGCGTGCACGACGCGCTCAGGAATCCGTTCGCGGTCGAAGTGCGCGAGTTTCTCGATCAGGTGATGGTCCTCGAACAGTACCGGCCCGCCAGGACCGGCGGTGCGGGAGTTCTGATTGTCGGTTACTCCGGCACCGCTGTCGGTCGTCATGGTCTGTCTTGGTTCCATCGGATTCACCGCTCGATTGGCATCATCACAGCCGAGTTCATCAATGCGCCTAACGCTGAGGCACGATCTCCGACAGGAACCAGGTGCGGCGCTCAGTCTCGTCAATCCAGACTTCGATCAGACTGGCGGTAGCGACGTCGTTGTACTTTTCACATACCTCGTGCGTTGAACGCAGGTTTCGCGTCAGATCCAGGTTGTCCGCGCGAAGCTCCGCCAGCATCTCCTCAGGCGCGACGCGTGGCTCGTTGTTGTCCTTGAGCCGCTGATTCTTCGAGACGTCGCTGATGGACCTGATAGTAGTTCCGCCGAGTTTGCGCGCCCGCTCGGCGATAGTGTCCGTCATCGCGAAGATTTGCTCGCCTTGTTCATCGAGCAGGAGATGGTAATCGCGGAAATGCGGGCCACTCATGTGCCAGTGGAAATTTTTCGTCTTGAGGTAGAGCGCGAACACGTCAGCAAGCAACGTGCGCAGCTCGCCGGAAATCTCTACGACGGCATCGCCGCTCAGGTCTGTTGGGGTCTCCAAAATTCTCTTCTTTTCCATGGCCCTGGCTCCTTTTGATTGTTACGTGACGTTTAATGCAGTTTGAAAAGCCTTGATGGTGATCCTCTCTTTCGATTGAGAAGGCGTGAAAAATGACCGCACAACCGGAGTTAGGCTGGTGCTGGTGCCGGTGGTACGATTTGGGCGGTCGCGGTTCCCGGAAAATTCGGCCCGAAATGGTCTCGAGAAACTCAGATGGCACCTGAGACGCGGAGTGCTCGACATGGCTCGGCTCGTAGCGGTGACCAGGGACCGGGCGCCCGCCCTACGCAAAAAAAAGGAATCTTCACCCGAGAGGGTGAGTACTGGACCGTCGGCCACGACGGAAAATCCTTCCGCCTGAAGGACAGCAAGGGTCTCGGCTACCTCGCCCACCTCCTGCGGCATCCCGCGACCGAATTCCACGTGCTCGATCTGGCGGGCGGAATCGCCAGCCAGCGCGACGAGGACGACGCCGGCCAGTCGGCGCGTCGCTTGCCGCACGCCGATGAGGATCTCGAAAAGGCAGGCATTCATGTCGGCAGTCTTGGCGACGCCGGCGAGATGCTCGACGATCAAGCCAAGGTCGCTTACAGGCGCCGGCTCGCCGAGCTGCACGGAGAACTGGAAGAAGCCAAGCAAGTCGGGAATGTCGAGCGCGCCGAGCAGGCTGAAGAGGAGATCGACGCACTGACTAAGGAACTCTCGCGCGCAGTGGGGATCGGCGGGCGCAATCGCAAGGCGGCGTCAGCTTCGGAGCGAGCCCGCCAGAGCATCACCAAAACGATCAAAGCGGTACTGGAAAGAATCGCGCAGAGCGATGCCCGGCTTGGGGACATCCTGTCGCGCTCCATCAAGACGGGCACCTTCTGCTCCTACGAGCCTGATCCCGATTTCCCGATTGCGTGGGAATTCAGCGACTCGACTATCGAGCCAGGCCAGCCGCCGGATACAAATGGCGATCCTACGCCGAAGCATACTGACGATGCACGGACCTCGCCGGCGGTGCTTGAAGTTTCGCCGTTCTCGCTCGCGGAGCGGACCGCTTTCGTGGGGCGGGAATCTGAACGTGCGGTCATTCGTGCGGCGATCGATCGTGCTCCGAGCGGAGCGGGCTCACTGATCATGCTGGGCGGCGGACCCGGCGTCGGGAAGAGCCGCCTGGCGAAGGAGATGGGCGAGTACGCATCGCAAGCCGGCTTCCGATGCCTGGTGGGACATTGCTACGAGAGAGACGAACCTTTTCCCTATTTACCCTTCGTCGAGATTATCGAAAGCAGTCTTGCGCAGGCGGCGAGCCTCGAGGATTTCCGTCGCCGGATGGGGGACAGGGCGCCCGAACTGGCGCAGATCGCTCCAAGTCTTCGGCGAGTGTTTCCGGATATTCCGCCATCCTTGGATCTGCCGCCGGCGCAGAAACGCCGCTATCTTTTCCAGTGCATTTCAGAGGGACTGGCGCACGCCGCTCGAAGCCGTCCGACCGTCCATATAATGGAAGACCTTCACTGGGCCGACGAATCCACGCTCGGGCTTCTGATCCACCTTGCCAATCGCGTGGGTCAGCTTCCAATCGTAATCATCGGCACCTACCGCGAAGGCTATTCGCAAAACAATCCGGCGCTAAGCAGGAGTCTCGAGGAGCTGATTCGGCTGGGCATCCGGCCGTTGAAGTTGGGTGGGCTGTCCAAGGATGCCGTGGCGGAGATGTTGAAAGGGCCTGGCGGACTTCTCGCTCCAGAAAAACTGGTGAACGCCGTCTTCGAGGAGAGCCAGGGAAATCCGTTCTTCGTCGAGGAGGTGTACCGTCACCTGATCGAAGAGGGAAAAGTCTTCGATGCGGCCGGACAGTTCCGCACTGACCTCGAGATCGACGAGACGGATGTTCCGGAAAATGTGCGGTTGATCATCGGGCGGCGTCTGGAGCGGCTCGACGAGAGAGAAAAGCAGGTGCTGGTTGCCGCCGCAGTGATCGGACGCAGTTTCAGCTTCCAACTCCTGTCGAGCATCAGCCAGATTGACGTTGACGAACTTTTCACCGTCATCGAGAAGGCCCAGGAGATGGGAATAATCGTCCCGAGCTCCGAAGGACCCGAGCGGCCTTTCACTTTCGCCCACGAACTCGTGCGCCAGACTCTGCTTGCGAGCATTTCCGCTCCGCGGCGACAACACTTGCACTCTCGCGTCGCCGACGAACTCGAGAAGCTCTCTGCCGATGCCGTCTATGAATCTGCCGGAGAGATCACCGACCATCTGCTTAAGGCAGGATCGTTCGCTGATCGGCAAAGACTGGTCCGTTGGCTGACGCTGGCGGGCCAAGGCGCATTGGAGACTGCGGCATTCGAGGAAGCCCGACGCAGTTTCCTCTCCGCCCTGTCACATCAGGGCGCCGTCGAAGGACGAGAACGAGCTGATCTGTTGGCTAGTCTTGCGATGGCCGAACTAGGCCTCGAACAATGGGACGCTGCAATCGCCAATCTCCGCGAAGTGCTCGACATCTACATCCATCTCGGGGATCGGGAGAAGATTGGAAGGAGCTTCACCGAGTTGGCCGATGCCTTCATCTGGTTTGGCCGCTCCCGAGAGGCGAGCGAAACCGCGCGTCGCGGGCTCGACTACCTCAAGGACGATGTCAGCGCCAACCGGGTGCATCTGCTTGCTGCGCTCGGGGAGGCCAGCGCGGCTTCCGCAGGCCGCGAGTCGGCTTGCGCGGCGCTGGAGGAGGCGCTGGACCTCGCGACCCGGCTCAACGATCGACACCTTGAGGCCAGGGTGCTCGGTGCCCGGTTGGTAGTCAATTGGCATTTCTTCCGATTGAAGGAAGCCACCGCCGATGGACTGCTCAGCGAACAGATGTGGGGAGCGCAATCGCCTGCGTGGCAGCGCGCCATGCAACTGCGCGTTCTACATCAGGTATTGTTAACTCAAGGGCGCCTGGACGAGGCTGTCAAAATTGCGGAAGTGCTCGAGCCTCTCGCGACCAGAATAGGACAAGCTTATTCTATCGCGCTTTGCCTGAGCACCCGAACGTGGCTCGAATTCATCAGAACTCTTGACCTCGCCAAACTGGAAGCGGGCTTTGAGGAAGTGGCGAGATCCGATGCGAAGGCGCGGTTTCCCTTCTGGCACGCGATGTCCGTGGTACAACTGAGTGCATTGGATTTCGTTCGCGGCGACTGGGCGTCCGCTCTATCGCGCGCTCACGCCGCCTCACGTATCGACCCGCAAATGACCACAATCGAGGGCATCGGGGAGGGCGCTCTGTTTCGGCAGATGGCATATTCTGGCGATCGCGACGGTGCATTGGCATTGCTTGAAAAGCACCGCGCGTTGCTGCCTGTCGTCGGCCGGGAAAACATCCGAGGATCGTGGTGGATGCTGGGCCTCGTGATCGAGGGCCTCGCCATGCTGGGCGAGCAAGCGCAAGCCGGACAGCTTTACCCGGTTGTCCGCGAGCTGATCGACCTTGGAGCTGTAGTTGGTTGGCCGATCCCGCGCTACACACAGACTATCGCAGGACTCGCTGCGGCTGGGGCATATGAATGGGAAGCCTCGGAAAAGCATTTTCAGATCGCCATGCGGCAAGCTGATTTCCTTCCGGATCGACTCGAACAAGCCGAGATACGGCGCTTCCAAGCGATGACGCTCATGGACCGGGCAACGCGAGGCGACCCCGAAAAAGCGCGGACGCTACTTGGGAAGGCGCTCGCGACCTACACGCAGATCGGGATGCCTCGCCATGTCGAGATGACTCAAGCCCTCGCTAGACACCTGGCTGGGTGACTTGGTCCGGCGACGCGTTGCGGGCAGGAGGCGCCATGAATTCCGGCCCGACTGGATCCTTGACGGTATCGCGGATGATCCGATCGATCTCGCGCAGCGCCGCGCTGTCGAGCTTCCATCCCATCACGCCGTCAACCGGGTCGAGCTGGCCTGGATGTCGCGCACCCCATAGCGCGCTCGAGACGCCCGGCTGATCCAGGGCCCACCGGAGTGCGAGATGTATGACTCGCTTGCCGTAATTTCTCTGCGCGAACTGGTCGAGCAGCCTGACCGCCTCCAGGTACTGCTCGAATCGCGGCGGCTGGAATTTGGGATCGGTCCGGCGCAGATCGTCACCTTCAAACTTGGTATCGCGATTCATCCGGCCGCTTAGCAATCCGCGGCAGATCGCGCCGTATGCAAATACCGCGATGCCTTCCCGGTTGCAGTATGGCCGGACGTCTTTTTCTATCTCGCGTTCGAACAGATTATAGGGCGGCTGCGCGGTGTGTATCGGAGCGATCAGGCGGAACTCATCCATCTGCGCCGGCGAAAAGTTGCTCACGCCAATCGCGCGAATCTTCCCCTGCTTGAAGAGCGTCGCCATCGCGGCGGCGGTCTCTTCAATCGGAATCACCGGATCGGGCCAGTGCACCTGGTAGATGTCGATGACGTCGGTCCTGAGCCTTCTTAGCGACGCCTCGACTTCGGCGAAGATTCGCCCGCTGGCCGCATTGCGGAACGGCTCGCCGTTAGCCCAGTCGAGCCCGACCTTGGTGGCGATGACAACTTTTTGTCTCAGACCGTCAGACGCGAGAGCTTTGCCGACGATCTCCTCTGACCTGCCGAAGCCGTAAACGGGCGCGGTGTCGATTAAAGTGATTCCGCGATCGATCGCTGAGTGGATTGTGCGGATCGATTCTTCCTCATCGGTGCCGCCCCACATCCATCCACCCATCGCCCACGTGCCGAGACCGATGCGCGAAAACTGAAGACCAGCTGCGGAGATTGTCGCGGTTTCCATTTTTTTCTCCTTCTGAAGTTTCTTGCCTCGCACGATGATGCGCCAAGACTAGGATTTGCCTGGATTCTGCATGACAGGTTGGACGGGTTCGCCGTCGTCTACGGCCTGGCCGACACTCATCGCAACGAGATCGCCGTCGCGGACGTCGCCTGACACCACGACATCAACGCCGTTGTCGTGCCCCAGTTGAACCTCTGCCAAATGCAGTCGATTGTCGCGGACGATTGGCAGATAAATCTTGTCGTCCTTGAACACGAGTGAATCATCGGGTGCGACCAGAGCACCCGTGCCAGCCGCGGTCGTCAGCCGCACATTGCCGTACATCCCTGGCATGAGTTTCAGATCGCTATTGGGCAGATCGACTTCGACCAGCATCGTGCGCGATCCTTCATCCAGCGCGTCCGGGTGACGAGTTACAGTGCCTTCAAATTCCTGACCGGGATATTCAGCGACTGTCACCGACGCGTGGTCGCCATCGTGAATAAGCGGCGTTAGTGGTTGTGGCGCGTACGCGTATATTCGCAGGGGCTGCAGCGTCGCCATCGCCACGATCGGCGAGGACGTCGTGTTGGTTGGGAAACCCGGGCCGGCCGTCGCAGAAACAGGCGTCGTAGCCGCCGGTATCATTGCGCCCGGATCGAAGTATCGCGCCGTGATGATTCCATCGACCGGTGCGCGCACCACCTCGTACCCCTGCATCGCGAGATTCTGCTGATAAAACGCCTGCGCCTGCAGCATCGACGCATGCCAGTTGTCCGCGGTCTGTTGAGGCACCACCTGCTGCTCAAACAGGTACTGATAGCGCTTGTAGGTGATCGCCTGCAGTTTGTAATTCGCCAGCGCGTCGGCGACTTCCTTGTCGGTTTCGGGCGATTCCAGAATCGCGATCACCTGGCCCTTCTTCACGCGGTCGCCCTTGTCGACGTAGATGGTCTTCAAATAACCCGGAATTTTCGCGTAGACCGGAGTCTCGACGTAGCCGCGAACCGTGATCGGAATTTCGTACTCGCGCGCGCTCACGCTCGAATGAATCTTTTCCACGAGCACGCGCGGTCCGCGGTCAGCCTGCGCGCCAATTTGCTCGGCCTGGCTCCGCAGCTTCATTTGATACGCGAGTACTATTCCAGCCGAGGTAGCGCAAACGAGAACGACTGCAATCGCGCTTGCAATGACGAAACGCCGGCGGCCTCTTCTTTTCTCATTCGCTGACCCTGTACTCTGCGCTTCCATTGGATCCTCCTCGACTTACGCACCCGGCTCGGTGATTGCGTTGATCCTGGCGTCGCGCTGCTGCTTGGTGATGAGCGTGCGGCCGAAGATTGAATAGATCGCCGGCACCACGAACAGCGTCATCAGAGTGGCCGCGATCAGACCGCCGATCACGGCCCGGCCGAGTGGCGCGTTCTGCGACGAGCCCGCGCCCAGTCCCAGAGCCATCGGCAGCATGCCCAGGATCATGGCCAACGCCGTCATGATGATCGGCCGCAGGCGAATGTGTCCCGCCTCGATCGCGGCCGCGACTGCGTCGCGTCCTTCTTCGCGCATCTCATTGGCGAAAGTGATGAGCAGATTCCCATTGGCGACACCGACGCCGACCGCCATGATCGTTCCCATCAGCGACTCGACGTTGATGGTCGTGCCTGTCAACACCAGCATCCAGAGCACCCCGGCCAGCGCGCCGGGAATTGCCATCGTGATGATGAAAGGCTCCAGCCATGACTGAAAATTTGCGGCCATCAGCAGGTAAACGAGGACGATCGCGAGCACGATGCCGCCGCCGAGCGTCAGGAACGAGCTGCGCATCGCCTGGCTCTGGCCGCGGATGTTGATGAGAGTTCCGGTCGGCAGTTTTCCGAGCGCATCAATCTCGCGTTGCACCGCGTTGGTCGCGCTACCGAGGTCGCGGCCCGACACTGCGCAGTCGAGGTCGATTACGCGCTGCACGGAGTAGTGATCGACGACCGCTGGATCGACGGCGTGCCTGATCGATGCGACGTTGGAGAGTAGCTGCGCGGAATTTAGCGGATTGTTCACGTCGCCCGGCGTGAGCGGCGTGTTCGAGATCGCATCGACGGAATGCATCAAATGATACGGCGCCTGTACGATCACGCTGTAATTGACGCCGTTTACCGGATTGAGCCAGAAATTCGGCTGAAGCAGAGTGGCGCCGTAAAGCTCTGCAAGCAGACTCGACGCGACCTGCTGTTCGGTTACGCCAACCTCGAGCGCCTTCGTGCGATCGACGTCAACCTTGAATGCGGGATAGTCGAGCGGCTCGGCGATTCTGAGATCGACGAGGCCCGGAATGCGGCTCACCTGGTTCTTCAGTCGCGCGGCGATGGCATAGTCGGAGGCCAGGTTGTAGCCGGAGATCTGCACGTCGATGGCAGCCGGCAGACCGAAATTCAGCACCTGACTGACGATGTCGGCGGCCTGAAAGTAGCCCTCAACTTGCGGAAAGTTGACCGGCAGCATTTGCCGAATCCGATCTTCATACGTCGCGGTCGGGCGATGCTTGGGCTTGAGCTGGATCAGAACGTCAGCGTCCTGCCCTGCGACGCTATCGGTCTGGTAGTAAGCAAGATCGTAAGCCGTCGGGACGCCAATGTTGTCGCTGATGCTTTCGAGCTCGTCCGGCGGAATTATCTTGCGGATCGACTGCTCGACCGCTCCGACGATTTGTTCAGTGCGTTCGATTCGGGTGCCGCTCGGCGCGCGCACATGCAGGCGCATCATGCCCGCGTCGACGCTCGGGAAGAAATCTTCGCCGACGATCGACAACAACGGCAGCGAACCGAGGATCACCAACGCGACTGCAACCAGGCCGATAGTACGATGCGTGACGAACGTCTCGAGCGCGGCCGCATACCCCGTGCGCAGGCGCTCGAAGCCGGCCTCGAATCCGTGGAGAAACCTGCCAACGAGGGTCTTGGGATCCGGCTCGGTGTGCTGCTGGGGCAGCAGGTAGGACGCCATCGTCGGCACCAGCGTCCGCGACAGCAGATATGACGTCAGCATCGCGTACACCACCGCCAAAGCCAGCGGGGTGAACAGAAAGCGCGCGACACCGCTGAGCAGCACGACCGGAAAGAACACGATGCAAATCGACAGGGTGCCCACCAGCGTGGGCGTGGCGATTTGATGCGCGCCGTCGAGAATCGCCACCAGCAGCGGCTTGCTCATCGCGTGGTTGCGATGGATGTTTTCCACCTCGACGGTCGCGTCATCTACCAGCATTCCAATAGCGAGCGCGATCCCGCCCAGCGTCATCGTGTTGATCGTCTCGCCCGAAAGTTTGAGGCCGACAATCGCGGTTAAAATCGCGAGCGGGATCGAGGTGATGACGATCAGCATGCTGCGCGAGGAGCCGACGAACACCAGCACCATGAGCGCGACCAGGATGGCGGCGATTACCGCCTCGCGCACGACTTCAACCAGCGCTTCGCGGACGAAGGCCGATTGATCGAAAGTGAGCGCGATCTTTATGCCCTCAGGCGCCGTCGCCCGGATGAACGGCAGCCGCTCCTTGACCGCATCGACCACCGCCAACGTCGATGCGGCCGCGTGCCGGATGACCATCAGGTAGGTCGCCGGCTTTCCGTCAACTCTGACGACGTTGGTTTGCGGCTGATGAGTATCGGTAACCGATGCAACGTCGCCCAACAGGACCGGCGCACCGTTCACGATCTTGACCGGCAGGCGGTTGAAGTCGGCTACCCGGCTCGGGCTCATGTTGATATCGACGTTGTACTCGAAATGGCCCATGCGCGCGGTGCCGGACGGAATGATCACGTTCGAGGTAGCGAGCGAAGAGCCGAGATCGTTGGGCGAGACGTTGTTGGCGTACAACTCGGTCGGATCGATATTCACCATCACCGCTCGGGTCACGCCGCCCAGTGGAGCAGGCGAGGAGAAGCCGGGAATCGTGAACAGTTGCAGACGCATGAAGTTGAAGGCGTAGTCGAAGAGTTGCGACGACGACTTCGTGTCGCTCGAGACGTTGATTTGCGCGACCGGAACGTCGGCCGCGTTGTAGGAGATAATCTGCGGCGGCTCGGTGCCGCGCGCCATGTTGGAAAGGATCGCTTCGGAGACTGCGTTGATCTGCGCGATCGCGCTCGCGATATCAGCGCCGGGCTGAAAATAAACTTTCAGCAGACCCACCCCGAGCATCGATTCCGACTCGATGTGCTCGATGCCGTTGACTGTCGTCGTGTACGCGCGCTCGCTGATGAAGACCATCCGGCGTTCCATGTCGAGTGAGGCCATTCCGGGGTAGCTCCAGACCACCATCACGACGGGCACGTTGATCGCCGGGAAGATGTCGATGTTCATCAGGAAAAACGACAGCGTGCCGAGCACCAGCATCAGCAGCGCCATAACCACGACCGAGATCGGTCGGCGCAGCGCCAGTCGCACGAGCCACATCATGATTGAAACCCTCCCGGACGCTTCAGCAGATCATCGCGCCGCCTGAATCTTCAGTCTCGAGTGCAGGGTGGCCGGATCCGAATTCCCATGGACCCGCGCCAGGCGCTCCATTTCACTGATCACGCTCGAGAAATCCTCGTCGCCGTTGCCCGCCGCTCGGGCCGCGTTGATCTGATGAGCGGCGGCTGTCGCCGGCATTGGAACGCCCAGCTCGGCCGCCTTCTCAAGAATCAACCCGAAGTCCTTGTTCATGAGCTTCAGCGGGAATTGCGGCGAGTAGTCATCATGCTCGGCACGAATCAGCTTGTTCTGGTGTGCAGATGACACGACGGC
>JBEKLS010000136.1:0-11884 GCA_050010075.1 Binatus sp. (SeqCode) | reverse complement strand
GCCACGTCGGCCGCTTGTTCGCGAATTTCCGGGATGGCGGTCGTTTCCAGCAACGTTCCCCGGCGTAGCGGTCCAAGCGCGAAGATTACATTTGACGCAGCGCCGTCATGTCCAATCAGAGCGCCGTCGTGGTCCGTGAGAAGGCCAAGCTCAAGCGAGTCGGTCCGCGCAATACCCGACTCCAGCAGGTTTCTGATCAACGCATGCGGCGTGTCGCGCAGGTCGAGCGACGGTCCTGTGCAATTGATGATGCGAGCGACGGAAAGAGAAAGATTATCGCGTCCCCCGCGCATCGCTATCTCGACGCTGATGCGCGAATCCCTTGCGGCCGTGGCCTCGACGATTCGCCCCGAATGCAGCAGGAGCCGTCCGCTCCATTTCATCGCGTCGATCTTCGCGGCGACTTCAGGCGGCATCCGATGCCGATGAATCTGCCAATAGGAATTCAGATGCCGCAGAAAGCGCCGGCGTTCAGTTTGCGAAGCGCGCGCCCAAATTGCGTTGGTGTGAGGCCGCAAGCTGTCGACCGCCGCCTGCCATCCGCAGCTCGAGCGGCTCTGTGCGCGAATCGCTCGCAGCATCGCTCGCGCCGTAGCCGCTGCGCGCGGCGAGCGTGAAGTACCTTCTCCTGAAGAGGCAGCATGCACCAGCGGCCACTTGCCGTGACGAGAGACGACGTGAATCGTGCCGCGATGACCGCGTTCGTCCAGCGCCGTCGCCGCATCAACCGCGGTCAGACCTGATCCAACCAGCAGGACCGCAGCGTCGGGTTCCAAAGAATCAAACGCCGAGCTTGACCATGCAGACACGGCTTCAACCCGAGCGCCTGGCGGCAGCGGATTTTTCTGCGGAGGATGCCCGAGCGCAAGAATCACTCGATCGGCGCTGATGCGCAGATCATTTTCCAACGAAATATGCGCCCCGCCGTCATGAAGCTCGACGCGCGTTGCAGGACTCCGGTAGTGCTCGAGCGAAACGCGCCGCCCCGCGCGGGACATCGACTCGAAGAGCGTCTCGTGCAGATAGGTTCCATACAGCGAGCGACGCGCAAACGAATTGCGCGCGATATTTTTCGCGACCTTCCGTCGCATCCAGCGCAGAAAATGATCGCGATCGTCGTGGAGCGCGCTCATGTTCCACGACGGCACGTTTAGCAGGTGCGAATCGAATTCGGTCGAATAAGCGATGCCGCGGCCCAGGCTCGACCGCGGCTCCACGAAAATGATCTTCAGCGGCCGGTCTGCATTGCGAAAAAGCTGAATCGCAGCGATAGCTGCGCTCGCACCGCCTCCGATAATCGCAACGCCAGCGGGCTCATCTTGTAGCGGCGATCGATCGTTAGCACTCATACGATTAAGTTGATTGACGTACTGGACTAATTTACCCGACGCGACCGCGGAAGGCAAAGCCAATACAATATCATCAGTCGCTTCGATGCTTTTCGATCGCTAGACCGTACCCCCGCCGTCGACCGTGAATTCAGCGCCGGTAATGAAGCTGGCGGCATCGGAGGCAAGATAGAGCACCATCCGTGCGATATCCTCGGGCTGGCCGATGCGCCCGATCGGAGTTGCGCGCACCATCGCCTGGTTGAACGCCGCCGGATTGTGACTCAGCATCGGCGTCTCGATCACACCCGGATGGATCGAGTTGACGCGGATGCGATCGGCCGCAAGTTCCAGCGCTGCACACTTGGTCATCCCGCGCAGCGCCCACTTGGTCGTGGCATAGGCCAGCATATTGCGCACGCCCCTCAGTCCAGCGCCCGACGAGATATTGATGATCGAGCCGCCGCCCGCTGCACGCATCGCGGGCGCTGCCGTCCGCATGCCCAGGAAGGGACCGCGCTGGTTTATCCGCGTGATCTCGTCGAACTCGTCGTCGGTAGTGTCGAGCAGCGATCGCATTTTGTAGATGGCGGCGTTGTTCACCAGGATATCGAGGCGGCCGAACCGCTGCGTGGTGGCCTTGACCACCCGTTCCCAATCAGTCGCGCTGCTTACATCGTGGGTTGAAAACGCCGCCAGGTCGCCGAGCGCTTCGGCGACGGCTCCGCCTTCCGGCAAGACGTCGGTCAGCATGACCTTGGCGCCTTCTGCAACAAAGAGCCGAGCCTCCGCCTCTCCCTGGCCTCGCGCGGCGCCGGTGACGATCGCGACCTTTCCATCAAGAGTGCCCATGGTCGTCTCCCAAATCAGTTGGCTGGCATTTTCGTCCGCCCGCGCATTTCGAGCGGGTCTCTATATCAAAGGACGGAGAGCGCGTCGGATCGCGTATAGAAAATTACGACGCCCTGGTCAACGACGGACGCGTTCAGGTTCATATCGGATAATGGTTACGCGATGGAAGATATCTGATTATCGTTAGGGACTTGTTACCGAAATCGATGTCGTGGTACAAAACTAAGTCCATCAAGTAACTAGATTATGAATCCTTGAAGGCGTTACGCGCTGCGTTTCCGTGGCTGAACAATTAAACCCGACTTGATGTGAGAGGTCCGCAGGGCGAAATACTCGCCCGGTCGTTCGGTGTGTGATAAACGCTAAAAAACTACAAGCCCTCTCCGCCACGATTGGGTATTTTTAATCAGGAGACATGCTATGGACCGGCCAAGTTCCATCGAGAGTCACGGTGCTGGGGGTACGGGAAGAGTTTCGTCGGCTTATGTGCCTCCCCTCCAACTCACGAAAGGGCAGCCACCGCCGATCGCTGCGAACGGAGGTTTGTCCTACATGTCGTTCGATCGCGAAGGCGATGCGGGAACTGCTGCCGCGACGGCGGCGGCGCTCCGCCTGCTGGCCGAGGGGAAAGGGCAGGCGGCTACCGACTTGCTCGACAGCGCTCCTCCCGGCCCGATCCAGACCAAGTGGGGCGTCGGGTTTCGGAGCTACGCGGAGTGCCTCGAATATATTCGGGCCAACAACATCGTAGCCCCTGAAGGCGGCATAGCGGTTCCGCTGCGCTACACCGTGTTCGAGCAACCGTCCTACTCGATCGTTTCGTCCAACGCGCTCTGGCGCGACCCGGCGCGCGCGGACCTGGCAAAAGCGTTGCGCAAGGAAGAGCAGGACGTCGCCCGCCGATGTCTCTATTTTCCGCAGGTGTTACGCGACGCGCGACGCATGCAGGAGTACTACCCAGGTCTCTCGCCCAACAGCCCCGAATGCATGGACAAGCTGGGCGTTTCGCTGGCGCACTGCGAGTCCAAGTGCGGAAACTTCTATGACGCGGCGGAAGTGGAGCGCGTGTTCTACCCGGAGATCGAGCAGCTCCTGTTGAAGTTTTTTCCCGGCGCGACGGACGCGCTCGTGTACAACCACGACGTGTTTGACAAGGACTACAAGGGCGATCGCACAGAAGACCAGGACAACAAGAACCCGGGCGTGAACTCCAACTACGCCTACATCGTGCACAACGACCTGAACGACAACAGCGGCCGCGTGCGCTGCCGCGAGCTGCTTACGAAGAATCTGCGCAACTTCGGGCGCGAACAGCACTACACGGCAGAACAGGCCGAAGCGAAGATGTCGCGCCGGTTCATGTCGATCAATCTCGCCAAGCCGATGGAGACCGTGCGCCAGAACCCCTTCGTGCTCTGCGCCTGGCCCTCGTTCGCCGACCAGCCGTACATCACCAACTACCGCATCTACGACGACCGCGTCGGCGAGACCACTCGCTTCACCTACCGCCCGGGCCACGAGTGGTACTGGTTTCCCCAGCAGAAGCCGACCGAGGTCTCGATGCTCAAGTGCTACGACTCTGTCACCGACGGCTCCGTCTCGCGCTGGTCTTTCCACAGCGCCTGCATCGACCCAACGGCGCCCGACGACGCTCCATGCCGCAGGAACGTCGTGGTCCGGTCCTTTATCTTCTTCTAGGAAGACGACGAGACGCAGCCGGGAGGTCAGTCGCGCAGCGCGGCAAGCAGGGCAGGTTGAGGTTTAGCGGCCAGCGGCGAGGGCACGCTGTGACTGCCAATACCCAGCGTCGCCGCTGGATTCAACGCCTGCATTTCTTTTTCGGCTTCATTGATGCGCGTTTCTCTCTCTGAATGGGAGATTTCACTCCGACACAGGAGCAGTGCCCGCGCCTCCAACAGGGCGAGGGTAGCAATTAGAAGTCTATAGTTCTTTCTGAATCGATCGTTGCAGCGCACGCTGCAGCTAAGTGGCGATTTGGAGTTGTGTCGCCCCGCTCTGTCCCATAGAGAACGGTCTGCTCATTCTCCTTCCGCGGAGAACAGTTTACTCGTTGTGGCCGTGTCATAGTTCAGGCTGCGGTTCGGGTGCGGCGCCAGACGGATTCCATCGACGCAGAAAATCTCGGGAAGAGAAATTTCGAAAAAGCGGGTGGCCTTGTTCGACGAGCTCGCCCGCTACAGTCTGACTGGACGAACAACCCGAGCCTCAAACACCAGATCGAATTTGACGTTGGATGATGTCTTTAAGAAAGACAAACCATAGTCGGCATCTAATAACTAATAGCCGAGCGGTTGTGTCCCACGGGTATTAACCAACTGTTAGGGAGGCTACCATGACATTGCCGAACAAGACCGAACGCCGAGCCATCGTCGATACCCACCGGCATCCGTGGGGGAAGAAAATGCAAGCCAAGATCGAGGAGCGAGGCCTGCTCGACCCGAAGCAAGGATTTCCGCAAACCAACGCTCTGGACTTGATGGCCTATCGCGAAGTTTTCGATCTGGACTACGCCATGCCGATCCAGCGCGAGGGCGGCATCACCCTTAGCCTCATGACCAACGGCGGCGAGGTAGCTTGGCTTGCACAGGATCTGCTTAAAGGCAGCACCGTCGATGCGCTCAAGTTCTTCAACGACGAATACGTGGATATCATGAATCGCTATCCCGGCGAGTTCGTACCGACGGCCAACGCGCACGCACTCGAAGAGGCCTGTCGGCCCGTTGTTGAGGAGATGATCCTACAGGGCGGCGCCAAGGCAATTGCAGTGGCGTCCAGCTACGGCGACGGAGCGGATCGCGTCTTCCTCGACAGCCCGAAGGTGGAATGGCTGTGGGAGTTTGCGGAAGCGAATGACATCGTCGTGCATATCCATCCGCCGATGCAGTCGATCGGGCACGAGGTGCTCATGCAATACCGCCTCAACGAGGCGGTTGGCCGGCCCTTCGACTCGACCGTTAACGGCGCCCGGATGATCGCCTCCGGCGTGTTCGATCGCCACCCGAAGCTGCAGGTGCTGATCGTCCACATGGGCGGCGGACTCGCGTCGATTGTTGGACGCCTCGAATTCAATTGGCACCTCAACTACAACGGGATCAAGAACCCGCCGGCGGGCAAGCCTTACACGAACAAACGGTCGCCGTTCGACTATTTCAAGACCAACATCCTGGTCGACACCATGGGGTTCAACGCAATCGGGGTACGCGCCGCGATTGAGCTGTGCGGTGTGGACCGAGTGGTGTTCGGCTCCGATTTCGGTCCGGTGCCATACGGGATCAAAGAGCAGGTGCAGAGCGTCGAAGAGGTGCTTCCGAGTCTGGCTGACCGCGAATGGGTGTTTTGGAAGACCAGCAACCGAATATTCCGCCTGGGCCTATCCAATACCGGTTTCATCGCCCCTGCCGTTCACGAATCTCGGCAGTCAGCCTAAAGCAAGATCCGATTCGGATTGAATTGGATTTGCCGACCGTATCACGCTCTGGCCCTTTGTTTTGGCGAGCATCTTTATACGAGGGCAGACGCCCACTATGTATCGTGAACACGCGCACTACCTAGGTGGATTGCCTCGCGGCGTATCGCCGCTACGCCTGCAGCGATTAGCGGAAGGAACACCGAATGTTATCAATGTGCCGATGCTGACGATCAATTTTGCTGACGACTTGATCAATCCTCTCGAACTCCTGAATTTACCCACCGCACGGTCACATGACACTCGCGCACCCTGCTGTTTGGGCTTCGGCACTTCAGTCTTTTCTGGCGCACGAACACGGACAGCGTCGCGATCGTCCGTCTCTTACTCAGGGGCAGGCGACGGTAGGCACGCCCGGAGATTCCGCGTAGCTGGACCCAACAACGTCATTGCAACACTCTCTTAACAAAGTGTGCGTGCCAAATCTGCACATTGCACACTTTTCTGAGGGCGCAAGATACGCAAACGCTATGGTTCGGCGGATTATCTTTCTGGCATCCAGATTGCGGTGCCGCTCTCTGCACAGTTAACACAACTCTTCGACGGCAGCGCGTCCGAGTGGTGCGACGAGAGGCGATCATGAACAGGCAAGAGGCCGGAACCGGCTCTGCAGCGAGTGAGTACTTGATAGTACCCGCGCTCGCGAAGATGGTTCGGCGCAACCGAAGGAAACTCTATGGCTGGATTGCGTCAGGCGAAATAGGCGACGCGGAAGCGCTTTTCGTCGTTCAAGGGAGCTTTGTGATCCATTTGCCGACATTCCGCGCGAGGCGATTCAAACCTCTTGAAGAACTTAGTCGCGCCGGATCAACCCTGGAGACATCGGCCGAGGCGCTTTTGCCACGAAGGTGTCATCAAATCAACCCCACCCTGACCCCACCCGAACCAGCGAGGAAGCGCCCAGAGAGGCTTGCTCGTGATGTTCGCTGCCAAGAAAAGTATAGGAAACTGGCGGAGAGGGAGGGATTCGAACCCTCGGTACCGGTTACCCAGTACGCCAGATTAGCAATCTGGTGCCTTCGACCACTCGGCCACCTCTCCGCGCGCGCCTGAAAAAAGCGATTGTTCAACATCGATCGATGCCGCGCAAGCCGCTTCAGCGCTGCTGCCCTCGACAAAAAAAATCTCTTCTCCTATCGTCGCCCGAGCGGAGGACGACTCCTGATGGAACTCGCGATCAAGCGCATCATTATATTCACTCGCCGCATGCCTGCCTTGACCCTATTCTACCGCGACGTGCTCGGCTTAAAGCAGAAGAAAAACGACCCCGGCTGGAAGGAATTTCAAGCCGGTGATTGCGACGTTGCGCTGCACAATGGCACTTCGGCGGTCGGCAGGAGGCCGCCCAAGCTCGTCTTCTTTTCTCCCGACGTCGCGGCGACCGGGGAAGCACTCATGAAACGCGGGGCAAAACTCGGCAAGATAAAATCGAAAGACGGTCTGGACCTTTGCGAGGGCAAGGATCCTGACGGCAATCCATTCCAAATTTCCAATCGAACCTAGCCGAACAGTTGCGCGCCAGCGCCGCGCCGCAGTAAAGCAACACCAATGAAGCCGCGCCCTTCCGCAGAAAATTTCCTCGTCGAGCGTGACGGTCCGATCACGACCATCACCTTCAATCGGCCCGAGCGCCGCAATTGCCTCGACGGATCCGTGATCCTCGACTTCGAGCGCCATCTGCATGCCGTCCGCGACGATCGCGAATGCCGCGTGCTGATAGTCACCGGCAAAGGCACCGCCTTCTGTGCCGGCGCTGACAACGCGATGTTCAAGGATCCCGCCGGTGCGGTCGCCGACCCTGCCGAGCGCCGCCGGCGCATGGGTGAGTTCGGCAAGCGATGGCCGCGGCTGATAGGACGCGTGTTCGACGTACTGGCGCATCTCGATCAGATCACGATTGGTGCGGTCAACGGCTATGCGGTCGGTGGCGGATGGTCATTCGTACTCGCGTTCGATTTTGCGATCGCGGTCGAGGGCGCGGAGTTCTGGGTGCCCGAGGTCGATCTCGACGTGCCCTATCGCGGTGCGCCGGCCAGCGTGCTCGCCGCGCGGCTGGGACCGTGGCGCGCGAAGGACGCAATCCTGATGTGCCGCCATTACAAGGCCGAAGAGCTGCTCGCGCTGGGCGCGCTGAACCAGGTAGTGAAGCCCGAGGCTCTGATGCCGACCGCGCGCGAGCTCGCAAAAGCGCTGGCCGCAAAATCGCGCGACGCGCTCGCCTCCTCGAAGCGCGACATCAACGCCGTATTTTTCGGAAATCGCCCGTTCTGAAAATCAGTAGTCGCGGACCATCCGCATGAAGCCGGGCGCGCCGAGGACGGCCTCGAAGTCGCGATGCCGCTTCTCGTCGGTCACGCTGAATCCAGCCTTCTCGTACGCGCGTTGCGCTGCAACGTTGCCGATCAGAATCGTAAGCTGCGCCAGGCGATGGCCGCGCACGCGGCCGGCTTCGAGAATCTCCGTCATCAACGCGTCGGCCAAACCGCGCCGACGGAACTCGGGCATCGTGGCGACCGACTCGACCACCCACGCGCCGTCGAGCGTGTCGAAGGTGCATTGCCAGACCGGCGCGGTTCGATCCGCCGACGCTTTCTCGTCGGCCAGCGTCCAGCCTTTTTCGCGCTGCACGTTCTGCATCGCATCGCCGAGCGTTTGCCATCCTCCGGCGCGCGGATCGAAGCCGCACAGCGCCGCGGCGGGACTTCCGGCATGCTCCGCGACGATGAAACTCGAGTAGTGGCACAATGACACCGGCTCCGAGAGCGCGAGCCGTCGCAGGTAGTCGAGGCAGTTCTCCTCGGAGCCGCCGACAATCAGGTCCCATACTCCGCGCCGCAGATGGCCGCGCGACGCGAGCATCATCACTCGCGCCAGGAAGTCCGCGTCCTCAACCTTGCCGCGCCGGATTTTTATACTCATCGAGCTGATCGCATCGAGTAACCGGAAGTATCCGGGATTCTTCGCTTCGCCTTTAGAATTACACAAAGACGAAACGACATAAAAAGACCCCGGCCACGACCTCCCGCTTGAGTTCCTCGTCGTTCCTTGTCTGCGCCGTGCGTATCGGCTAAGTCCAGATGACACGAACCTGTTCTCGCAGTGAGGAAATATCGATGGCGGAATTAAAGAATCGGCAATGGCTGCTGGCGACTCGTCCGGAGGGAATAATCAAAGAGAGTGATTTCCGCTGGAACGAGACTACCGTTCCCGCGCTGAAGGACGGCCAGGTGCTGGTGCGCAACCTCGCGTTCTCGTTTGATCCGACGCAGCGCGGCTGGATGTCCAGGGACACCTATATACCTGCGATCCCGCTCGGCCAGACGATGAAGGCGGGTACCGTCGGACAAATCGTCGATTCCAAACGCCCGGGATTTGCCAAAGGCGACCTCGTGCAGGGACTGTTCGGATGGGAAGACTACACCGTCAGCGGCGGCGAGGGCCTGATGGGCTTGCAGAAGCTGCCGGCCGGCACCGATCCGATTCTGGCGCTGTCGCTGCTCGGAACGACCGGCCTCACTGCCTACTTCGGGACGCTTGCAGTCGGTGCGGTTAAGGCCGGCGACACATTCGTGGTATCGGGCGCGGCAGGCGCGACCGGCTCGGTCTCCGGGATGATCGCCAAAATAAAGGGCTGCCGCGTAGTTGGTATTGCGGGCGGGCGCGAGAAGTGCGACTGGCTATTGAAAGAGGCAGGTTTCGACGCCGCGATTGACTATAAGAATGAGAATGTTGGCGAGGCGCTGACTAAGTATTGTCCCAAGGGCATCGACGTCTATTTCGACAACGTCGGCGGCGAGATTCTCGACGATGCACTGGCCCACCTTGCTCACGGCGGGCGGATCGTTCTGTGCGGAGCGATCTCGCAGTACAACGAAATCGGCACGACGTTGCCGGCGGGGCCGCGGAACTACTTTAATCTGCTCTTCCAGCAAGCGCGGATGGAGGGGTTTCTTGTTTTCCATTTCGCCGCCCGTTACCCGGAAGCAATCGCCGAAATGTCGAAGTGGTACGCCGACGGCAAAATTAAAAACCAGATTGACCTGCAGCGAGGACTTGAAAACGCGCCTAAGACGATCATTCGGCTGTTCACAGGAGCAAACTTCGGCAAGCAGTTACTAAAGCTGGGCGATCCGCAATAACGAACTTCGAGCAACGGGAAAGCTGCAGGGGGGAAGCTGTCATCCGTATCTGTTTGCTCATCTATGCCGGGCTGTTGGCATTCGCACTCGCCGGATGCGTCAACACCACGATGGCGCCAGTTGCCCTGCCAATCGACGCTGCTCAGCTGAAGTTGTGCAATGCCCCTCCGGCATCTCCGCCGAGCAATCTTGCGACTAATCCGAACTACGTTGAATTTTCCGTCAACGTAATCGATTCAAGCGGCGCTCCAACCGCTGGCCTGACAAAAGCGGATTTCGTCGCCACGGAAAATGATCGGCCGATTCCGATCGCGTACTTTCGCGCCGAGCAGGGCCGCCCACCCGTCTCAGTCGGAATACTCGTGGACAAGTCCGGAAGCATGGTAACGAAACTGCCGGTCGTCAACGCGAGCGTTGACGCGTTGTTGCCAAAGCTCGACGCGTGCGACGAGGTGTTCGTCTTTGCGTTCGGGATGGACCCGATATTGGTGGAAGACTTCACCACCGATCGCGCGCTCATCACTCAACGTCTGAGTCTCGTCGGCGCGGGAGGTGTGACACCGTTTTACGATGGGGTGGAGCAGGGAGTAACGCACCTCAACGGCGGCCATTATCCGGACCGTGCGCTCATCATTTTCACCGATGACCTTTCCAAACTCGACAACGCGAGTAAAAGCGTCTCGCGGGACGACGTCGTAGCATCGGCGCTCAGCTCGCAGAACCGTTTCTTCGTGGTGGGCGTCGGTAATCCCAACGCGAGCTATTTTCCCATTTCGATTGGCATTTACGCATTGACTCTCGGCACCGCACCTAACGGAGTCGGCGCTCAGAATCTGGGCAAGTTCGCAACCGACGTGGGTGGCGAGTTCTTCCTCGTCAGCGCCGAGACCGATAAAAATGCACCGAAAGTATCGGTGCGAGATCGCAATGTCTCATATACTCTCTTGTCTCCAGGGCCGCCCGCTTACTACCCACTCGCGGCCGATCCTGGTGAGGTTGAGCAGTTCGCCACTTCGATCGCTTCCCAGATTGACCGGCATTACACGATCGGAGTTGTAGCGTCGGGACAGCCGGCCTCTGCTGCGGGTCACATCACTATAAAGCTGGCCAACCGCCCATCGGCGCGCGCTACGTTTCATCAAATTGCCGTGAAACCTCCAACGAAGTGAATTTGGCGATCCTCCGCCAATTTCCCCCTCAGTACACGCATCGCTCCGTATCCGATAGCCGGAAGATACGTACCTAAAGATCGCCGACAACGCGGCGTGCTCGCGCTCGCGAGCGCGCGCGCGTTGTCGGCGATCGAACAGCTCAATTGTGCTCGTCGATATGGGAAAAAGAGATTGAAGATGCGTCTTGAGAAGCTCGTTGCGTGCGTGAGTGGTTTGTTGCTTCTAGCAGTGCTGCTGTTGGGATCGGCGGCGAATGCGCAAGTTGTTTTGAACGGCGACCCGACCTTAACTCAAGTCACCGTCAATTCGAGCGGTTGCCAATGCCAGAATGCAACTACACCGCTGCCGACGGATGGGACGCAGACGCTGTGCACCCTCGATATGTCGATATCCGTGAATGTTGAAGGGCCGGGGCGGGCAACATTTTCCTATTCGTTATTCGGCAATGCGCTCGAGGACCCGCATGATGGCGCCGACGCATGGATTTCGCTAAGTCCGCTTCCTCCCGGTCAGAGTCCCTACATCGCGACTGCTGGACTGTCGCCTGCCGGCGTCGCCTCGTCTATTTTTGAGGGTGGCATCGCGTATCCCGGCGGAAGCTGGATTGGTAACTCCCAAACCATCGACTTTACCGCGCCGGCCAGTTTCACCGCTTCCGTCAACGTGGCATACAACCGGGATAATCGGGGATCGCCCGACAGAGAGTATCAGCAGTGGGGATGCGCCGCGGCAAAAGTCGCGAGCCCATCCTACCTCAAAGTGCAGGTTGAGCCGTCGCTGTAGGAGCGACTCCTCAGCAGCGTGCAACTGGCTATTCAGTCTTTGCGTTCGATCGTTGCGACTGAGTATTGAGGAAGCTGGCAGATTCCTGGGTTTCCAGCACCGGGCGGAAGCCGTTGCGGGCCA
>JBEKLS010000135.1:0-12142 GCA_050010075.1 Binatus sp. (SeqCode) | reverse complement strand
CGACCAACGCCGCGCCGGATGCGACGTCCCATTCGCTTTTCGGCGATCGCGTGAACGTCGCGTCGCCGTCGCCCGCCGCGACTATCCCGAGCTTGTACGCGACGCTGCCGGTCGGCCTAACCTTCAGCATCCCGCGAAATGCATCCCATTCGCCGCGCCCGACTTCGCTGCGGCTGGCAAGGACCGTCGCGCGCTTGAGCACGCGCTTGCGCGTGACGCGAACCTGCCGCGTATTCAGATGACATCCAACGCCGCGCGCCGACCAGTACAGCTCGCGCTTGATCGGATTGTAGGTGACGCCCAGCACCGGTACTCCGTCTTCGATCAGCGCGATCGCGACCGCGAATTCGGGGATGCCGTTGATGAACTCCTTGGTGCCATCGAGCGGATCGACGATCCACACGCGTCGGCACTTCAGGCGGTCGTCATTGTCGACCGTTTCCTCGGAAAGCCAGCCGTATGCGGGAAATGGATCGCGCAGCAATTTCTTGATTGCCTGATCGGCTTCGAGATCGGCCGCCGTCACCGGATTGTCGTGTCCCTTCGAGCCGATTTTGTAGCCGCCGCGCCGCCAATAACC
Organism: Binatus sp. (SeqCode); assembly: GCA_050010075.1. Lineage (GTDB taxonomy): Bacteria > Desulfobacterota > Binatia > Binatales > Binataceae > Binatus. The sequence continues at coordinate 11,562 of JBEKLS010000135.1, read as the reverse complement.
GCGCAGAATCTCGCCGGCCGCGCGCGCAGCCTTCTTTGCGAGCGCCAGCTCCTGCGTCAAATCAGTTTCTTCCATCGTTCCTTCCAGGCCTCGAGATGCGGCGCGCGAGTTGCCGCCGCACGGCGCTTATCCGCCGCGCGGAAATCCTATCGTCACAATGGCGCCGATTCCATCGCGCACTGGTTTCCCTTTTCGCGATCATGAACCTAAGATGGCGGGCGGGGAAACCATCGATGGCGGTTATCGGGATCAGTCAGCAGATTGGCAGTCGGGGCATCGAGCTCGGCGAGCTCGCGGCGCGGGAACTGGGCTACAGGTTCCAAACCGGTGAGCAGCTAATCGCCGAGACTGCGAAGCGCTTCAACGTCAGCGCCGAGCAGATCAAATGGTTCGACGTGCACAACCCGCATTTCTGGGAGAAGAAAACCGACGGCAGCCGTTACGCCGCCTACTATCGCGCCGTTTTTCTGCAGGAAGCCGCGCAGGATCGTATCGTCGTTGCCGGACGGGGCTCGGCGCACTTTCTTCCCGACGGCGGATGCGGCATCAGGGTGCGCACGATGGCTCCAGTGGCCGAGCGCGTCAAGCGGATAGCGAAGGAGGAGAAGCTCGCACCGGCGGCGGCGGAAAAACGCGTGCGCGACTTTGACACCGAAGTTAAAGCGCGCACGCAGACACTGTTCGGCCAGGATATCGACGACCCCGCGATTTATGATCTGGTCATCAACACCGCGCGGCTGCCGCTGGCCTCGCATGCTAGCACGCTGGCGGCGCTGGCGACTCATATCGACAGCGAGGGCAGCGCGGATCGGAAAAAGTGCATGAGCGATGCCTCGATCGCCGCGCAGGTGCATGCGGCGCTGGTCGCGCATCCGAAAATTCGCGACGCGCAGATGTCGGTGAATTGCTCGTCGGGATGCGTGCGCGTGAGCGGGGTCGGGCTGGTCCCGCCATGGGACGAACTCGTGATCGGCGTCGCGCAAACGATTGAAGGGGTCGCGTCGGTCGAAGTCGGCGCCGAAGAAAACCCCATAACTCTGACCACCAGCTGACAGCCCGCCGGATGCGTTCGCTCATCATCTTCTTTGCCACCGGGGTTTATTCCGGTTACTCGCCGGTTGCTCCGGGCACGGCAGGGTCGGTGGTCGGGCTGGTGGTCGTGTGGCTGGTTTTCGGCCCGCTGTGGAAGCATTCGCCTGCGCTGTGCATTCTGATCTTCGCGATCGCGTTTGCGATTTCGTGCTGGATTTCCGACCGCGCCGAGAAAATTTTCGACACTCACGACGACTCGCGCATCGTGATCGATGAAGTGCTCGGCATGGCCGCGACGATGTTCGGCAATCCGATCACATTCGGCTGGATGATGCTTGGATTCCTGCTGTTCCGCATCGCCGACGTGATTAAACCGTGGCCGGCTAACGTAATCGATCACAGGATGCGCAACGGCGCCGGCGTCATGCTGGATGATTTGGCGGCCGCGATCTATGCGAATATCGTGCTGCAGGTGATCGTGCGCGTGATCTGAACCCGCACGCCCGCAAGGAGTTCCCGATGATTCAGAACGCTGTGATTCTTTCCACCGGCGACGAAATCACTACCGGCAAGGTCGTCGATACCAACGCCAACTATCTTTCCGACAAGCTCGCGGAAATCGGCATCGACCTGGTCGCGGTCATCACGGTGGGCGACGTTCCGGACCGCCTCGAATGGGCGTGGCGCACGGCGATCGAAAACGGCGACATCGTCATTTCGACCGGCGGCATCGGGCCGACTGCGGACGACCTGACGACCGAGACGATTGCGCGCGTCGCCGGCGTGAAGTTGTGGCGCGACGAGGCGACCGTCGAGCACATGACGAAGTTGTTCGCGTCGATCAGCCGCCCGATGCCCGAGAACAATCTCAAGCAGGCGCTGTTTCCCGAAGGCGCGACCGTCATCCAGAATCCGCTCGGCACCGCGCCCGGGTTCAACATCCCGGTGACGATCGCCGGTCACACCGCGCATCTGATCGTGCTGCCGGGCGTGCCGCGCGAGATGAAACCGATGATGGAAAACACGGTGATACCGTGGATCACGGCGAATCGCGGCACCAACCAGGTTTACGCGGTTCGGGTCTTCCAGACTTTCGGGATGAGCGAGTCCGCGCTCGACGAAGCGGTGGCGGGGCTGATCAAGCCGGAAGAAGCGAAGGTCTCGTTTCGCGCGAGCTTCCCGCAAATTTCGCTGAAGATCAGAGTCGAAGGACGGCCGGGCGAAGTCGAGCGCAAGGCCGACGAGCTGGCGCTGCGCGTGCGCGAGAAAATCTCACAGTTTATCTACGGGGAAGGCGACACCTCGATGGAGGAAGTCGTCGGCCGGCTGTTCATCGAAAAGAAATTGACGTTGGCGGTGGCGGAATCATGCACCGGCGGGCTGATCGGACATCGCATCACCAATATCCCCGGCTGCTCGCAATATTTTGTCGCCGACCTCGTCACCTATTCGAACGAGATAAAAGCAGGCGTGCTGGGGGTGTCGGAGGAAACGTTGAAGGCGCACGGCGCCGTCAGCGAAGAATGCGTGCGCGAGATGGCGGCCGGCGCGCGCAAACGCACGGGCGCGAAGGTGTCGGTCGCGACGTCGGGCATCGCGGGCCCCGACGGCGGCACACCGGACAAGCCGGTCGGCACGGTGTGCATTGCGCTGTCGGCGGACGATCAGAGCTTTACGCGGCGCTACCAGTTTCGCGGCACTCGCGACTGGATAAAACTGATCACGTCGCAGGTCGCGCTCGACTGGCTGCGGCGGTACGCGCTCGGTCTGCCGATCGCAGACTCCGCGATATTCCGCCGCTAGCCCTCATCTCACGCGCGCGTAGTTGATCAGGTCGCTGCCGGTCCCTGCCAGCGCGAGCTTTCCGCTAGCTGCGGCGCACTGAACCGCATTCGCCGCCGATGCGTCGGTGCACAGCACTACATTGGTGTCGCCGGTGAAGCAGCTGTCGTTGATACTCGCGGCGCCCTGGTTCAGTTGCACGCGTCCGGCGCAGGCGGCGCCCATCTGCCGGATGTCGACGGAACCGAACACGCTGTTCGCGTTGATATCGCGCGATTCATCGGTCGAGCCCGGAGGGCCTCCATGCGGCCCTCCGCATCCAGAGCCAAGCAGCGCGATCATCGAGAAGGCGGCAATGACGGTAGTTGCAGCTCTCATGTTCGTTTCAGTTGGCGTGCTTGATGTCGCCGTTGGCGGCGGCGTTGGCCGCTGCGGTGAAAATATCCATCGGCGCCAGCGGTGGCCGGCGTTTGCGCTTCAAGTCCGACAGCTCGGCCTGGGCCTTGGCCTCGGCGTTGCGGCGGCGAATCGCTTCGAGCTTGTCGCCGAGCTCGGAGCCGGCGATCTCATGGTTGACGCCCGCTTGCGCGAGCATCCGCTGAATCGACTCGCGCACTTCTTCGAGCGCACGGACGTCGTCGTCGTACGAAATCTCCTCGAGCGCATGCTGGATTCGCACGCGCGCCTGCGCATTCTTCAGCCGCGCGATCATTCGCACCTTTTCGACCTTGAGCTTCTCGATCTCGCCCTTGAACGCGATCAGGTTCTTCTTCGCGGCTTCGGCTTCGGTCGTCAGCTCGCCGAGCTCCTCGCGCAGGCGCGTGCAGTCGCCTTCGAGGATGTGCTTGCGTTGAATAAGGATCAGCGCGCACTGATCCTCGTTCATGTCGGCGGCCTGCCCCGCTTCCTCGTCGACTTCCTTCATCTCGGCGAGTTTCTCGCGCAGCTCGCGCTCGAGCTTGTTGCGCATATAGATGACGCCGGCCGCTGCACTCTTGAGCTGATGATAGCGGCGCACGCGATCCGAAATTGCGGATTCGTAAACCGCTTCGGGGTCGCGCGCCTCGCGCACTTTAATCCAGCGGTGGAACTTGCCTCCGATCAATTTGAAAAATCTTGACAACACCTTCTTTCTCCTTTTGGACGATTGCTAAAGTTTCAGAGCCAACGCCTGACGCGGTACACGTAGTCGCGGTAGTCCTGGCCGAAGCGCCGCTCCATCGTTTCTTCCTCGCGCGGAATCACCATCCGATCGACGACGATGAAGAGCACCACCGGCGCGACCAGCATCACGATCGAGCCGAAGAAAACTGCGAATCCGAGCAACGTCGTCACCAGACCGAGGTACATCGGGTTTCGCGTCCACGAGAATGGCGGCAGCACGACGAATGCAGTGGGATCGCCGTAGGGATTTTTCGTGGTCTCGCGAGCAGTGAAGATCGCGGCCGCATAAGACGACAGTCCCAAGCCGGCCGCAACGATCAGCAAGCCGATCGCCTGCTCCCATCCGACCGCGCGCTCCTCAGGCAGCATGAAGTGGAGCGCGAGCGTGACCAGCAGGAGCACGCCTGCGAGCACGGGCGGGATAATCTTCATCGTGGTGAGCGTAGTGCCAGGGCTTGCTGATTGTGGTTCGGTGGAATCCATTGTCCGTGTCTCCGCTTCGCGCGAAATCAATTCGCGTCATTCTTGGTCGCGAGACCGAGGTCGGCGAGCGTTATCCCGAGCTCGCGCATTTTTTGCTGAAAACTTTGCCGGTACATCCCGGTGCGTTCTGCCGCGCGCGAGATATTACCGCCCGTGGCGCGCAGCGCGCGGACGAAGAAGTCGCGCTCCCAATCGCCGACGAACTTTTCTTTGGCCTCGCGAAACGTCAGCGCCGACTCGCCGCTGTCATTGGCCGCCGCCGCGTGATTCGAAGCGCCTTGCGCAGAACTACCGGCATGGTCGCCGTCGGGTTCGGAGCCGGCAAACAGATCTTCCGGCGTAATCTCTGTGCCCGACGACAAGATCACCGCCTGCTCGATCGCCGCCTTGAGCGAACGCGCGTTGCCCTTCCACGGCGCCTCGACGCACGCGCGCATCGCCTCGGGCGTGAGCTGTTTTTGCGGCGCCGAGAAGCGGTGGCATGCCTCTGCGATAAAATGCTGAACCATCAGCGGCACGTCTTCACGACGCTCGCGCACGGGCGGCACGCGAACCTCGACGACCTTCAGCCGGTAATAGAGATCTTCGCGAAACTTGCCCTGTGCGATCATCGCTTCCAGGTCCTGGTTGGTCGCCGCGATTATCCGCACGTCCACGCTCAGCGGTTGATTGCCGCCAATTCGCTCGAACACCTGCTCCTGTAGCACGCGTAGCAATTTCGCCTGCGTCTCGAGCGCCATGTCTCCGATCTCGTCCAGGAACAATGTGCCGCCGTTCGCCGCTTCGAATTTGCCCTCGCGACGCGCGACCGCGCCGGTGAAGGCGCCCTTCTCATGGCCGAACAGCTCGCTCTCGACCAGCTCGCGCGAGAACGCCGCGCAGTTCACCGCAATGAACGGCTTGCGCGCGCGCGGACTGCGAAAATGAATCGCGCGTGCAACCAGCTCCTTGCCGGTGCCCGATTCGCCGCGAATCAAAACCGTGACGTCGGTCGGCGCGACCTTGTCGATCGTCTCGAACACGCGCATCATCGCGCGCGATCGCCCGACCATATTCTCGAAAACGCCCGTCTCGAGCCGCACCTGTTCGAGCAGCTGGCTGTGCTCGCGCTTGAGCAGCTGCGTCTCCATCACCTTGCGAACTTTCAGGCGCAGCTCGTCATTGTCGAACGGCTTGGGCAGGTAGTCTTCCGCGCCCGCCTTCATCGCCTCGACTGCGATTCGCTGCGTGCCGAACGCGGTGATCATCAGAACGGCGCAGGTGGGGTCGAGCTCGCGCACATGCTTGAGCAATTCGAGCCCACTCATTCCCTTCATGCTGAGGTCGGTGATGATGACGTGGAACAGCCCGGCCTTGACCTTCTCGAGCGCTTCCTCGCCCGACTCCGCGGTCTCGACCTCGTAGCCCTCCTTGGTGAAGAGGCCCTTGAGCGCGATGACGATTCCGCGCTCGTCGTCAACTACCAGCAATCGCCCTTTCAATTTCGTAGCCTCGACGTTTCGGTGGACTTCGCGCCGGCTGCCATCGGCACCATCGGCGTCGTGACGCGACCGTTGCCCTGCTGCGCCGGCCCTGCCGCCATTTCTGCAGTCGCAGCGGCCGACGATTCTTCGCCCGGCGTTTCAACCTGCGCTTCGTCGCCGTCGCGCACAGAGTCGCTAAGCGGAATCGCCAGCACGAATTCCGTGCCCTGCCCCACTTTGCTCTGCACTTCGATCGTTCCGCGATGCGAGTCGATCACTTTTTTCGCCACGCCGAGGCCAAGCCCGGTGCCGTTGGCCTTCGAGGTGTAGAACGGATTGAAAATCTTCGCGATCTTGTCGTCCGCAATGCCGCAGCCGTTGTCGCGAATCCTGACCGCCGCCATGCCGGCGCCGTTGTTCTGGATGGCGAACTCGAGCCGCCGTTCGCCGGTCTGCGATTCCATCGCGTCGATCGCGTTGTCGATGATGTTCGAGAATACCTGCCGCAGCTTGTCAGCGTCGGCGCGCACGGTCGGACCGCTCAGGTATGCGCGCGAGACCGCGACCGAGTTCACCTCGAGCTTGCTGCGCATCTGGGTGAGCGCGCCGTCGAGCACCCAGGCGAGATTCACGTTCTCGAACCTGTAGTCTTCTTCCTTGGCGTATTTGAGCAGGTGCGACACGCTGCGCTCGACGCGTGCGAGCTCGTCGAGCGCGACCTTGGCGTATTCGACGTTCTCGTGCGAGGTGGGATCCTCGCCCATCTGCTGCACCAGGCTTTTCGCCGCCGCGATCGGATTTCGGATTTCGTGCGCGAAGGTCGCCGTCAATTCATCGAGCGACGCCTGCTTCTCGGTCCGCAGCTGCTCCTTCTCCTGCAGCACTTCGCGCTGAACTTCGCGCGCGATCGCAGGATCGAAAACCCGCTGATGAACCCAGCGCCATCCGTAGACGGCTGCGAAATGGGTCGCGATTCCAAATCCCCAGCCGAGAGCCGGCCATAAGAACCACGGATAGCCGCCGAAGCCGTTGGTCATCAGATTGATGATGAACAGGAAGCCGATGATGATGCCGTACCACATCAGGTGTATGAAGAATCCGGCCTCGGCCTGTGCGCGTTTGCGCGCGCGCATGTAGGTCTGGCGCTCGGCGTCGTTCTTGAACTGCGGTGGCGGCGGCAAGTCGTTGGCGGGATCGAGGCTGACGCCGCCGTATTTCTGCGTCTGCTTGTCGAAGCGCTGCTTGAGCCTGCGCTCGAACTTTTCGGCCTTGGCCTCGAACTTGCGCGCCATCTTGCTGTCGAAGTCGCGCTTTATTTTCGAATGAAGATCGTTGGCGAAGCGCTCAGCCGAGGCGGTGGTCGACGCCTTGGCGTCCGCCTTCCACTTCGACCACTCGCGCGACCACTTCGAGAAGTCGCCGTAGCGCGCCCAGTCGTCCTTCGACCAGCCGTGCCCGTCGCCGTATCTCATCCAGCGAATCCGCTTGCGCTTTCGATGTTGTACGACCGCATAAATTATTAGTGCTATTAGGAATATGCCGAACATCCTGCCTCACCTGGGGCCGGAAATGCCGGTCCGTGTAATTGACCTATCGAGTCGCCGTAGCTAAAACAATCGCCCTCGTTGGCTCGTCCTGATGTGTTAGAGCAAGGGCGATGCCGACGCCCGATGGCGCGAAATGTCGAGCATTCGTGCGGATTCCGGAGTTTTTGCCTGCACGCACGACGGCTCGGTGCAGTCGTATCAATGCAGTCCCCGCACTGCATCGAGGCGCTTCCTTGACTTCGACGGCGATCGGCATATTTTCATGAATCGAGCCGGGCGAGTGTCCACGATGAAGGATTCGATGACTCAGTACTGGCCGTTTTCGGGCTTGATGCGGCAAGGCGCGCTGCGCGAGCGCCTGATCGTATCGCTCGACCTGCGCGACCGCGGCGACGCGCTCAGGCTGGTCGAGCGGCTGGCGCGAGTGGTCGGGATGTTCCGAATCGGCCGCGCGCTGTTCGTCGGCGGCGGCCCCGATTTCATTCGCGAGATTCGCCGGCGCGGCGCCGAAGTCTTTCTCGATCTTAAATTCCACGACAACCCGCAAAAGGTGCTGCGCGCCGCGGTCGAGGCGACTCGGCTCGGGGTCAAGATGTTCGACATCCATCCGTACGGCTCGGCCTGCGGCTCGACCGAGATGATGACCCGCACGCGCGCCGAGATCGCGCGCATCTGCAGGACCGAAGGCCTGCGGCGGCCGAGTATCCTGGCGGTCGCGATGCTCGCGGAAATGAAATCGGAGAGTTCGACGCCGCGCCCGACTGAATGCCACGACCGCGTCACCCGGATCGCGCGCTTCGCCGCCGACGCGTCGCTCGACGGCGTCGTCACCTGGCCGCATGAAGTCCCGCGGGTGCGCAACACCTGCGGACGCCGCTTCATCATCGTGACCTCGGGCGTGCAGCTCGGCGATATAGCCGGGCCGGACTCGCATGCGATCACCGCCGCCGATGCTATCCGCGCGGGCGCCGACTACGTCGTCGTCGGCAGTCCCATCTCGCGCGCGGCCGAGCCTCTTCGCGCGGTGCGCCAGATTGCCGACGACATCGAGCGTGGACTGCGCAATAGCCCGCGGCGCACGCTCGAAATTCTTAATCCGCGGCCCGTGTAGTTCGTCTTCGATTTCGCAGGCGAGTCTGTTTTTCTCATTCGATCCAAACTACGATTGCGCCCATGCCTGAATCCGGAGCCTCTGCTTGCTCGAAATCCTGACCTCCCTGTTCGCGCTTTCGATCGGCGCCGGCTTCATCGGCTCGATCTCGGGCCTGGGCGGCGGCGTTTTCATCGTGCCCGCGCTGGTCATCCTCGCGCACATGCCGATGAAGGTCGCCGTCGGCGCGAGTTTGATCTCGGTCGTCGCGACGAGCGCCGGCGCCAGCGTCGCCTTCGTGCGCGACGGATGGACCAATCTGAAAGTCGCGATGGTGCTCGAGTGCGCGACGGTTACCGGCGCAGTGATCGGCGCTTACCTGTCCGGCGTGGTGCCGACCGTGGTGCTCGAGCTGCTATTCGCCGCGATGATGCTGCAGTCGGCATATTTCACGATCACCAAGCGCGGCGACGACATCCTGAGCACGGGCGATGCGCTTGCCCGGCGGCTCGACCTCGCGGGCGAAGTGCCGGACCTCGACGGCCACCCGGTCCATTACGAAGTCGTAAAAGTTCCACAGGGCGGCGCGCTGATGGTCGTCGCGGGACTCATGTCGGGTCTGCTCGGAATCGGATCGGGCGCGCTGAAGGTGATGGCGATGGACTACATCATGCACCTGCCGCTGAAAGTTTCGAGCGCGACCAGCAACTTCATGATTGGCGTTACTGCCGGCGCCGGCGCACTCGTGTTTCTCGCGCGCGGCGATGTCGCGACGACTATCGCAGCGCCGGTGGCGATTGGCGTCACCGCTGGCGCGCTCACCGGAAGCCGAATCCTGCCGTATCTCAAGGTCGAGGCGCTGAGGACAGTATTCGTGATAATTCTTTTGCTGATCGCGGCCGAGATGGGATGGCGCGCATTGTCGGGAATCTGAACGATGCCCAAACTGGAAGAAGACCGGATACTCAGGGAATGGACGCCGATTCTGCTGCGATCGATTCTGATCGCCGCGATGATCATACTCGTCGCCGGCCTCATCCTCGACTATACTTTCGCGCCCGACTACTTCGTTCAGCGCTACCACGCCGTGCAGCAGGGTCACATGCTGGGCCGGGAAAAGTACGCGCTGTTCCTGGGCAGGGTCCGCGCCGGCAATCCGCACGCAGTTCTGACGCTCGGGCTGTTCGTGCTGACACTGGTCCCACTCGCGCGGGTGGCGTTCTGCTTCATGCTCTTTATCAGGGAACGCGACTACACTTATGTTGCGCTGACGGCGTACGTGCTCGCCGGTTTGATCGTCGGCGTGCTGGTCGGGAGCGTGGGATAGTGATGGACTGCAATTCAGACGGAGGATCGCGTAATGGAAATCAAAGGTAAGGTCGGAGTCATCACCGGCAGCTCATCGGGAATCGGGCGTGCAACGGCGGAGCGGCTCGCACGCGAAGGCGCGGCGATCGTGGTCGCAGATCTCGACGAGGCCGGCGGCGCGGAGACTGTCAAACGCATCGAGAGCGCCGGCGGCCGCGCAGTTTTCGTCAAGGCGAATGTAGCGAAGCTCGAAGACGCGCGCCGCATGCTCGACACCGCCGTCTCGAAGTTCGGGCGTCTCGACATCCTGCACAACAACGCGGGCATCGCCGTCGGCGCACCAGGCTTTCCCGACGCACCGCCCGAGCGATGGCACCTGGTGGTCGAGATCGACTTGCAGGCCGTGATACTCGGCACCGGCCTCGCGGCACCGCTGATGCAAAAGAACGGCGGCGGCGTCATAATCAACACGGCCTCGATGGCGGGCCTGTATCCGCATCGCCAGGACGCGGTTTACGGCGCGGCCAAGGGCGGCGTCGTGAACTTCACGCATTCGCTCGCGTTCTGGGAAGCGGAACGCAAAATCCGCGTCAACTGCATCTGCCCCGGAATCGTCGACACCCCGCTGGTGCGCAAGGGAATAGAGGCGGCGGCGAAACATGGCATTAAGAGCTGGGTACCGTCGAAGATAATCCAGCCCGAAGAAATCGCCGACGCAGTAGTAAGCCTCGTGCGCGACGACTCACTATTCGGCTGCTCGCTGGAAGTACGTCCAACCGGCCGCCAGATAGTCGATCCGCGCCCAGCCCCCGGCTCGCGAAGGTAGCCGTCTGCTCTTTTACGTCGCCGCTCTTGCACAAGGAGTTGCTCCGTTCGCGCTCAGGCTGTGGAGGACGTTCGGTGAACCGGGATTTGTGCAAGTTCGGAGCGGAGTTCGCGCTCGGCGCGCCAGAGATCACAGGCTTGCTGCATCCGTAGCCACAGTCCAGGTCCGTTGCCACAAAACCGGCCGAGCCGCGCGGCCATCTCGGGCGTAACCGATACCTTCTCGGCCATAATCCGATGAAGCGTCTGCCGCGTTACGCCCAGCTGCCGCGCGGCCTCGCTAACCGAGAGGCCGAGCGCGGGAAGGACGTCCTCGCGCAGGATAGCGCCAAGATGGGTCGGCCTCCGCTCCACATCTTTCAATGCTCGCTTGGTGTTCATAGTAAGCTTCCTATGCAGCGCGCGCGTCCATCGAAATGTTGGTCGAACCACTGGCTGGCTCGCGTAGCGGGATAGATCAGGCACGCGAGTCATGCGCCACGATATCGCGCAGAACGCAGCATCCTAATTCGGGCGAGGCACCAGAAGTCATCTCAGCGGGCGCCGCCGGCTGCTGCGGACGATTCTGCCTGGTAGGCCTTTGAGCTGGCGCTTAGCTTCGGCATTACGTGCCTGCCGATTAGATCGACAGTCTGCGTTACCTTTTCGTGCGGGATTGCGCCTACCTGCACCAGCATCAGGAGCAAATCGATTCCAGCTGACTCGTAAATCTTCGCGACCTTCAGGCAGTCTTCGGGATCGCCGACCATCACCGCGCCTGCTTCGATACGCTTCTCGAGATCGGCCAGCGACAGCCGGTAGTCGCCAATTGCGACCGCCTGCTCCGCCATCTTCTTGTAGTATTCGTAGCCCTTCACTTCCTGCTTGG